>NZ_LT976853.1:1206708-1264551 GCF_900249755.1 Cupriavidus taiwanensis
GGCGGCGTCAGTGCGGCCGCACCGTGGTCGCGGTGGCGCGCGACTGCGCCTGGCGCAGGATATGCGGCGGCAGGCGCTTGAGGATCAGGTGGACTGCCAGCGGGATCAGCACCACGTCGTCGATGATGCCGAGGCCCGCGACGACGTCAGGCACCAGGTCGATCGGCGAGATCGCGTAGAGCAGCAGGCCGATCGCTGCCGGCTTGAGCCACGCCGGCGCGTCCGGATGGCGCAGCGCATACCAGAACAGGCGGCCGTCGCGGCGAACCAGCGTCCACAGGGCCGAAAAACGCTTCAACATGAGAGGCCTCCTTCACATGGCGCGCGCCTGACACTGGCGCATACGCAGAGAGGTTGGGCCGGTGTTGCGGGGTTCAAGTTCCGCGGGTGCCGGGAGATGCCTGGGGCGCTTTCTAACCTGCCAGTTTGCTCCCCTCTCCCGCGCGCGCGGGAGAGGGGCCGGGGGTGAGGGCAGGGAGCGTCAAAGGCTGAGGCCTGTGGGTTAAAACCGTTGGCCTCGCTTGATGTGGTTCCAAGCCAAACCGCCCCTCACCCCGGCCCTCTCCCCGTGAGGGGAGAGGGAGAACACCTTGCTTGGGCGAGTTCGAGCGGCTTGGGTGCATCTCGCTGTAGCCTGCCCGAGCGCCGTCGAGCAATCAATCAACCCGGAATCTTCCCTTCCACGCCCTCGACATAGAACTTCACGCCGTGCAGGAATTTGTCATCGGCCACTTGGTCCTTGGCCAGCTGTTCCTTGCCGGTGTTGTCCTTGATCGGGCCCTTCCAGATCGGCGCGCTGCCGTCGATGATGCCCTTCTTGCGCTCGTCGACCAGGGCCTTGACGTCAGCCGGCACGTCGGCGTTGTAGCTCTTCAGGTCGATCATGCCTTCCTTCAGGCCCCACCACGTGGTGCTGTTCTTCCACTGGTTGTTGAGCACGTCTTCGACCACCTTGTTGTAGTAGACGCCCCACGAGATCACCGACGCGGCCAGGTGGGCCTTGTCGCCGAACTTGCTCATGTCGCTGTCCCAGCCGAAGGCATGCACGCCTTTCTCCTGAGCGGTCTGCACCACGGCGGCGGAGTCGGTGTTCTGCATCAGCATGTCGACGCCCTGGCCGATCAGCGTGGTCGCGGCTTCGCGCTCCTTGCCCGGATCGAACCACTTGTTGACCCACACCACCTTGACCGTCGCGTTCGGGTTGACGCTGCGCGCGCCCAGCGTGAACGAGTCGATATTGCGGATCACCTCGGGGATGGGCACCGACGCCACCACGCCCATCTTGCCGGTCTTGCTCATCTTGCCGGCGACCACGCCGGCGAGGTAGGCGCCTTCATAGGTGCGCACGTCGTACTGGGCCAGGTTGTCGGCGGTCTTGAAGCCGGTGGCGTGCTCGAACTTCACGTCCGGGAATTCCTTCGCCACCTTGAGCATCGACTCCATATAGCCGAAGGTGGTGCCGAAGATCAGCTTGTTGCCCTGGCTGGCCAGGTCGCGGAACACGCGCTCGGCGTCGGCGGCGGATTCCGGCACGTTCTCGACGAAGGTGGTCTTGACCTTGTTGCCGAACTTCTCTTCGACGGCCTTGCGGCCGTTGTCATGCGCGAAGGTCCAGCCGGCATCGCCCACCGGGCCGATATAGACGAACGCGACCTTGAGCGGCTCGGCTGCCTGGCCGGCCGCGGGTGCGGAAGCGGCGCCCGCGGGTTCGGCGGGCTTGTCGGCCTCTTTCTTGCCGCAGCCGGCCAGGGCCAGCACGGCGGTGGCGGCCAGCGCCGCCAGGGTCTTCCTGCGCGTGACGATCATGATTTCTCCTTGTGTGAATTGTGGGTAGCTCGGGGATTTCCGTCAGAAAAAAATTCAGGCGTTGCCAGGGCGGAACGGCTTGCCCAGCGACGCCGGCATGTTCAGGCGTATCCACGCCGGATTGCGCGAGATCAGCGCCAGCACCACGATGGTGGCCGCGTACGGCAGCATCGACAGGAACTGCGACGGCACCGACACGCCGATGCCCTGCAGGTAGAACTGCAGGATGGTCACGGCGCCGAACAGCCACGCGCCGACCAGCACGCGCCCGGGGCGCCAGGTGGCAAAGGTGGTCAGCGCCAGCGCGATCCAGCCGCGGCCGGCGACCAGGTTCTCGACCCACATCGGCGTGTACACCAATGACAGGTAAGCGCCGGCCAGCCCGCAGCAGGCGCCGCCGAACAGCAGCGCGCCGAAGCGGATGGTGCGCACCGGGTAGCCCAGCGCATGCGCGGACTCCGGCGATTCGCCGATCGCGCGCAGCGTCAGCCCGGCGCGGGTGCGGAACAGGAACCACATGATGGCGAAGCACAGCAGCAGGCTGAAATACACCATCCAGTGATGCTGGAAGAAGGCCGGCCCGACAAAGGGCAGGTCGGCCAGTCCCGGCACCGCCTTGGCCTGCGCCGGCATGGCGAAGCCGACGAAGCGCTGGCCCATGAAGGCCGACAGGCCGGTGCCGAAGATCGACAGCGCCAGCCCGGTGGCGACCTGGTTGGTGGCCAGCACCAGCGCCAGCCACGAGAACAGCGTGGCCATCAGCATGCCGGCCAGCGCGCCGGCGGCAAAACCGAGCAGCGGCGACTGGGTCTGGTAGCCGACCATGAAGCCGGCCACCGCGGCGACCAGCATCATGCCTTCGGCGCCCAGGTTGAGCACGCCCGAGCGTTCGTTGATCAGCAGGCCCAGCGCCGCCAGCAGCAGCGGCGTGCCGGCGTTGATGGCGGTGGCGATAAGGGGAGCGAGTTGTTCCATGTTCTTTGTGTGCTCCGCTCAGGCCGTGGTGGCGCGCCAGCGCAGGCGGTTTTCGATCAGCGTGTCGCACGCCAGCAGGAAGAACAGCAGCATGCCCTGGAACACCCAGCCGATCGCCGACGGCAGGCCCAGGCGCGATTGCGCCATCTCGCCGCCGATATAGAACAGCGACATCATGATGCCGCCGAACACGGTGCCGACCGGATGCAGCCGCCCGATAAAGGCGACGATGATGGCGGTGAAGCCGTAGCCCGGCGAGATCGACGGCAGCAGCTGCCCGATCGGCCCGACCACTTCGAACGCGCCCGCCAGCCCGGCGGTGGCGCCCGAGATCAGCAGCGCGCTCCACAGCGCGCTGCGCGCCGAGAAGCCCGCGTAGCGCGCCGCCGCCGGCGCGGTGCCCCCCACCTGCAGCCGGTAGCCGGCAAAGCTGCGGAACACGAACACGGTCATTACCGCCACCAGCACCAGCATCACGACAAAGCCGGCATGCAGCCGCGAGCCCGACATCAGGTTGGGCAGCAGGTATTCGGACGAGAACACCTTCGATTGCGGGAAGTTCATGCCGTTGGGGTCCTTCAGCGGCCCGTTGACCACCCACAGCAGCAGTTGCTGCGCGATATAGGTGAGCATCAGCGAGACCAGGATCTCGTTGGCGTTGAAGCGGTCCTTCAGCAGCGCGGTCAGCGACGCCCACGCCATGCCGCCGGCGATGCCGGCCAGCGACGCCAGCACCAGCACCACGGTGCCGTTGACGGTCTGTCCCGGCACATCGAAATACAGCACCGCCGCGCCCGCGCAGATGCCGCCGGCAATCAGCTGGCCGTCGGCGCCGATATTCCACACGTTGGCGCGGTAGCACACCGACAGGCCCAGCGCGCACAGCACCAGCGGCACGGTCTTGAGCAGCACCTCGCCGATCGCGCGCCGGTCGCGCAGCGGATCGGCCAGGAACACCTTGAGCGCCGCCACGGGGTCCTTGCCGAGCGCGACGAACAGCAGCGCGCCGAACAACAGCGTCAGCGCCAGCGCCAGCACCGGCGAGGCGTAGGCCATCGCGCGCGACGGCACGCCGCGCGGCGCCAGCGTGAGGGGGGAACGTGGCATGAGGGTGCGCACATCAGCCATGGCTTGCCACCTCCGCGCCGGCATGGGCCGGGCCGCCTTGCCACAGCCCGCTCATCCAGAGCCCGACCTGCTCGCGCGTGGCGGCCTCGGTCGCCACCGACGGCGACAGCCGGCCCTTGGCGATCACGTGCAGCCGGTCGCAGATCGCGAACAGCTCGTCGAGCTCTTCCGACACCACCAGGATGGCGCAGCCGGTGGCCTTCAGCGCCAGGATCTCGTTGTGGATCTGCGCCGCGGCGCCGACGTCGACGCCCCAGGTGGGTTGTGCCACGATCAGTACCTTCGGGCCGCTCTCGATCTCGCGGCCGACAATGAATTTCTGCAGGTTGCCGCCCGACAGGCTGCGCGCCAGCGCATGCGGCCCGCTGGCCTTGACGCGGAAGCGGCCGATCACGGCCGAGGCCAGCCCGCTGGCCGCGCCGGGCGAGATCATGCCCTGCCGGACATAGGGCGGGGTCTGGTGCGACAGCAGGATATTGGTGGCCAGGCTCATGCCCGGCACCGCGCCGCGGCCCAGCCGCTCTTCCGGCACGAAGGCCAGTCCGGCGCGGCGGCGCCGGCGCGCATCGAGGCGGCCCGCCGGCTTGCCGTCGAGCTGCACCGCGGTGGCGTCGGCGCGCGTGTCTTCGCCGGACAGCGCGGCCAGCAATTCCTGCTGGCCGTTGCCCGAGACCCCCGCGATGCCGACGATCTCGCCCGCATGGACATCGAGCGAGACCTGGCTCAGCTCGGTCGCGAAGGCATGCGCGCGCGGCAGCGACAGGCCCTGCACGCTCAGCCGCACCGGGCCGCGCTGCGCGGCCACGCGCGCCTCGCGCGGCGGCTCGCCGCCGATCATCAGCCGCGACAGCGACGCCGCGGTCTCCTGGCGCGGATCGCAGACGCCGGTGACCTTGCCCATGCGCATGACGGTGGCGTGATGGCACAGCGCGCGGATCTCGTCGAGCTTGTGGCTGATGTAGAGGATGCTGGTGCCTTCGGCGGCCAGCTGGCGCAGCGTGACGAACAGCGTTTCGACGGCCTGCGGCGTCAGCACCGAGGTGGGCTCGTCCAGGATCAGCAGCTGCGGGCTGGCGAGCAGCGCGCGCACGATCTCGACGCGCTGGCGCTCGCCCACCGACAGCGTATGCACATGGCGGTTGGGCTCCAGCGGCAGGCCGTAGCGTTCGGCGGTGGCGCGGATGCGCTCGGCCAGCTGCTTCATGTTGCCTTGCTGCGCGGCGGGCAGGCCCAGCGCGATGTTCTCGGTCACGGTCAGGGTGTCGAACAGCGAGAAATGCTGGAACACCATGGCGATGCCCAGGTTGCGGGCGTCGTGCGGGCTGGCGATCGTGACCGGCGCCCCGTTGAAGTGCATCTCGCCGGCGTCCGGACGGACCGCGCCGAAAATGATCTTCATCAGGGTGGACTTGCCGGCGCCGTTTTCGCCCAGCACGGCATGGATCTCGCCGGGCGCGACGCTGAGGCTGACATCGTCGTTGGCGACGACGCCCGGGTAGCGCTTGCTGATATGGGCCAGCGCCAGCCGGGGAGGGAGTTGTGATGTCACTGAGGCGGCTCGGGTTGTTGTTGTGGCAGCAACGGGGGATGCGTCAAAGCGCGGCAGTGCGTGGCGCAGCATCGCCGCGACGCATTGCAGCATTCATCATGTTTTCGTGATGCCGGATATTGGTGACGAATTATATAAGTGCGCGGGGGCTGGAAGGCCTGAATCGGGCCGGTGTCCAGTCTGTGCAACGGTTGCGGGGTGGTTGCAAGTCGCGTGCCGGCCGAGGCGCAAAAAAACCGCCGCGTCCTTGCCGGAAGCGGCGGTTATGGGTTGGCTGGAGAAGCCAGAACCGCGGAGGTTTGATCCCCTCTTCCGCTGGCCGGGAGAGAGTAGCCTGCACGCTTGCCATGCCGACTTCCCGGTAACCGACACGTCGTCCCCGCGTAGGCGGGGACCCAGTGTCTTTGAAGCGCAAGCGCTTCTCAAAGTCGCTGGGTTCCCGCTTTCGCGGGAATGACGGGGTCTTTGTTTTTTTGGGTCGCACTAACCAAATCAAAGGCTTGGCGAAGGTTCCTGGGTAGGGGAGCATGCCCGCGGCATGTCGTTACGCCTGCGTACCAGCCACGCCCGCCGCAAACCTCCCATCCCGGAAATCGGCCAGGGTCTGGTAGATCTGCTCCTGCGTGTTCATCACGAACGGGCCGTATTGCGCGATCGGCTCGTTCAGCGGGCGGCCGGCGATCAGCAGGAAGCGCGCGTCGGCCTCGGCCGTGACGATGACGCCGTCGGACTGGCCGGCGTTGTCGAGCACGCCCATGCGCTGCGCTTCGACCACGGCGCGGTCGTCGCCGGTGCCGACCGAGACCTCGCCCCGGTACACGTAGATAAAGGCGTTGTGCCCGGCCGGCAGCGCCTGCGCGAAGGCCTGGCCGGCCGGCAGGTCCACATCCAGATAGACCGGCTCGGTCACCGGACGCGTGATCGCGCCGGCGACGCCATGGCTGGCGCCGGCCAGCACGCGCACGGTCCCGCCCTGCGGCAGCGCCACCGTCGGGATTTCGGCGGCGGGCAGGTCGCGGTACCACGGCGCGGTCATCTTGTCGGCGGCCGGCAGGTTCAGCCACAGCTGGAAGCCTTCCATGCGGCCGTCTTCCTGCTCGGGCATTTCCGAGTGGACGACGCCGGCGCCCGCCACCATCCACTGCGCGCCGCCGTTCTGCAGCAGGCCCTCGTTGCCGGCGCTGTCGCGATGGCGCATGCGCCCGGCCAGCATGTAGGTGATGGTCTCGAAGCCGCGGTGCGGATGATCGGGGAAGCCGCCGACGTAGTCGTCCTTGCTGTCGGTGCCGAAGGCATCGAGCATCAGGAACGGATCCAGCCGGCGCTGCAGGTTCTGCGTCAGCACGCGGGTCAGCTTGACGCCGGCGCCGTCCGAGGTGGCGATGCCGCGCACCACGCGGTCGACGGTGCGCGAGCGCCGCACGGTTTCCGCGGCGGCGGCGGGAATGGTGGCGAGGGTACGGGTGTCCATGTCTTGCTCCTGTGGGGCGGACTGGGGCGGTGATCGCCGGCCAGTCCGTCGTTTCGGCTACCCAGTCAATTTAGTGGTTTGGTGCGGAATGAGTAGAGGCCGCGGGGGCAAAAGATTGTTCTGCCGGCGCATCAAATCACGCACGGCGAGGCTCCGATTCCGGAACGATCGTCGCCTGGGATGTGCAGTCCGCGGTGCCTTCGGCGCGAGCGTGGCGAAGGCCGGAGATAGGCGCCAGATCGGCGCCGGAAACTCTAAAGGTGACAAGATCGATGAAGATCGCTATAATAGCGCTCTCTTTGTCATCCGTTGATGCGAGAAGCAGGGTGGGGAAATCCTCGCCAGCCCTTGCCAGTCAACGGCCGATGGACCGGCGGCGCGTCGGAAAACTTCAATATTTGCGCTGCCACTGGCCAACCGATCGCGACGTGCCTTGCACGCCGGTTGCGCCGCTTCAGGGACTGCTGCCCAAACGGCATCCCGTCAATCGAGATTCCCCGCCCACGGCGGACGAATCCACAGACCGTCCGCCGGCAATCGTGCCGGTCATGGCGGCAATGCAATCTGAACCGGGCCTGGTGGCGCCTATCTCCGCACGCACCAGCCCATATTGTTTTCCATCGCCTGGAAGTGGCGTTCTGCGCGCTTTTTGGCCTGGAGAAGGGGAGAATATGTCAAAGCAACCGGCACGGGCGCTGGCCTGGGCGGGACTGACGCTTGCCGCGCTGGCCGCACTGGTGGCGTGGATCGGCGTCGATGTGATCCGCCAGTACCAGGAACGCCTGCTCTACGACGTGGCCGACCACCTGCGGCTGGTGGTGCTGTCGATGACGCTGGCGCTGGCCACCGGCATCCCGGCCGGGATCGCGCTGAGCCGTCCGTGCATGCGCCGCTGGGCCGACCGGCTGATGCAGGTCTTCAACGTCGGCAATACCGTGCCGTCGCTGGCGGTGCTGGCACTGGCGCTGGCCGTGCTCGGCATCGGCGAGCGGCCCGCCATCCTGGCGCTGTGGCTGGCCTCGCTGCTGCCGATCGTGCGCAACACCTACGAGGGCCTGCGCAATGTCTCGCCCACGCTGCTGGAAGCCGCGCGCGGCATCGGCATGACCCCGGCGCAGCGCCTGGTGCGCGTGGAGCTGCCCAACGCGCTGCCGGTGATGCTGGCCGGCATCCGCATCGCGCTGGTGATCAACGTGGGCACGGTGCCGCTGTCGTTTCTGATCGGCGCCAACAGCCTTGGCGAACTGATTTTCCCGGGCATCTACCTGAACAACCAGCCGCTGCTGCTGCTGGGCGCGGCCGCCACGGCGCTGCTGGCGCTGGCGCTCGATGCGCTGTTTGCCGCCGCCGGGCAGCTGTACCTGCGCCGCCGCGGGCTGGCGCGCTGAACCGAGGGGCCGACATGAAAGATCCGATGCAATTTATCCGCCGCCGCGCGCGCCGCGCCGCCATGCTGGTGGCAGCCGTCACCGCGTTCGCGGCGGGGCTGGCGCTGGCCACCGCGCCCGAAGCGCGCGCCGAGTCCGCGCCGATCCGCGTGGGCGGCAAGAACTTCACCGAGCAGCTGCTGCTGTCGTCGATCACGTCGAAGTACCTGCGCGCCAGGGGCTTCAGTACCGAGCTGACCGCCGGCCTGGGCAGCACGCTGATGCGCCAGGCGATGGAGAGCAACCAGCTCGACGTGGTGTGGGAATACACCGGCACCGCGCTGATCGTGTTCAACAAGGTCGAGGAAAAGCTCGACGCCAAGGAAACCTATGCGCGCGTCAGGCAGATGGATGCTGCGCGCGGGCTGGTGTGGCTCGATGCCTCGGGCATCAACAACACCTACGCGCTGGCGATGCCGAAGGAACGCGCCGGCAGCGGCGTGACCACGCTGTCGGCCTTTGCCGAGCAGATGCGCAAGGCCGGCGCCGACACCAGCCACCCGTTTGCGGTGGACATGGAATTCGCCGCGCGCCCGGACGGGCTGGAGCCGCTCAAGGCGCTGTACCAGCTGCCGTTCTCGCGCCGCGACGTGATCCAGCTCGATCCCGGCCTGGTCTACACCGCGCTGAAGAACAACCAGGTGGAACTGGGCCTGGTGTACGCGACCGACGGCCGCGTCAAGGGCTTCGACCTCGTGCTGCTCGAGGACGACCAGCATTTTTTCCCGCCGTACAACGCGGTGCCGGTGGTGCGCAAGCCGGTGCTCGACAAGCATCCGGAACTGGCCGGCCTGCTCAATGCACTCGCTGCCAAGCTCGACAACGAGAGCATGACCGAGATGAACTACAAGGTGGACATCGGCCAGCAGCCGGTGGACAAGGTCGCGGAGGATTTCCTGCGCGGCCACGGACTGATCTGAGGAGGGCCGCATGGACTTGATCTCTTACCTGCAGCACAGCTGGCCCACGCTGCTGAAAATGACCGGCGAGCACCTGGCGCTGGTGGGCTCGGCGGTGGGCCTGGCGATCCTGATCGGGGTGCCGCTGGGCATCGTGATCACGCGCTTCCGCGCGCTGGCCGCGCCGTTGCTGGCGCTGGCGACGATCGTGCTGACGCTGCCGTCGATCGCGCTGTTCGGGCTGATGATCCCGGTCTTCGCGCGCTTCGGCCATGCGCTTGGCTACGTGCCGGCGGTGACGGCGGTGTTCCTGTACTCGCTGCTGCCGATCATGCGCAACACCTACACCGCGCTGGCCAATGTCGATGCCGGCATCCAGGAAGCGGGCCGCGGCATCGGCATGACCACCTGGCAGCGGATGCGGCTGGTGGACCTGCCGCTGGCGGTGCCGGTGATTCTCGGCGGCGTGCGTACCGCCGTGGTGATGAATATCGGGGTTGCCACCATTGCCGCCATCATCGGCGCGGGTGGCCTTGGGGTGCTGATCCTGCAGGCGATCAGCCAGAGCAACATGAGCAAGCTGGCCGTGGGCGCGGTCCTGGTCAGCGTGCTCGCCATCGTGGCGGACGCCTTGCTGCAGTGGCTGCAGCGGGCGCTGACGCCGAAAGGAATCCGGCTATGATCGAACTCGACCAACTCACCAAGTCCTTCCCGCAGAAAGACGGCACTGAAACGCGCGCCGTCGACGCCGTCTCGCTGACGGTGCCGCGCGGCGAGATCTGCGTCTTCCTGGGGCCCTCGGGCTGCGGCAAGACCACCACGCTGAAGATGATCAACCGGCTGATCGAGCCCACCTCCGGCACGGTGCGCATCGAAGGCGAGGACACGCGCGGCCTCGATGGCGTGACGCTGCGCCGCAAGATCGGCTATGTGATCCAGCAGATCGGCCTGTTCCCCAACATGACCATCGAAGAGAACATCATGGTGGTGCCGCGCCTGCTGGGCTGGGACAGGAAGCAGTGCCGCGAACGCGCGCGCGAGCTGATGGCGATGGTGCAGCTCGATCCCAACCGGCTGCTGTCGCGCTATCCGCGCGAGCTGTCCGGCGGCCAGCAGCAGCGCATCGGCGTGATCCGCGCGCTCGCGGCCGACGCGCCGCTGCTGCTGATGGACGAGCCCTTCGGCGCGGTCGACCCGATCAACCGCGAGAGCATCCAGAACGAATTCCTGCAGATGCAGCGCCAGCTCGGCAAGACCGTGATCATGGTCTCGCACGACATCGACGAAGCCATCAAGCTGGCCGACAAGGTCGCGGTGTTCCGCCGCGGCCAGCTGGTGCAGTTCGACCACCCCGACGCGCTG
This sequence comes from Cupriavidus taiwanensis, assembly GCF_900249755.1. Taxonomy (NCBI): domain Bacteria; kingdom Pseudomonadati; phylum Pseudomonadota; class Betaproteobacteria; order Burkholderiales; family Burkholderiaceae; genus Cupriavidus; species Cupriavidus taiwanensis. The sequence continues at coordinate 1,217,326 of NZ_LT976853.1, forward strand.
CTGGCGCATCCGGCCGATGAGTTCGTGCAGGCCTTCGTCGGCCACGACAACACCCTCAAGCGCCTGTTGCTGGTGCGCGCCGGCGACGCCGCCACCATGCCGCCGAGCTGCCGTCCCGACATGCCGCTGGCCGAAGCGCTGGCCGTGATGGACGACGCCGACGTGCGCCACCTGCCGGTGGTGGACGACGCGCAGGTGGCGCTGGGCTACGTCACGCGGCGCGATGCGCGTTCGGGCCAGGGCCAGTGCAGCGACGTGATGCGGCCGTTCGCGGTGACCGCCGCGTTCGACGAGCACCTGCGCATCGTGCTGTCGCGCATGTACCAGCACAACACCAGCTGGCTGCCGGTGATGGGTGCCGATGGCGCCTACCTGGGCGAAGTCACGCAGGAATCGATCGCCGGCTACCTCAGCTCCGGCCGTTCGCGCGGCCAGGCCGCCGCGCCGACGGCCCCGGCGGCCCCGGCTGCGCCGGCCGCGACGCTGCGCGCGGCCGCCTGAGCCGAGCGGGCCGGGGGACAGGGTCTCGGCACGGGCGCGGCTGGCGCGCTATGCTTCAGGCATGCTCCGCTACTGCCGCTCGCCGCTGTGCCTGGTCATCGAAACCCGCTGGCTGATCCCGCGCGGGTTTGACGGCTTCACGCCCGGTCCGCTGATCCTGCTGCGTCCCGGCGCCAGCCAGGCGCTGATCGAACATGAAAAGGTCCACGTGCGCCAGTTCTGGCGCAGCTGCGGCCTGATGGGCGTGCTCTACCTGGCCAGCCGGCGCTGGCGCCTGCGCTATGAGGTCGAGGCCTACCGCGAGCAGTTGCGGCACAGCCCGCCCGCCGCCGCGCGCGGCCTGGCGCGTGTGCTGGCGTGCAAGTACCGGCTCAGGATTTCCGAAGACGAGGCGTACCGGCTGCTGACGCAAGACCTGCAGCGCGATGCCGAATGAAAAAAAACGGCCCGCACCAGTCGCTGGTGCGGGCCGTTTTCTTGTCTGGCGGAAGCGGTGAGATTCGAACTCACGGATGGGTCACCCCATCGGCAGTTTTCAAGACTGCTGCCTTAAACCACTCGGCCACGCTTCCGGAAAAGTGCGGGCATTGTAGCGCGAGAGGGCAGGCCCTCCGGCGCATTGCCGCGTGCAGACGCAACGGTCTGGCCGCGCATTATACAAGGCCCGGGCGCTTTGATGGGGAGTCGCGCTGCGGGCATGGGCGCAGGCGTAAATTTCCTGCCACATCGATTGCCGCGCTGTCGGGCTCTGTCTGACAAGACGGAACCTTCATATCGCGCCATCGCTCATATTGTCGTGCCGGGCACTGCGGTGTGTGCCGCATCCCCGGCTTTCGCCTGGCAACAGAGGAGAACTCAAAATGCGAATCCCAAGCAAGACATGGCTGATCGTTCCGGTGGCCGCGGCGGCCGCGCTGGCCGGTTGTGCGGCGCCATACAACAGCGGCTACGACCAGGGCTACAACACCGGCTACAACGCGCCGCCTCCGGGTTACCAGAACCCCAACACCTCGCAGGCCCCGGCCGGCGCGGTGTACTACGGCCGCGTGGAATCGATCGAGCCGGTCACCACCACGCAGGGCAGCTCGGGCCTGCTCGGCACGGTGATCGGCGGTGCCGCGGGCGGCCTGCTGGGCCATCAGATCGGCGGCGGGCGCGGGCAGACCGCGGCGACCATCGGCGGTGCCGTGGTCGGCGCCGTGGCCGGCAACCAGATCGAGAAGCGTGCGGGCAGCAATACGCAGACGGTCTACCGCGTGAACGTGCGCCTGGATGACGGCCGCCTTGCCACGGTGACGCAGTCCAACCTGGGCAGCCTGCAGGTGGGCATGCGCGCGCGCGTGGCCAACGACATGGCGACTCCGTACTGACCTGCCAGGCCGACGTTTGCCAGAAGTCAAAGGCCACGCGCTTGCGTGGCCTTTTTTTGTCTGCGCACGGCGCGCTCAGTCCTTCAGGAACATCTCCTGCAGGTCATTGAGGAAGCGCCGGCCCAGTTCGGTGGGGCGAATCGTGGTCAGGTCCGCTTCCAGCAAGCCCTTTTTCTCGGCCTCGGCCAGCTGCTTGCTGATGGTGTGCAGCGGCAGCCCGGTGTAGTCCTGGAAGCTCGATGCCGGGACGCCGTCGGTCAGGCGCAGCGCGTTGAGCATGAACTCGAACGGCAGCTCGTCGGCGCCGACGTCGCGCGCTTCCTGCACCGCGTTGCCGGCCATGGCCTGCGCCATGTAGGTGGCCGGATGCTTGTGCCGCATCTGGCGCAGCACGCGCTGCGGGAACGACAGCTTGCCGTGCGCGCCGGCACCGATGCCGAGGTAGTCGCCGAAGCGCCAGTAGTTCAGGTTGTGGCGCGCCTCGCGATGCGGTTTTGCGTAGGCCGAGGTTTCGTAGTGCCGGTAGCCCGCCGCGGCGGTGCGCGCTTCGATCCAGTCCTGCATGGCGTAGGCGCTGTCGTCGTCCGGCAGCGCCGGCGGGAACTTCGCGAACAGCGTGTTCGGCTCGAGCGTCAGGTGGTACAGCGACAGGTGCGTGGTGCCGTACGACAGCGCGGTTTCCACGTCGGCCTGGCATTCCTGCAGCGTCTGGCCGGGCAGCGCGTACATCAGGTCCAGGTTGATGTTGTCGAAGCTGGCCTGGGCGATGTCGATGGCGCGGCGCGCTTCGGTGCCGCCGTGGATGCGCCCCAGTGCCTGCAGGTGCCGGTCGTTGAAGCTCTGGATGCCGATCGACAGCCGGTTGATGCCGCTGGCCCGGTAGCTGGCGAACTTGTCGGCTTCGAAGGTGCCGGGATTGGCCTCCATCGTGATCTCGGCATCGGCGTCGAGCGGCAGCAGGGCGCGGATATCCGACAGCAGCCGGTCCATTCCCGCCGCCGACAGCAGGCTGGGGGTGCCGCCGCCGATAAAGACGGCATGCACCGGGCGGCCCCAGACCAGCGGCAGCGACTGCTCCAGGTCCGCGCGCAGCGCGTCCAGGTAGAGGTCTTCCGGAATCTCGTGGTTGTCGGCGCCGGGCGCGGCGTGCGAGTTGAAATCGCAATACGGGCACTTGCGCACGCACCACGGGATATGCACGTACAGCGACAGCGGCGGCGAGCCGGACAGGCGGATCTGCCCCGGCTTGAGCCACAGCTGCTTGCTGTCCACGGGCGCGGACGCGGCCGCCGGTACGATCGGAATCATCGGACGGCAGGCTCCGCGGCCTCGGCCTGCAGCCGCGCCGCCAGCGCGCGCAGCGCCTGGGCGCGATGGCTGACGCGGTTCTTCTCTTCGGGCGGCAGCTCGGCGGCGGTCTTGCCCAGCGCCGGCAGCAGGAAGTGCGGGTCGTAGCCGAAGCCGCCCGCGCCGCGCGGCGTGTCGACGACTTCGCCGTGCCACACGCCTTCGGCAATGATCGGGCACGGGTCTTCGGCGTGGCGCACGAACACCAGCACGCAGTAGTAGTACGCGTGGCGGTTGCGCTGGCCGGCCAGCTGCGTCACCAGGTGGGCGTTGTTGGCCGTATCCGACCTGGGCTGCCCCGCCATCTGCGCATAGCGCGCGGAATAGACCCCGGGCGCGCCGCCCAGCGCCTGTACGCAGATGCCGGAGTCGTCGGCCAGCGCCGGCAGGCCGGCGAGCCGGCTGGCATGGCGGGCCTTGGTCAGCGCGTTCTCGACAAAGGTGGCGAAGGGCTCTTCGGCCTCGGGGATGCCGAGCTCGCCCTGGTTCACCACGTCAAAGCCGAGCGGGGCCAGCAGCGCGCCGAATTCGCGCAGCTTGCCGGGATTGTTGGAAGCCAGTACCAGGCGTTGCATGACGGGCTCCGTGGCTCAGGCCAGGCCCAGCGCTTCGCGCTGGTGCTGCACCAGGCGGGCGATGCCGGCTTCGGCCAGGCGCGTCATGGCGTCCAGGTCGGCGCGGCTGAAGGGCGCGCCTTCGGCCGTGCCCTGCACCTCGACAAAGCCGCCGCTGCCGGTCATGACCACGTTCATGTCGGTGTCGCAGCTGCTGTCTTCGGCATAGTCGAGGTCCAGCACCGGCACGCCTTCGACCATGCCGACCGAGACCGCCGCGACGTGGTCGCGGATCGGGCTGGCGGCGATCAGGCCGTCGCGCAGCATGGTCGAGACCGCGTCGTGGGCGGCGACAAAGGCGCCGGTGATGGCCGCGGTGCGGGTGCCGCCGTCGGCCTGCAGCACGTCGCAGTCGAGGTGGATGGTGTATTCGCCCAGCGCCGCCAGGTCGAACACCGAGCGCATGGCGCGGCCGATCAGGCGCTGGATTTCCTGGGTGCGGCCGGTCTGCTTGCCGCGCGCGGCCTCGCGGTCAGAGCGCGTATGCGTGGCGCGCGGCAGCATGCCGTATTCGGCCGTGACCCAGCCTTCGCCGCTGCCCTTCTTGTGCGGCGGCACCTTGGCCAGCACGCTGGCGGTGCACAGCACCCTGGTATCGCCAAAGGCGCACAGGACGGAGCCTTCGGCGTGGCGGGTGTAGTGGCGGGTAAGGCTGATGGAACGCAGCGCATCGGCTGCGCGGCCGCTGGGTCGCATGTGAGGGTTTTTCCGCAAGGGGTAGAAGGGGGAGAGACCGCGATTCTACCGCTGCCGGCACCGGCGCGCTGGCGCGCCGCGCCGGCCGGCCTGCTTGCGGGGACGTCAGCGCATCAGGTTGCTGGTCTTGTCGATGGCGGCGCGGATCTCGGCGATGGAGCGCTCGATCTCTTCCTCGGACAGCAGGTCGCTGTCGGTGCCGCTGCGCTCCAGGATCGAGGTGGTGAAGGCATTGAGCGGCAGGGTGTCGGTCATCACCGCGTCCTGGCCGGCGGTGTTGTTGTCGAGCTCCCACATCATGGCGATGCCGGTGGTGTTGTCGGCACCTTCGCCGGCCTGCTGCAGCGCCTGGTCGATCAGCGCCGGCACCGCCTGCACCACCGACAGCCGCGACAGCTTGTCCACCAGGGCCGGCTCGTCCAGCGGCCCCCACAGGCCGTCGGAGCAGAGCAGCGCGACGTCGCCCGGTTCCAGCCGCACCGGGCCGCCCAGGTCGATCAGCGGCAGGTTGGGGGAGCCGAGGCAGTTGTAGAGCTTATTGCGCTCGGGGTGGTTGGCCACCTCCATCGGCAGCACGCGCTCCTGCTGCAGCAGGTTCTCGATCTTGGAGTGGTCGCGCGTGCGCGTCAGCAGCCGGCCCTTGCGCAGCAGGTAGTAGCGTGAATCGCCGGCATGGGCCCAGTGGATCTGGCCGTGCTGCACCAGGCAGCAGACCACCGTGGTGCGGGGCACGTCGGCCATCTGGTTGGCTTCGGCATGGCGGTGGATCTCGCGGTGCGCCAGCATGATGGTGTCCTGCAGGAACTCGGCCGGGTTGCGCACCGCGGGCCGCGCCTGCAGCTGGAACTGGCGCGCCAGCGTCTGCAGCGCCTGCTGCGCGGCGACTTCGCCGTGGGCATGGCCGCCCAGGCCGTCGGCCAGCACCATCAGCAGCGCATCGCGCGTGAAGCAATAGCCCATGCGGTCCTGGTTGACGCGGCGGCCGCCTTTCCTGCTTTCCTGGTAGACAGAGAATCGCATGTTGGCTGGTTGTCTTTCTTTGGGGTTCGATGGCCCGGCAACGGGCGCACAGGCGCGGCGGCCGGGTTTGTGATTCAGTCGACGCTCGCGCCGGGTGCCCGCCTGGGTGCCGACTCATCGCGCCGGCGCAGCAGCGTCAGGAAGCGCGAGGTCGCGGGCGCTTTTTCCGGCGGGGCCGGGGCGGCTGCCGGCGCCTGTGTGGGCGGGGACAGCGCCTGCTCGCCCAGCGCGTTGGTCTGCTCGCGCAATTCCTTCTGCAGCCGGAACACGCTCTGCGGACGGCCGGACGGCTCCAGCCGCAGGCACCACTCGACCAGGTCGACCAGGCCGTTGGTGTAGCTGCTGCGCAGGCGCATCAGCGCCTCGCCCATGCGGTCGTCTTTCTCGCGCTGGTTGGCTTCCTGCGGCGGCAGCCCGGCCATGCAGGCGTAGAGCGTCGCGCCCAGGCTGTAGATGTCGGTCCACGGGCCCAGGTCGGAATGCTTGCCGTACAGCTCCGGCGCGGCAAAGCCCGGCGTGTACATCGGCTGGAAGCGCGCCGCTTCCATGGTCAGGGTCTGCCGCGCGGCGCCGAAATCGAGCAGGATCGGCGATTCGTCCTCGCGCAGGTAGATGTTGCCGGGCTTGATGTCCAGGTGCAGCAGCTTGTGGATATGCACCTCGCGCAGGCCGCTCATCAGGTCGTGGAACACCTTGCGGATGAAATGCTCGCGCAGCACCTTGGCGCGGCCCTGCTGCCGGGCCGCCAGCACGTGCTCCTGCAGCGTCTTGCCCAGCTCGTAGTTCATCACCATGTAGACGGTGGCGTTCTCGCGGAAGAAGTTCACCACGCGCACCACGCTGGGATGGGAGATGCGGGCCAGCGAGCGGCCCTCTTCGAAGAAGTACTTGAGGCCCAGCCGGAACGCGGCGGCGTTTTCCTCGGGCACCACGGGGATCAGTTCGCCCGGGTTGCGCCGCGCCAGCGACGACGGCAGGTACTCCTTGATGGCGACCGGCGCGCCGGTTTCGTCGGTGGCCAGGTAGACGAAACTGAACCCCCCGCTGGCCAACTTCTTTACAATACGATAGTTGGACAGCAGCGTGCCGACGGGCAGCGGTGCACTCTTCGGTTGTGGCGTGCCCTTTGGCTCTGTCATGGGAATAGGACCGGAGTTGCCCCCGCGGATTTGCCTCCGGATTGTCCGGGCTAATCGGTCACTTGTAAAGAACACAAATACGGGCGTTATTGCCCGCCTTTCAACGTTTTGAGGGCGCCCCCACAGGCTGCGCCGCGCCGCAGCCGGGCGGGCGTCCGCCGGCGGGCCGCAATCGGCTTCGGGTGTGGCGGCGCCAATCACGAGAACAAGCAATGATCCACAGCATGACAGGCTATGGCCTGGCGACGCGCCAGGCGCCATTGACCAACGCGCAGGGCGAGCCCAGCGGGCGCACCGCGTCCGTTTCGGTGGAATTCCGCACTGTCAATTCGCGTTTCCTCGACCTGTTGTTCCGGGCCCCCGAGGAATGCCGCGCATTCGAGCCGGCGCTGCGCGAGATGCTGATGGCCGAGCTGTCGCGCGGCAAGCTGGAATGCCGCATCAACCTGCAGCGCACCGATGCCGGCGGCGCCACGCTGGCGCTCAACGACAGCCTGCTGGCGCAGATCCGCGCGCTGGAAACCACCGTGGCCGCCACCTTCAGCAGCGCCGGCACGCTGCGCATGGGTGAGATCCTGCGCTGGCCGGGCGTGCTGGTCGAACCGGAGCTGTCGCAGGAAGCGCTGCGCGAGGCCGTGCTCGGCGCCGCGCGCGAGGCGCTCGACCAGTTGCTGGAAGCGCGCCGCCGCGAGGGCGAGGCGCTCAAGGCCACGCTGACGGAGCGCATCGACGCCATGCTGGCGATCGTCGAACGCCTGACGCCGACCATCCCGCAACTGATCGCGCATCACCAGGAAAAGCTGACCGAGCGCCTGCAGGAAGCCTTCAACCTGGCCGCGCCGCAGGGCATGCCGTCGATGAGCCGCGACGAGATCGCCGAGCGCATCCGCCAGGAAGCCACCGTCTACGGCATCCGCATCGATATCGCCGAAGAGCTGTCGCGGCTGCAGGCGCACCTGAACGAAACGCGCCATATCCTGAAGAAGGGCGGCCAGGTCGGCAAGCGCCTGGACTTCATGATGCAGGAGCTCAACCGCGAGGCCAACACGCTGGGCTCCAAGGCCGCCGCTAAGGAACTGGCCGACGCCTCGATGGAGCTCAAGCTGCTGATCGAGCAGATGCGCGAGCAGGTCCAGAATCTAGAGTAAGACAGTCACCGAATCATCATGAGCCAAACCTCTCCATCGGCCCCCCAGGCGACCTCCCACACCGCCATCGACACAATCTACCCCGGCAACCTCTTCATGGTGGTGGCGCCCTCGGGCGCGGGCAAGTCGACGCTGGTCAACGCACTGCTGGCGCAGGACCCGGCCATCCGCCTGTCGATCTCGCACACCACGCGCGCGCCGCGCCCGGGCGAGGAAGACGGCCGCGAGTACCACTTCGTCACGGTCGATGCCTTCCGCACCGCGCGCGACCGCGGCGACTTCCTGGAGTGGGCCGAGGTGCACGGCAACTACTACGCGACCTCGCGCGTGTGGATCGAGCAGCAGATGGCGCAGGGCAACGACGTGCTGCTCGAGATCGACTGGCAGGGCGCGCAGCAGGTGCACCAGCGCTTTTCCAACGCGGTCGAGATCTTCATCCTGCCGCCGTCGCTGACCGCGCTGGAAGAGCGCCTGAAAAAACGCGGCCAGGACGAGCCCAACGTGATCGTGCGCCGGCTGCTGGCCGCGGGCAGCGAGATGTCGCACGCGTCGGAGTCTGACTACGTGATCATCAACGAGGTATTCGACGACGCGCTGGAGCAGCTGCGCAACGTGGTCAGCGCGACCCGTCTGCGGTTTTCTTCGCAAAAGGCGCGGCATACGGAGCTGTTTATCGAGCTCGGCATCCACTGAGCCGAGGCCGCACGAAAGCACGCGCGCGGGGCGCCGCCGGCGTTTCCCGCCGCGTGCTGTAAAATGGCAACCCAACACAAGGTTTTGTCCCAAGGTGGATTTGATATGGCGCGTATTACCGTCGAAGATTGTCTGAAACACATTCCGAATCGTTTCGAGCTCGCGCTGGCGGCCACGTACCGTGCGCGCCAGCTGGTGCAGGGCCACACGCCCAAGGTCGAAGCGAAGGACAAGCCGACCGTGGTGGCACTGCGCGAGATCGCGTCGGGCCAGGTCGGCATCGAGATGCTGAAAAAGGTCCCGACCTGATCGACCAGGCGGCCCATGGCTCATCCTTGCATCGTGCCAGCACTGCTCCAGGCTTTACAGCCGGATTCAACGGGCCGCCGCCATGCCATCGCCGCATCTGCCCTCCAAGCCTCCCTCCCAGCCGTCGCCGACCGCGGTCGCGCCGGCGCCTGGCGATGCGGCCCCGCCCGCGGCGCGTAAGCGCACCATTCCGGGCCAGTCTTCCGTGAACGCGCGCACCGGCGCTCCCAATCTTCCCGATCCGCTCGGCGACGATGTCGTCGGCGAGCGCGCCGTCGCGCCCGCGCTGGCGGCGGCCAAGGCGCGCGGCGCGGCGGTGCAGGACGAACTGGCCGCGGCGCAGCAAGTGGCGCCGCCGGCAGCCGACAGCCTGTTTATCGATGCAGTGCTGGCGCAGTCATACCGGCACTTCTTCGGCCCGACCTCGCAGCCGGCGGTGCCGCCGCGCCAGCAGGTCATCTCCATCACCCGGCTGATGGAAAAACTCGCGTACCTGAAGGCGCCCGACCTGGCGCGCGTACGCGAGGCCTTCCAGTTTTCCGACGAGGCCCACCTGGGCCAGTACCGCCAGAGCGGCGAGCCCTACATCACCCATCCGGTGGCGGTGGCCGAGCTGTGCGCGGACTGGAAGCTGGACGTGCAGTCCATCATGGCGGCGCTGCTGCACGACGTGATGGAAGACCAGGGCATCACCAAGAGCGAGCTGGCCGAGAAATTCGGTCCCAAGGTCGCCGAACTGGTCGATGGCCTGACCAAGCTGGACAAGCTCGAATTCCAGAGCCGCGAGCAGGCGCAGGCGGAGAGCTTCCGCAAGATGCTGCTGGCGATGGCGCGCGACGTGCGCGTGATCCTGGTGAAGCTGGCCGACCGTACGCACAACATGCGCACGCTCGACTTCGTGCCTCCGGAAAAACGCCGCCGCATCGCGCTCGAGACCATGGAGATCTATGCGCCGATCGCGCACCGTCTCGGTCTCAACACGATCTACCGCGAGCTGCAGGAGCTGTCGTTCAAGGTCGGCTCGCCGTTCCGCTACGCCACGCTGGAAAAGGCCGTCAAGGCCGCGCGCGGCAACCGGCGCGAGGTGGTCAAGCGCATTCTGGAAGCCGCGCAGAAGGGGCTGGCCGATGCTGGCATCGTCGCGGAACTGTCCGGCCGCGAGAAAACGCTGTACAGCATCTACCGCAAGATGCACGACAAGCAGCTGTCGTTCTCGCAGGTGCTGGACGTGTACGGTTTCCGCGTGGTGGTGGAAACGCAGATGCACTGCTATATGGCGATGGGCGCGCTGCACGGCCTGTACAAGCCCATGCCCGGCAAGTTCAAGGACTACATCGCGATCCCGAAGATCAACGGCTACCAGTCGCTGCACACCACGCTGGTGGGTCCGTTCGGCACGCCGGTGGAATTCCAGATCCGCACGCGCGACATGCATCAGATCGCCGAGGCCGGCGTGGCCGCGCACTGGATGTACAAGCACCAGGCCGACCACGCCAACGATATCCAGCAGCAGGCGCACCAGTGGCTGCAGTCGCTGCTCGATATCCAGAGCCAGACCGGCGACTCGCAGGAGTTCCTGGAACACGTCAAGATCGACCTGTTCCCGGACGCGGTCTACGTGTTCACGCCCAAGGGCCATATCCGCGCGCTGCCGCGCGGCGCCACCGCGCTGGACTTTGCCTACGCGGTGCACAGCGACCTGGGCAACCAGTGCGTCGCGGTCAAGATCAACAACGAGATGCTGCCGCTGCGCACCGAGCTCAAGAGCGGCGACATCGTCGAGGTGGTGACGGCTCCCTATTCCAAGCCGAATCCGGCGTGGCTGTCGTTCGTGCGCACCGGCAAGGCGCGCGCGGCGATCCGCCACTACCTGAAGACCACCAAGCTGGATGAGGCCATCCAGCTGGGCGAGCGCCTGCTGGAACAGTCGGCACGCCAGCTCGGCATCGAACTGAAGGCGGTGCCGCAGTCGGTGTGGGACCGCATGATCCAGTGGACCGGCAACAAGCAGCGCGAAGACATCTTCGCCGACCTGGCGCTGGGCCGGCGCGTGCCGGCGGTGGTGGCCAAGCGCATGGAGATCCTGCTGCAGGAGTTGTCCGGCGACGTCGACAGCGCGCTGCTGGCCGCGGTGCAGACCTTCGCCGGCGAGGAAGCGCCCGCGGTGCCGATCACCGGCGACGAGGGCATGTCGATGATCTTCTCGGCATGCTGCCGCCCGATCCCGGGCGATTCCATCGTCGGCTACCTCGGCAAGGGCGAGGGCCTGCAGATCCACGTGCAGGACTGCAAGATCGCCAAGCGCCTGCACAGCAAGGATCCGGAACACTGGATCGACGTGATGTGGGCCAAGAAGACCACGCGTGCCTTCGATGTGTCGATCAAGGTGATGGTGCGCAACGTCAAGGGCATCGTCGCGCGCGTGGCGGCCGACCTGACCGCGGCCGACGCCAACGTCGCGCACGTGGCGATGGAGCAGCAGGACGGCGGCCAGCAGGAAGCCACCTACATGCAGTTCATCATCCAGGTGCAGAACCGCCTGCACCTGGCCAACGTGATGCGCGGGCTGCGCCGCAACCCCGACGTGATCCGCATCTTCCGCGACCGCAACGATAGCTGAGGCGCGGGTGCCGGCCTACGGCTTGCGCGCGGGGTAGCGGACTTCCAGGATATCGATCTGCTCGACGCCGGCCGGTGTGCGCAACGCCACGGTATCGCCTTCGCGCGCCTTGAGCAGCGCCTTGGCGATCGGCGAGATCCAGCTGACGTGGTTGTGGTCGAGGTCGACCTCATCCATGCCGACGATGGTGATGGTGGTCTCCTCGCCCGACGCATGCGCGTAGGTGACGGTGGCGCCAAAGAAGATCTGGTCGTTGTCGCCCTGCAGCGACGGGTCGACCACTTCGGCCTTGTCCAGGCGGCGCGTCAGGAAGCGGATGCGGCGGTCGATCTCGCGCAGGCGCTTCTTGCCATAGAGATAGTCGCCGTTCTCGGAGCGGTCGCCATTGGACGCCGCCCACGAGACGATCTGCACCACGTCGGGCCGCTCGACATCGATCAGCTGCATCAGCTCGTTGCGCAGGCGCGCATAGCCCTCAGCGGTGATGTAGTTCTTGGTGCCGGGCGGCAGCGGCGCTGCGCCTTCGGGGAGATCGTCGTCCTCGTCGCCAGACGACTCTTTGACAAATGCCTTGTTCATGTTCCGGATCACTTCTTCAGTCTGCCATTATAGGAAAAGCCCGCTGGCGGGCTGCCCCGGGGCAGGGCCGCTTCGACCCGTCCCAATAAAGATCGCAAAAAAGCGGGGAGGGGGCTTCCCAAAAACAAAATCTGGGTTATAATCTTTTTCTCGCGTGCGGCTGTAGCTCAGTTGGATAGAGTACTTGGCTACGAACCAAGGGGTCGTGGGTTCGAATCCTGCCAGCCGCGCCACCTATGCAGAAAGAAAAGGGCTTCCGGAAACGGAAGCCCTTTTTCATTGCCTCGTCCAGTTCGGGCCCGCTTCCTTTTTTCCTCCCTCCCTGCTTCCGGTGCGATCGGGTCATGCCTTGCGGTCGCGCGTGGCGCCTCCTAGTCTCGAATGGACATCATTGAACCGGGAGTCGATCGCATGGACAACGCAGACTGGCGCGTCGAGGCATATCGCGGCATGGACGTCTACGTCCTGGTGTCGCCGCAGGGGCAGGGCAGCATTGGCCGCTGGGGCTACGAGGTGCGCGTGTCGCAGGAAGGTGCCGATCCTGCGGATGCGGGCGACACCGAACTGCTCGCCAGCGGTCCCCAGCAGTTTGCCACGCGGCATGCGGCAGAGGTGGCGGCATTCGGCGCTGGCTATGCACTGGTCGATCGCCTGCTGGGGCCTGCCGAATAGGCGCGCTTTCTTGCGCGCAGCTATGCGCGCAAGAAAGCGCAACCCCATCGCGGCGATTTATATCACGTCGTGATGTATTGGGTTGCGCGACGACGAATGATTTCAGGCAAAGACACAAATAGTGCTTGCCAGCGGGCATTGGATCACCCATAATCATCTTCTTCGGACGCGGGGTGGAGCAGTTGGCAGCTCGTCGGGCTCATAACCCGAAGGTCGCAGGTTCAAGTCCTGCCCCCGCAACCAACGCCTGGCATCAGCCACCGCGGCACTCGCCGCAAATCCTTCAAGGCGTTGTTCCACAGGCCGACCGGCCAGATCCCCTTGGTATTTCGATCTCACTGCCCTGGCATCAAGGCAGCCAGTCCGCGCACGCGCTTGCCGCGTATCAGCGTCAGGCCGGCAAGCGTTGCGCCGCCTGCCTGAAGGTATCGCGCACCAGCGGCTGGTCTTCGCGCTCCGCCGCATCGGCGCGATCGCGCAGCCGCGCGCCGAGCACCGTCAGCGTTCCCTGCGCCTGCGGCCCGCCGGCCGCCTGGCATTGGGTCACGGCTTCGCGCATCACCGCATCGAGTTCGCCGCTGACGTCGGCACCATCGAAGGCGCTGACCGAAAGGGCCGAGATGCGTTCCAGGTAGAGATTGACCAGCGCTTCGTCGTGTAGCGGTTCGGACATGTCTGCTCCTTGTCGATGACGGCATACCCCAACCATTGTAGTGAAGGCGCCGCCTGCCCGGGATCAAACAATAATGATTCTTGTTCTGGGCCTGCGCGGGCTTCCCCTACAATGAGCGCCTGCCGATTTATCCCGACGTAGAAGCCATCATGATGCTGCAGATTCCCGACGTATTGACCAAGGACCAGGTTGCGCAAGTGCGCGAGATCATCGACGCGGCGCCCTGGGCCGACGGCAACGAGACTTCGGGCTATCAGTCAGCACTGGCCAAGCGCAACCTGCAATTGCCCGAGGGCTCGCCGGCGGCACGGCAGGTCGGCGACCTGATCCAGGACGCACTGGGCAACCATGCGCTGTTCTTCTCGGCGGCGCTGCCGCTGAAGGTCTATCCGCCGCTGTTCAACCGCTATGAGGGCGGGCATACCTTCGGCAACCATGTCGACAACGCGATCCGCTACCTGCGCGGCACCAGCTTCCGCATCCGCAGCGACCTGTCGGCGACGCTGTTCCTGACCGAGCCGGAAGACTATGACGGCGGCGAACTGGTGGTCGAGGACACCTACGGGCAGCAGCGCGTGAAGCTGCCGGCCGGGCACATGGTGCTGTACCCGGCCACCAGCATCCACCACGTCACGCCGGTCACGCGCGGGGCGCGGGTGTCATCGTTCTTCTGGATCCAGAGCATGGTCCGCGACGACGGCCAGCGCGCCATGCTGTTCGAGCTCGATGGGCGCATTCGCCAGGTGGCGCAGGAACTGGGGCAGGCGCACGAATCGGTGATCGGCCTGACCGGCGTCTATCACAACCTGCTGCGGCGCTGGGCGGACGCCTGAGCGCGGCCGGCGCGATTATTCGTTGCGCCGGCGCTGGCTTTGCAGCAGTTCGATGGGGGAGGGCTGGATGCGCCGTCGCGCCGGACGCAGCGCCCGGTTCGGCCACAGCACATAGTTGGTGTGCGGGTCCAGCGGCTTGCCGAAGTACGAGACCCAGACCTGTACGCCTTGCTCGGTTTCGGCAACGATGGCCGCGACGGCGCGCGCCGCGGCGGACGGGGACTTGAGCAGCTCCGCCAGGGCTTCGACGCCCTGCACGACATGGTGCTTCACCCCTGCAAACCATGCGTACTGACGCATGGCGGACAACAAACGCTTGGTCATGAACGCGACTCGGGTTGTTTGGAAGTGCGAATGAGACTTTCGTACATCCGTTTTGTTCACAGCAAATTGGCCCGGCAAGTATGGCTGAGGCGCCATGTCGAAGGTGTGTCACCTGCTTGCCGTGCGTGGCTGGCGGCCCCGGTGCCGGCCGCATCACGCGGTGCGCGGCGGGGCGGGCGCCAAGGCAGAGAGTACCATCGCCAGCCGGTCCAGGGCAGGGTCGATATCCAGCAGGTCGATGGCGCCGAAGCCCAGCAGCAGCCCGGCACAACTGGCGGGTGGCGTGGCATAGCAGGGGTCCAGCGTGGCCAGTTCCAGGTCTGCCAGCCGCGCCATCGACACCAGCGCCTCGGTGGCCAGCGGCACCCGCAGCCGCGCCGCCAGGTGGAAGCCGGCCACCGCCGGCAGCGGCTCCAGCCACGGTGACAGGTCGCCCTGCAGCCGCGCCAGCAGCCGGGCGCGGCGCTGGGCATGGCGCGCATGCGAACGCCGGATATGGCGCAGCAGGTGGCCCTCGGAAAGGAAGCGCGCCAGCGCCTGCTGCAGCAGCGTCGGCGTGTACCAGTCCATCAGGTGCTTGACCTTGCGCGCGGCCGGCATCAGCCAGGGCGGCAGCACCACGTAGCCGCCGCGCAGGTTGGCGGCCAGCGTCTTGGAAAACGTGCCCAGGTAGACCACGCGGCCGTGCCGGTCCAGCGTCTGCAGCGCATCCAGTGCCTGGCCGCCGTAGCGGAACTCGCTGTCGTAATCGTCTTCCAGGATCACCGCATGGCGGCGCGCGGCCCAGTCGAGCAGCGCCTGGCGCCGCGCCAGGCTCATCGGCACGCCCAGCGGCGACTGGTGCGAAGGCGTGACATAGACCAGCGTGGCGTCGTTGGGCAGCGCCGCCACCACCAGTCCTTCCTCGTCGACGGGCACCGGCACGACCCGCGCGCCAAGGCCCTGGAACAAGGCGCGCGCCATCGGATAGCCGGGGTCCTCCATCGCCACCACCGCTCCCGGCCCGAGCAGCAGGCGCGCCAGCAGGTCGATGCCCTGCTGCGCGCCGCTGGTGACGAGGATGTCGGTCGGCGCGCTCTGCACGCCGCGGGTAAAGGCGATATGGCGGGCAATGGCCTGGCGCAGCGGCATCTCGCCGGCGGCGTCGGCCGGACCGGGCGCACGCGCGCGCTCGGCCGCCAGCGCCGCGCGCACGCAGCGCGACCAGGCTTCATGCGGAAAGCGCGTGGTCTCGGCCTGGCCGGGCTGGAAGGCATAGCGCGCGCCGGCTGGCGGGGCCAGGAATGGCGTCGGCACGGCCAGCCAGCGCTGCACCGCCGGCGGCAGCACCGGCGCCGCGGCAATTCGTACCGCCGGCCGCGCCAGCCCTGGCGCGACATAGGTGCCGTCGCCGACGCGCGCGTGCAGCCAGCCTTCGGCCACCAGCCGCTCATAGGCGGTGGTCACGGTCTTGCGGGCGACGCCCAGTTGCGTGCCGAGCAGGCGCGACGGCGGCATGCGCGCGCCGGCTTCGAGCCGGCCGCCCTGGATCGCGTCGCGGATGTGGTGGACGATCTGCGCGGTCAGGTCGCCGGCGTGGTCCAGGGCCAGGTGCAGTTCCATGGCGGGTGGTGTCGATCTCGATTGGTCTACTGATTCTGCCGGAAATTGGCAGTGTACGGAGCCAATGCGGGCGTCTATCTTTCGTTTCGTCGGGCGCGCACCAGTGCCCGCCCAACCGAACCACCAACCTGTCTAAGGAGATCGATCATGGAAGAACGGATGAACTGGCAAGACGTGGCCCCTGACGCCTACAAGGCAATGGTCGGCGTCGAGATCTACCTGGCGCGCTGCTCGCTGGAAACCACGCTGAAGGAACTGGTCAAGATCCGCGCTTCGCAGATCAACGGCTGCGCCTTCTGCCTCGACATGCACATCACCGACGCGCGCAAGCACGGCGAAAGCGAGCGCCGCCTGAGCCTGCTGCCGGCCTGGCGCGAGGTGGGCTGGTTCACTCCGCGCGAGCGCGCCGCGCTGGCGTGGACCGAGGCGCTGACGCTGCTGCCGCAAAGCCAGGCGCCGGATGCGGACTACCAGGCGCTGCGCGAGCAGTTCTCCGAGAAGGAAATGGCCGACCTGACGCTGCTGATCTCGGCCATCAACGCGTGGAACCGCTTCGGCGTCGGCTTCCGCCGCCAGCCGCCGGCGCTCTGAAGCCGCCGCTGCCGCCTGCCTGACCATTGCGCGCCGGCTGGCCGATTGACAAGCCGGCGCGCGCTGCATTAGCTTCTGTTGCAGCGACTGCACATAGGGCAACCGCCGGCGGCGCCGGCATGGGAGGCGGTGTGGCGATACGTCAGGAAAGCCCCTCGGCACCGGCACCGGCTGCCGATGCCACGCCGGTCGCAACCCGGCGCGAGCGCGGCAAGGCGCTGCGCCAGCAGGTGCCGCGCGGCGCGCACGAGGCCATCGGCCAGGTCGACCGTGATCCGGTCGCGCTGCTGCAGGTCAGCAGCGAGGGCCGGGTGCCCCGGCTGGTGCCGCTGCGCTACGGCCGCATGATCCAGTCCCCCTTCGCCTTTTTCCGCGGCAGCGCCATCCTGCAGGCGCACGACCTCGCCGGCACGCCCGCTTCCGGCCTGGCGATGCAGATCTGCGGCGACTGCCACCTGGCCAACTTCGGCGCCTTTGCCACGCCCGAGCGCGCGCTGCTGTTCGACCTCAACGATTTCGACGAAACCAGCCCCGGCCCGTGGGAGTGGGACCTGAAGCGTTTGTGCGCAAGCTTCGTGGTGGCGGTGCGCCACCTGCGGCACGGCGCCGGCGTGGCCGAAGACGCGGTGCGTGCGGCCGTCGGCAGCTATCAGCTGCGCATGGCCGACTACGCCGGCATGGGCATGCTCGACACCTGGTACGACCGCCTCACCTTCGACCGGCTGATCGAGGAAGAAACCTCGCCGGAGGTCCAGAAGCGCATCCGGCGCGGCATGGAGCGCGCCGCCGACCGCACCCATGAGGCGCTGCTGCCCAAGCTTGCCGAACGCATCGGCGAGCGCTGGAAGATCCTCGACGCACCGCCCGCCGTGTTCCACGTGCACGGCCAGCAGACCCTGTTCGGGCCGGGCGACGACTGGATGACCCTGGCCGATCCGGAACAGGCGATGGCGCAGGCCTTCAAGGAGTATTTGTCGACGCTGGCGCCGGACCGGCGCCGGTTGCTGGAGCACTTCACCCGCCATGACCAGGCCTTCAAGGTGGTGGGGGTGGGCAGCGTCGGCACCCGCTGCCTGATCCAGCTACTGGTGGACCAGCATGACAAGCCGCTGTTCCTGCAGCTGAAGGAGGCGACCCGCTCGGTGGTGGCGCGCTTCTACAAAGGCCCGCCGTGCGCGCACGAGGGACGGCGCGTGGTCGAGGGCCAGCGCCTGATGCAGGCCGCCAGCGACCTGTTCCTGGGCTGGACCAAGGGCCCGCGCGGGCGGCAATTTTATCTGCGGCAGCTGCGCGACATGAAGCTGTCGGCGCAGATCGAACTGATGGATGCCGACCTGCTCTGCCGCTATGCCACGCTGTGCGGCTGGGTGCTGGCGCGGGCCCACGCCAAGGCCAGCGGCCTGGCCGCCGAAGTCAGCGGCTACCTGGGCCGCAGCGACCGCATGGCCGACGTGATGGTAGGCTATGCCAACGGCTATGCCGACCAGGTCGAACGCGACTACGACCAGTTTGTCGCCGCCTGCCGCTCGGGGCGCCTCGAAGCGCGCACCGATGCCGACATGGCCGCGGATTTCCGCGTGTAGTGTGACGTCCCCCGCCAGGAGTCTGCCCATGACCGAAGACACCCTGCTGCAACTGATGACGGAAGTCGAGAAGGAAGACCCGATCGACTACGCCGACCTGCCGTTCGACGACGCCGCGCTGCGCCGGCTGGCCTGCCGCCTGATCGCCGAGCGCTCCAGCGAGCTGGAAGCCTCGGGCCTGCCGGTCGAGGCGCTGCTGGCGACGATGTGGGCCTCGACCGCCAAGCTGGTGCTGGAGAACCTGGTCCTGAACGCGCGCCTGCTGACGCTGCAGGGCCAGCCCGACGACGCGCGCGCGCTGATCGAGCGCATCGCCCGCCAGTCGCGCGGCGACGCCTGATTCGCTGCTATCCGGCGCGACCACGCGGCGCCGTCGCCGGCCCCCCAGCCATGTGCCGCAGCCATCGCAAAGTGCGGTGCCCCCGCCGTTTCGCTAAAATACGGGTTTTCACCCAGCCGGGCCGCGGCGCGCCATGCGGCGGAGGCGGCTGACCAGGAGGATTTCGGTGATCAAGTGGATAATCGTCGCGGGCTACCTCGGTGCCATCCTGTATGTGCACTTCCGCGGCAAGGTGCGCCTGCGCCTGTGGCGCCAGCTGCTGGACCATTCGGCCCTGGTGGCCCCGATCAACTGCTTCATGTACGCGTTCTCGGGCGTGCCGCGCACCCCGTACATCCCGGTCGACCAGTTCCCCGACCTGGAAAAGCTGCGCGCGGCGTGGCCGGAGATCCGCGATGAAGGCCTGGCGCTGGCGGCGATGCGCAAGATCAAGGCCGCCGACAAGAACGACGACGCGGGCTTCAATTCCTTCTTCAAATACGGCTGGAAGCGCTTCTACCTGAAGTGGTACGAGGCCCAGCACCCGTCGGCCGAGCAGTTGTGCCCCAAGACCGTGGCGCTGCTGCGCGAGCTGCCCACCGTCAAGGCGGCGATGTTCGCCGAGCTGCCGCCGGGCGGCAAGCTCAATCCGCACCGCGACCCGTTTGCCGGCTCGCTGCGCTATCACCTGGGCCTTGCCACGCCGAACGACGACCGCTGCTTTATCGAGGTCGACGGCGAGCGCCACAGCTGGCGCGACGGCGAGGGCGTGGTATTCGACGAAACCTACCTGCACTGGGCCGAGAACCGCAGCGACGCCAACCGGCTGATCCTGTTCTGCGATATCGAGCGCCCGATGCGCTACGGCTGGGCCGCGAAATTCAACCACTGGATGGGCCGCAAGGTGATGACCGCGGCCAGCTCGCCCAACGACGAGCATGACCAGACCGGCATGATCAACCGCCTGTTCCGCTTTGTCTGGCTGGGCGGCCAGTATCGCCGCCGTTTCAAGGCCTGGAACCGCCAGCTGTACTACGTGGCCAAGTTCGGCCTGATCGTGCTGGGCGTGGGACTGATCGTCTATCTGTAAGCAGCAAGAGAGCCGGCGCCAGCCGGCTCTCTTGCCTTGTGGACCTGCTTCGTGCCGGAGATGCCGATGCGCTTTCGTACCGCCGCCCCCGGGCTGGCCGCCGTTCTTGTCGCTGCCGCCTGCACCACCACGCCCGCCGAACCTCCCGCCAGCTCCGGCGCCGCGGTCGGCAAGCCCAACCCCGCCTCGGTCAACTGCGCGCAGCGCGGCGGCAAGCTGCAGATCGTGTCGACGCCGGCCGGCCAGACCGGCATCTGCACCTTCCCGTCGGGCAAGCAGTGCGAAGAATGGGCACTGATGCGCGGCGAGTGCACGCCGGGCTGAAGCCGCGCGTAAAACGCTGGTTCAGTCGCGGCGGCGTTCGTCGGAGAGCGCGGCGTAGTGGTCGCGCTTGGCCTGGTACATGCGGCTGTCGGCCAGCTTGACGATGTCGGCCAGGCGCTCGCCCTGCTGGCAGGTGGCGTGCCCGATCGAGAAACTCAGCCGCGTGCCGGGGTAGAACTGGTTGTTCAGTTCGACCACCTTGCCGATCTGCTCGACCACGGTGGCGGCGCCGCGCTCGTCGCGCCCGGGCAGCAGCACCATGAACTCGTCGCCGCCGGTGCGCGCCACGCAGGCCTGCTCGCCCACGGCCTTCTTCAGCGCCTCGCCGGTGCGGCGCAGCAGGCCGTCGCCGTCGGCGTGGCCGAACTGGTCGTTGACGAGCTTGAGCCCGTTCAGGTCGACCGCGACCACGCTGACCGGCCATGGCCCCTTGCGGCCCAGCCGCGCCAGTTCGTCCTCATAGTAGGCCCGGTTGTAGAGCTTGGTTAGCACGTCATGCTTGCCGAGGAACTCGACATAGGCCTCGGCCTTCTTGCGCGCCGTGATATCGGTCAGCGACACCAGCACCTGGTCCCAGTCGGCTTCGCGCCCGGGGAATACCGACCACTGCATGAACACGTCGACGGCGCGGCCGTCGAGCGCGTAGTTGATGACCTCGCGCTGCTGCCACAGCCGGCCATGCCACAGGTCGATCAGCTGCTCGGCAAAATGCACGCGCATGTCGTCGCGGAACACGTCGCCGAGCCGCGCCAGCAGCGTGGCCTTGCTGTCCGCGCCGAACATCAGCAGGGTCTGCTGGTTGACGTCGAGCACGCGGATTTCCTGCATGCAGCGCGAGACAAAGTCGGGATGGACGTTCAGGAAAGTGCGGAAGTCGGTGATGCCGGCGGCGCGCACTTCGTCGATCAGCACCTTGACCGCGCTGAAGTCCTCGACCCACAGCGACACCGGCGAATGCTCGAACAGGCCCAGCGCATACTGCTCGCTGCGGCGCAGCTCGCGCTCGGTGCGCAGGCGCGGGGTGATGTCCTTGACCGACAGCAGCACGCGCTCCCAGGTCTGCTCATGGCCCGGCATCACCGTGGCCTCGAGCTGGATGTCGAGCCGCGCGCCGTCCAGCGCGTAGTTGACGGTCTGGCTGGAAAAGCCGCTGGCGCCATCCCATAGCTGGGCGAGTTCCTCGACATGCTGTTCGAACATGTCGTCGCGAAACACGGTGTCGAGGTTGGCGACCAGGTCGTCGAGGTCGGCCGCGCGGAACAGCTCCAGCGTGCGCCGGTTCACCGCGATCACGCGGATCAGCGCGGAGCATTGCGCGACCTGCCGCGGGTTGGCGCGCAGATGGGCACGCAAGTCGGTGATGCCCTGCTGGCGCCATTGCATGAAGCATTCGCGCACCGCGCTGAAGTCTTCCAGCCACAGCGATACGGGAGCCAGCTGGAACAGCGCCTGGTAGTCGTCGGGAAGGTGGCGGGCAGGGGCGTCGATACCCTGGGTGGCGGACGGCGCCACGGATGTACTGGTCAAGGCCATTCTCCTTGTTCTTGTTGTGGAGGCGTGCGGCGGCCGTGGGCTACCCATGCGCGGGCAACCGATGCGACGGGATCTCCGGGGACCAGCCGGGCAGCCGCCTGCGCACCAGCGCGTTAGGATAGGCGAGCCGCCGGCAAAAGGGGAGGGCTGTTGCAAATCGGCGCCGTGCCCGGCAACGGGATGCGCGGCGCTCAGCCAGCCAGCCGCTGCACGATCGCGGCGAGCGTGCCGAGCGCGCGCTCGATCTGCACGGAGCGCGGCGCACCGCAGTTGATGCGCAGGCAGTGGTCGAAGCGCCCGGCGTTGGAGAACATCACGCCCGGCATCACGCGGATGCCCGCCTGCAGGGCCTGGTCGAACACGGCCTCGGACGAGACCTGCGCGGGCAGCTCCACCCACAGGTGCATGCCGCCGCGCGGCGCGCCCAGCCGCGTGCCGGCGGGAAAGCTGGCGCTGATCGCCTGCGTGAACCACTCGCGCTGCGCGCGCAGCCGCGTGCGCAGCCGGCGCAGGTGGCGGTCGTGCGCGCCCGATGCCAGGAAATCGGCGGCGGCCATCTGCGACAGCATCTCGTTGGGCCGCGACAGCCCGAACTTCAGCATCTCGACGCGCGCCTGCCATTTGCCCGCGGCAATCCAGCCCAGCCGCATGCCCGGCGCCAGCACCTTGTGCAGCGACGCGCAGTGGATCACGTTGCCGCTGCCGTCCCAGGCCTTGGCCGCGGCCGGCGGCGCGTCGCTGTCGGCGGTGGCCGAGAAGCAGTCGTCCTCGATCAGCGCGATGCCGCGCGCCTCGCACCATTGCACCAGCCGCGCCTTGTGCGCGTCGGGCATGATGCAGCCGAGCGGGTTCTGCAGGTTGGGCACCACCGCGACCGCGCGGATGTTGTCGTAGTGCTGCGCGGCCAGCTCCAGCGCCTCGAGCGAGATGCCGGTCTGCGGGCTGCACGGGATTTCCAGCGCGCGCATGCCCAGGCTTTCCAGGATCTGCAGCAGGCCGTAGTAGGTGGGCGACTCCACCGCGATCACATCGCCCGGGCCCGCCACCGCGCGCAAGGCCAGGTTCAGCGCCTCGGTGCACCCGTTGGTGATGACGATCTCTTCCGGGGCCAGCTGCACGCGGTTGCGCAGCGCCTGCCGCGCGATCGCGGCGCGCAGCGGCTGGTAGCCATCGGGCTCGACGCCTTCGCCGAACAGCTGCGGATGCCGGCGCAGCGCGCGTGTCGCGGCAGCGCGCAGGGCTTCGGTGGGATAGAGCGAGGGCGCGCAGTAGGCGCCGCCCAGGTTGGTGTGGACCGGTTCGTGCTGGGCGCGCGCGAGCAGGCCGGAAATGCGCTGGTGGATGCCGACGTACTGGGCCGGGTCGGGCAGCGCGGCGGCGGGCTCCGACAGCGCGGCCAGCGCGGCGCGCGGCGGCACGGCCACGAAGTAGCCGGAGCGCGGCCGCGCTTCGAGCAGGCCGTCGCTTTCCAGCTGCCGGCACGCCTGCAGCGCGGTCGACAGGCTCACGCCGTGCAGCGCCATCAGCGCGCGCACCGACGGCATGCGGTCGCCGGCGCCGAGCGTGCCGGAGTCGATGGCGCGGCGGTAATGGCCGGCAAGCTGGCGGTAGAGCGGGATGGTATCCATGGCGGCATCGTGGCGCGGCGGGCCGCATCGGTACAGATACAGAGGCGGGGGCTCTGTATCGTAACAGGCAGGGATCCTGGTTGCTGTTCCGGTCAACGCAACCGGCCGGTGTGCCTGCCGCGGGCGCGAGGCGGTCGATAGGCTGGAGTCCTGTGCCTGCTACCGGAGTCCTGCCATGCCAAGCGATCTCGACTACCCCTCGATCACCATGCCACTGCCGGCCGGCCAGGCCTTGCGGCTGCACGTGGCGGCCGGAACCGTGCTGCACGCGGCGGCGGGCGACATGGCGCTGGCCGGGCCGATGCAATGGCTCGCCGGCCAGTGCCACGTGCCGCTGCGGCGCCTGCGCGCGGGCGACACCTGGATCGCGCCCGCGCGCGGCTGGCTGACGGTGTCGGCAAGCCGCAGCGGGGCGTTGTCGGTCACGGCGCCGCCGGGGTGGCTGGCGCGCCTGCGGGCGCGGCTGGCATGGCGCTGGCAGCCGGCCTTGCTGCGGATTCCCGACCCGGCGCGCCAAAAACGATAAAATTGCGCTCCGGCCGGCCTGGCACATTGGTGTGCCCAACCCCCCGGCCGCAGTTCCCGGGTCCCCCATGCTACGTCTAAGTGAAGTCAAACTCCCGCTCGACCATACCGAAAGCGACCTCGACGCCGCCGTGCGCGCCGGCGCCGCGCAGATCGGCGTCAAGGGAGACGGCCTGATCGGCTATACCGTATTCCGCCGTGCCCACGATGCGCGCAAGCGCTCGGATATCAAGCTGACCTACATCATCGATATCGAAGTGCGCGACGAGGCCGCGGCGATCCGCCGCATGGCCGGCAAGCCGAACTGGAGCGTGACGCCCGACATGGCGTACCACTTCGTCGCGCACGCGCCGCAGGGCGGCACGCATCCGCGCCCGGTGGTGATCGGCATGGGCCCGTGCGGCCTGCTGGCCGGACTGATCCTGGCGCAATCGGGCTTTCGCCCCATCATCCTGGAGCGCGGCAAGGCCGTGCGCGAGCGCACCAAGGACACCTTCGGCCTGTGGCGCAAGAGCGTGCTCAATCCCGAGTCGAACGTGCAGTTCGGCGAAGGCGGCGCCGGCACGTTCTCGGACGGCAAGCTGTACAGCCAGATCAAGGATCCGAAGCACTATGGCCGCAAGGTGCTCAACGAGTTCGTGCGCGCCGGCGCGCCGGAAGACATCCTGTTCAAGGCGCGCCCGCATATCGGCACGTTCCGGCTGGTGAGCATGGTCGAGAAGATGCGCGCCGAGATCACCGGGCTGGGCGGCGAGATCCGCTTCGAGACCCGCGTCGACGATATCGATATCGACGGCGGCCGCGTGCGCGGCCTGAAGCTGTCCACCGGCGAGTATCTCGAGGCCGACCACGTCATCATGGCGGTGGGCCACAGCGCGCGCGACACCTTCCAGATGCTGCACGACCGCGGCGTGTTCATGGAGGCCAAGCCGTTCTCGCTGGGCTTTCGCATCGAGCATCCGCAGGGGCTGATCAACCGCAGCCGCTTCGGCAAGTTCGCCGGCAACAAGCTGCTGGGCGCGGCCGACTACAAGGTGGTGCACCACTGCAGCAATGGCCGTTCGGTGTACAGCTTCTGCATGTGCCCGGGCGGCACGGTGGTGGCGGCGGCGTCGGAGCCGGGGCGCGTGGTGACCAACGGCATGAGCCAGTACCGGCGCGCCGAGCGCAACGCCAATGCCGGCATCGTGGTCGGCATCACGCCGGAGGATTATCCGGGCGGCCCGCTGGCCGGCATCGAGTTCCAGCGCAAGTGGGAAGAGCGCGCTTTCGAGCTGGGCGGCCGCAACTACAACGCGCCTGGCCAGCTGGTGGGCGACTTTATCGCCGGCCGTGCGTCGACCGCGCTGGGCTCGGTCGAGCCGTCCTACAAGCCGGGCGTGACCCCGACCGACCTGAGCACGGCGCTGCCCGACTACGTGATCGAGGCGATCCGCGAAGGCATTCCCGAGATCGACAAGAAGCTGCCGGGCTTCGCGCTGCATGACGCGGTGCTGACGGGGGTGGAAACCCGCACCTCGTCGCCGCTGCGCATCCGCCGCAACCACGACGACTACCAGAGCATCAACGTCAAGGGCCTGTACCCGGCGGGCGAGGGCGCGGGCTATGCGGGCGGCATCTACTCCGCGGCGATCGACGGCATCGAAGTGGCCGAGGCGGTAGCGCTGAGCATTGTCGGCGGCACGACCGCCTAAGGCTGCCCGAACCCCTGTTGCTTCAGGTAAGCCGCGGCCCCCAGCGCCGCGGTGCGCCCGCTGGCAAAGCATGCCGTCAGCAGGTAGCCGCCGGTGGGGGCTTCCCAGTCGAGCATCTCGCCCGCGCAGAACACGCCGGGCAGCGCGCGCAGCATCAGGCCGTTATCCATCGCTTCGAAGCGCACGCCGCCGGCGCTGCTGATGACTTCGTCGATCGGGCGCGGGCGCAGCACGCGCAAGGGCAGGGCCTTCAGCGACAAGGCCAGCGTGCCGGGATCGAGCATGGCGTCGCGGGACAGGCACTCGCGCAGCAGGCCGGCCTTGACGCCGGTGATGCCGAGCCGGCTTTGCAGGTGGCTGGACAGCGAACGCGAGCCGCGCGGATGTTCCACTTGCGCGCTGACCTGTTCGGCGCTGTGCGATGGCAGCAGGTCGAGGTGGATGGTGGCCTCGCCATCGGCCTCGATGCGGTCGCGGATCGGGGCCGACAGCGCGTAGACCAGGCTGCCTTCGATGCCGTCGCGGCTGATGACGAATTCGCCCTGGCGGTAGTGCGCGTGGCCTGCGCGGTCGTTCAGCGCGATCGCCACCGGCTTGACCGGCGCGCCGGCAAAACGCGTGGCGAAGTCCTCGCTCCATGCCACGTCGAAACCGCAATTGGCCGGGCGCAGCGGCGCGATCTCGACGCCGCGCCCGGCCAGCCGCGGCACCCATGCGCCATCCGAGCCCAGTCTTGCCCAGCTTGCACCACCGAGCGCGAGCACCACGGCGCGTGCGCGCACGACCGTGTCGCCGTGCGGCGTGGCGAAGCGCAGCGCCTGCGGCCCGCCGTTGCCGTCTCTGTCGCCATCGTCCCAGCCCAGCCAGCGATGGCGCATATGGAACTGCACGCCGGATTCGCGCAGCCGGTGCAGCCACGCGCGCAGCATCGGCGCGGCCTTCATGTCGGTCGGAAAGACGCGGCCGGAGCTGCCGACGAAGGTGTCGATGCCGAGCCCGTGGACCCAGTCGCGCAGCGCCTGCGCGCCGAAGTCCGCCAGCATCGGCGCCAGCTGCGCGGTGCGCGCGCCGTAGCGGCCCAGGAAGGCCGGTTCGGGCTCGGCATGGGTCAGGTTCATGCCGCCCTTGCCGGCCATCAGGAACTTGCGCCCGACCGACGGCATCGCGTCATAGACCGCCACGCTGGCGCCGTGCGCCGCCAGCACTTCGGCCGCCATCAGGCCGGCCGGGCCGCCGCCGATGACGGCGACGTCGTGAATGGCTGGGGCAGAGGCGGGTGGGGTGGTAGAGGGCATTGGCGGGGCTCGGCAGGGCGGGGGTGCTTCCGCCGCGGATTATAGAGCCTGCGGCAGCGCTAGAATGACGCTTTGTCGCGCCCATGCCATCATGACCTCAGCCACGCACTCCGCAGAAACCGTCATCGCCGCCACCCGCCATTGGCTGGAACGCGCCGTGATCGGGCTCAACCTGTGCCCGTTCGCCAAGAGCGTGTATGTGAAGGAGCAGGTGCGCTACGTGGTCAGCCCCGTCACCGAGGCGCCCGACGTGATCGACGAACTGGAGCGCGAACTGCGCCTGCTGGCCGATGCCGATCCCAATCAGATCGACACCACGCTGCTGATCCTGCCGCACGCGGTGGCCGATTTCCTCGACTTCAACGACCTGCTGTACTTTGCCGAACGCCTGCTCGCCAGCCTGGGGCTGGAAGGCACGCTGCAGATCGCCAGCTTCCATCCGCAGTACCAGTTTGCCGGGACCGAGCCGGACGATATCGAGAACTACACCAACCGCGCGCCGTACCCCATCCTGCACCTGCTGCGCGAGGACTCGATCGCGCGCGCGGCGGCGGCGTTCCCCGATGCGGCGGACATCTACGAGCGCAACCAGGCAGTCATGCGCCGCCTTGGGCACGATGGCTGGCAGCGCTGGATGGCGGGCGATGATGCGCCCGAGTCCGGGCCCGAAAAAAGTTGATTACGCCGCCGACACCGGCGCGGTGAAAAAACGCTCGCGCATTTCTTCCAGCCCCAGCCTTTCCAGCACCTCTTCCAGCCGCTCGGCCGGGCGGCGGCGCGGCAGGTCCTTGTACTGGGCGATGATCAGTTCGTTCTTCATCGAGTGTTCCCAGCCCACCAGCTCGGTCACGCTGACCTGGTAGCCATGCGCCTCCAGCTGCAGGCAGCGCAGCACGTTGGTCACCTGGCTGCCGAACTCGCGCGTATGCAGCGGATGGCGCCAGATCTCGGTCAGCGGGTTGCCCGCCAGCAGCTTGCCCTTGTGCTTGCGCAGCACGCTGGCCACCTCGGCCTGGCAGCACGGCACCAGCACGATGTGCTGCGCATGCTTGGCCAGCGCGAAGCGGATCGCGTCGTCGGTCGCGGTATTGCACGCATGCAGCGCGGTGACGACGTCGACGGCGGGCGGCAGCTGCGGCGAGGCGATCGAGTCCGCCACCGACAGGTTCAGGAACGACATGCCCGGAAAACCCAGCCGCGCGGCCAGCGCCTGCGAAGTCTTCACCAGTTCTTCACGGGTCTCGATGCCGTAGATGTGCGAGTCGTCCTGCAGCGTCTTGAAGAACAGGTCGTACAGGATGAAGCCCAGGTACGACTTGCCGGCGCCGTGGTCCACCAGCGTGACGCGGCCGCGTTCGGCCTTGACCTCCTGCAGCAGCGGTTCGATGAACTGAAACAGGTGGTAGACCTGCTTGAGCTTGCGCCGGCTGTCCTGGTTCATCTTGCCGTCGCGCGTCAGGATATGGAGTTCCTTGAGCAGGTCGATGGACTGGCCGGGGCGGATTTCGTGGGTATTTGACATGGAGGGGACTGCACAGGCTGCGGGGCGCGGCGCGCCCCGGAATGGCGACAGTTTACCCAAAAGTCGCCCGGTGGCCGCCGCGGGCGCCGCTGTGCGCTAAAGTTCCCGGCGCGGCTGCCGTTGGTGATGCATCGATAACAAGCAGAGCGCCGGCACCCGCCGTCGCCGCCAGACGATTCAGGGGACGCATGACACATGAATCGGGACTGCGCCTGGAGCTTGCCGAGCCGGGCGAACAGGTGCATGCACGCTACACGCCGCAGCCGGGCCGGCTGCCGCCGGATGCGGCCAGCCTGCAGCAATGCCTGGCGGCGCTGGGCTGGTCCGGGGCGCGGCTCGATGCGCGCGCGGTGGCGCAGTTCCTGGCGCAATGCCAGCGCGCCGAGCATGAAATCGATGCCACCATCGGCGCGCTGATCGACGGCGCGTTCGAGCTCGACATCACCGGCGACGGCCTGGCGGTGCGGCTGACGCTGATGCCGCCGGAAGGCGGCCGGCCGGTCAGTGCGGACGAGATCCGCCGCGCCGTCGCGGAGCGCGGCGTGGTGGCGCCGATTCAATCGCTGGCACTCGACGCCGCACTGGCCGAAGGCGGCTGCGAGCTGCGCATCATCGCCGCGGGCATGGCGCCGCGGCAGGGCGAGCCGGCGCGCTTTATCAACCTGCTGGAGCCGCGCAAGCCGGCGCACGGCGACGACGAGGCCGGCAAGGTCGACCTGCGCGAGCTGGGCAACCTGCTGCTGGTCAGTCCCGGCACGCCGCTGATGCGGCGCATCGCGGCGGTACCGGGCCATGCCGGGGTGGACGTGTTCGGCAAGCCGGTTGCCGCGGATCCGGTCGATGACCCGCCCTTTGCCGAGGGCCTGAGCGGCGCGGCGGCGGATGCCGACGACCCCGGACTGCTGCGCGCGGTGATCGCCGGCTCGCCGGTGGTCGGCGTCTACGGCATCTCCGTCAGCCCCGTGGTGCAGGTGGAATCGGTGGACCTGCACTCCGGCAACGTGGCCTTCGACGGCACGCTGCGCGTGTCGGGCGACATCCGCACCGGCATGTCGGTCAACGTCAGCGGCGACGTGGTGGTCGAAGGCACCATCGAAGCCGCCAATGTCGAGGCCGGCGGCAATGTCATCGTCAAGGGCGGCATCATCGGCAAGTCGGAAGCCGCGCATGCCGAAGGCGGCATCAGCCGCGCCAGCGTGCGCTGCAAGGGCGCGGTGAAGGCGCGCTTTATCGAGAACGCGGTGGTCGAGGCCGGCACCGAAGTCAGCGTCGACAGCGGCATCCGCCAGAGCGATGTCGCCGCGGGCCAGCGCATCGTGGTGGGCGGCAACGGCGTGCAGGGCAGCATCAGCGGCGGCCGCAGCCGGGCCTTGCTGGCGGTGCGCGCCGCGGTGCTGGGCGCGCCGGCCGGCACCGCCACCATCATCCAGGTGGGCCTGAATCCCTATGCCGACGCGCAGCGCGCCGCGCTCGAGGCCGAGCGCCGGCGCATGCTGGAGGAGCAGAACAAGGTCAGGCAGCTGGTGGACTTCTTTGCCAGGCACCCGGAGCGCGCCGTCGGCGACCTGCGCGAAAAGGCGCGCGCGACGCTGTTCAAGCTGTCGCGCGACCTGTTCGAGCTGGACGCGCGCCTGACTGAACTGGGGCAGCAGATGCAGCCCGCCGCCGATGCCGTCATCGACGCCGCAAGGCGCATCCATGGCGGAGTCACGCTGCAGGTGGGCAGCCGCGTGCTCAAAGTGATGGAAGACAAGCCCGGCGGCCAGATCCGGCTGCTCGACGACCGCATCACGGTCAGCTGAAACGCACTTCCTTGATGCCGCTTTGATCCGCGGAGATTTGTACTATGCTGCAGGTATGTCCTGGGGTGCCGCAGGATGGGCGACCGAGCTAGTGTTGGGCAATGAATGCAGAAGCGGATCAGCACTCTGTGGAAGCGTTACACCGAACCGACACACGTGGCACTTGAATGAACGGGAAGGCCAGCCATCGCGCTGGCCTTTCTGTTTTTGTGCGCGCTGCGCGGCAAGGTTGCGGCTTAGGCCGCCCACAGCCGCAGCTCATGCAGCCCACTGCGTGCCACGCGTGTGCCGAGCGCACTGCCTTGTGCTTCGAACATGGCTTGCAGCCAGGCCATGTCGACTTCGCGCGCATGCGCCAGCCGGAAGTGGCTGCGCCGCAACGGCACCAGCCTCAGGTCCGCGTTGCCGGCGCCATCGAAGCTGACGAATGCCATCAGCGCCAGGTCCGGGCGGTAGTTGTCGTAGCCGCCGATGCCTTCGTAGTCGTTGATGAAATCGCCGCAGCCGTACAGGATCGGCTTGCCGGCGTGCAGCTCGATGCCGAGCGGATGATGCGACGAATGCCCGTGCACGATGTCGATGCCGGCATGCTCCACCAGCGCGCGGGCGAAGGCGCGCTGCGCGGGGTCGATGTGGTAGCCCCAGTTCGGGCCCCAGTGGATCGACAGCACCACCACATCGCCCGGGCGCCGCAGTTGCCGGACCTGCGCGGCGATGCGTTGCTGCGACGCTGCGGACCAGTCATCCAGCAGGTTCACGCCAGAATGCCCGGCGGTGGCGCGCCACGCTGCCGGTGTGCCGGCGTTGGGCATGGCGAACGCCAGTACGATGACGCGGCCGCCGCCAGGCCGCGCCAGCACCGCGGCGCAGGCGGCGCTGGCCTCGTCGGGACCGGCGCCGGCATGCGCGATCTGCGCGCCATCGAGCGCGTCCAGCGTATCGGCCAGCCCCGCGCGTCCCCAGTCCAGCACATGGTTGTTGGCGAGCACCGCGCAGTCGATGCCGGCGGCCTGCAGGCAATCGACGTTGCACGGGTGCATGCGGTAGTGCACGGCCTTGCCGGGCCAGGCATCGTCGCTGGTGGTGATGGCGGTTTCCAGGTTGACGATGCGGCGCGGCTTGCCAGTTCCGCCAGCGCATCGCCCCAAGGATAGTCCGGCGCCACCGGGCGCGCGATCGGGCCGGCCTTGCGTTCGGCAAGACGCACGTAGTCGAGCGCGGAATGCACATACGATTCATGCAGCAGCGGCTGGCTGGGATGCGCCAGGATCTGGTCGATGCCGCGTCCTGTCATCACGTCGCCGCACAGGAACAGGGGAGTTGGGCGGGCTGGGTCCATTGCGCAGGCGGACGGCGCGCGGTCACCGTGCCGGCCGTCCATCCATGATAGGGCGCATGGCGTGGTCCACGGCAGGCTCTCGGCACAGCGCGCCGTCCTGCACCGGGCCCAGCGTCCCATTTACATTCGCGTGGTGCCTGCCTTAAATGATGAAGTCATCGGTCCTCGTGGCCATTTCTTGATGCTGACGCCGCGTGCCATCCGATGTTTCCAACCAGCATCGGGAGGCAGATCATGGCCCAGCCATCGCAGGAACATATTGAGGCACTCAAGGCGCAACTGCGCGGACGCTTGCTGCAACCGGGCGACGGCGGCTACGACGACGCGCGCCGGATCTGGAACGCGATGATCGATCGCCACCCGCAGTGGATCGTGCAGGCCGCGGGCGCTGCCGACGTTGCCGCGGCGGTGAACTTCGCGCGCGACCACGGCGTGCTGCTGGCGATACGCGCCGGCGGGCACAATATCGGCGGACTGGCGATCTGCGAGAGCGGCATGGTGCTGGACCTGTCGCTGATGCGCTCGGTGCGCGTCGATCCCCACGCGCAACGCGCCTGGGTAGAGCCCGGCGCGACGCTGCGCGACTTCGACCATGAAGCGCAGGCACACGGCCTGGCCACGCCGCTGGGCATCAATTCCACCACCGGCGTGGCCGGGCTGACGCTGGGCGGCGGCTTCGGCTGGCTCAGCCGCAAGTTCGGCACCACCGTCGACAACCTGGTGTCGGCGCAGGTCGTCACCGCCGACGGCAAGCTGGTGCGTGCCAGCAGCGACGAGAACGCCGACCTGTTCTGGGCGCTGCGCGGCGGCGGCGGCAATTTCGGCGTGGTGACGATGTTCGAGTTCCGGCTGCATCCGGTCGGACCCGAGGTCTATGGCGGATTGATCGTCTATCCGCTGGAGCAGGCGGCGAGCGTGCTGCCGGCCTATCGCGAACTGTATGAATCGATGCCCGACGAACTGACCGTCTGGGTGGTGCTGCGCCAGGCGCCGCCGCTGCCGTTCCTGCCGCCGGAGGCGCACGGCAAGCCCATTGCGGCGCTGGCCATCTGCTATATCGGTCCGCCGGACAAAGGGCCGGAACTGGTCGAGCCGTTGCGCAAGCTCGGCACGCCTTATGGCGAGCATGTGGGGCCGATGCCGCTGGCCGCGTGGCAGCAGGCCTTCGACCCGCTGCTGACGCCCGGTGCGCGCAACTACTGGAAGTCGCACAACTTCGCGGGCCTGGACGACGGGCTGATCACGATGCTGATCGAGCAGATCGGCAAGCTGCCGTCGCCGCAATGCGAGGTCTTTATCGGCGCGATGGGCGGGCAGACCAACCGCGTCGCGCCCGATGCCACCGCCTACGCCAACCGCGATGCCAAGTTCATCATGAACCTGCACGGCCGCTGGGACAGCGCCGCCGACGACGACAAGTGCATCGGCTGGGCGCGCGAGGTGTTCCGCGCGGCGGCGCCCTATGCGCTGGGCAGCGTGTACGTCAACTTCCTGACGCAGGAGGAGAGCGACCGCGTCGGCGCGGCCTATGGTCCCAACTACGACCGGCTGGTGGCGGTGAAGCGGCGCTACGACCCGGACAACCTGTTCCGGCATAACCACAACATCAACCCTGCGGCGTAGCCCGCGTCAGGGAGCAAAGCGGCGTATTCTGGTCTCACATACCACCGGTGGCGGGGCCGGGCGCGCAGCCGGCCCCGCCTTCACGCGGCTGCAACACAGGCATGCCAGCATCGCCGCGACCGCGTTGTATCCACAGGGAGAGCAGATCAGATGAGACCGGGCGAAGCAGAGCTGGTGCGGCGCATCCACAACGAGGTGGCCGACTACTACGACGAAGAGATCGAACTGGAGCTGGACGACCGCGAGGCCAGCGAGGCCTTCGGCGACCCGGTGCACCTGGACGACCAGGCTGAGCAGGACAGCCGCCGGCGCTATTTCCGCGAGCTGTTCCGGCTGCAGGGCGAACTGGTGCGGCTGCAGAGCTGGGTCGCCGCCACCGGGCACAAGGTGGTGATCCTGTTCGAGGGGCGCGATGCCGCCGGCAAGGGCGGCGTGATCAAGCGCATTACCCAGCGCCTGAACCCGCGCGTCTGCCGCGTCGCCGCGCTGCCCGCGCCCAACGACCGCGAACGGACCCAGTGGTATTTCCAGCGCTACGTCGCGCAGCTGCCCGCCGCCGGCGAGATCGTGCTGTTCGACCGCAGCTGGTACAACCGCGCCGGCGTCGAGCGCGTGATGGGCTTCTGTACCGACGACCAGTACGAAGAGTTCTTCCGCTCCGTGCCCGAGTTCGAGAAGATGCTGGTGCGCTCCGGCATCCAGGTCATCAAGTACTGGTTCTCGATCACGCACGACGAGCAGCGCCTGCGCTTCCTCAGCCGCATCCACGACCCGCTCAAGCAGTGGAAGCTGAGCCCGATGGACCTGGAATCGCAGCGCCGCTGGGAAGACTACACGCGGGCCAAGGAGATCATGCTCGAGCGCACCCATATCGCCGAGGCACCGTGGTGGGTGGTGCAGGCCGACGACAAGAAGCGCGCGCGGCTGAACTGCATCCACCACCTGCTGAGCCAGGTGCCGTATGCCGAAGTGGAGGCGCCCACGGTGGTGCTGCCGGGCCGCGAACGCCACGAGGACTACGTGCGCCAGCCGGTGCCGCGGGAAATGATCGTGCCGGAGGTGTACTGAGCCGAGCTGGGCGGCGGCGGGCGCCTAGGGTATCCACGGGGTGCGCCATCGGCCCCATGCCGGCGCGGCTACCTATAATGAAAACGGCCGCCCCGAAACCCGCGGCGGCCGTGATCGTGGAACTGCTAGCTTTCTGGGCGGCCATGCTTGCCGCCTATCTCCTGATGAAGCGTGCCGGCTGCTTCAGCCAGCCGGTGCTCTATCCCGATCTGGAACACCCCTTCCGCTACTGGTGGGCGCAACGGCTGGGGCGCCAGCCGGTGGCATTGCCGCCGCCATCGCCACAACACAGGCAACAAAAAACCCGGGGAGCGTGACGCTGTCCGGGTTTGTGGGGGCTGGGCC
Organism: Cupriavidus taiwanensis; assembly: GCF_900249755.1. Taxonomy (NCBI): domain Bacteria; kingdom Pseudomonadati; phylum Pseudomonadota; class Betaproteobacteria; order Burkholderiales; family Burkholderiaceae; genus Cupriavidus; species Cupriavidus taiwanensis. Next base: position 1,251,747 of record NZ_LT976853.1, read on the forward strand.
CTGAATTCTGGTGAAGAGAGGAATCGAAAAGTTCTCTTTTTGGCCCGTAAATCCTTGGTGTTTGGTCTGAGACGGTGGCTTCATACCCTATTGCATACCCCAAAAACCCTTGTCGATGTCCTTGCTCCCACACCTTTAACCGATGAAAATATGCTGCTAGACGCGATTAGTGTCTAATGCGTAACTTCTTTGAGCCGCCACGGTACCGTTGGGCGGTAGGACTTCAGGAGCGGCCTTGATTAGCGTCTTGCAGGCGGATGCGTACTGTGGCTTTTCAGCCTGGATAAGCGCCCACGATGAGGGCCATAGGGAGGGTGCCCAACCGGTTTTTGTGGGGCGCATTCTTTGGCCCGGCTGCGATGAAGCGGAAGACGCGGTTATCAAGCTCTACCCGACAGACTCATGCGGCGTGGCAAACGAAGTGGTTGGCTTTACGGCAAACGCAATTCGTGGGGTCCCCCAGCCAGCAAAAGGCGCTGTAATTTTGCTACCTCAGGCTATATTGCCCGCGTTTGAAATTGACCTCAGTCCCTATGTCGACAAAGGTACAGGCTTAGCAGTTTGCTGGGTAGCGACGCTTGTGCAGAGCGCCAGGCCATTCCGTTTCTTGCGTCGTCTTGCCAGTTTCGAGCAGAACCAGCTCGCAGCATTCTTCAAGAGCAAGTTCGCTCACATGCTCGCCGGTGTGGACCACATCACCGGTAACAGTGACCGAAGTGACGCGAACTTTCTTTATTTGGATGATATGAAGTACGTGGCCATCGACCAGGGGTCCGTAGGGGGAGGGCCTTACTGGCATTCCTCTTGGCCAGATGACAGAGCCACAAATCAACTACATCTGATGGCCGAAAGGGAAATGACGGCATCACAACTTCCGGCTTGGTACACATCAGTCTTGCGAGAGGGCCTCGCTACGCAGGAGCTTTGGCATTCCGTGTCGGACGAACTGCGCCAGAACTTGGTCGGTCTCCTAGACTCTGACCAGATTGAGACAATCGTCGAATACATGAGCGCGCGCTCCAGCAATGGGACGCTTGCGCAAGCCTGTGGGCGCCTACTCTGATGGACCTCTCTCTTCTACTTTCCCGGGCGACGGCAGTACGTGAACCCGTATTTTCGGGCGAGTGGGCTACTCTTGTCTTTCGTCCCGACCTCGGCAGCCAGCAAGACTTTGTCATCGGAGTCGCTGCTGCTATCAGGGGAGATGAACGCCCGTTGCTACGCTGGTTGCCAGCGTTCACCAAGCTCTCAGCACTCTACGGTGATGCTCTCAGCGGAACAGATATTCGTGACCTGGTCAAAGGAGCCGAAAGCGCGCTCGTCGCCAGCTCACACGGAAGCCTTTCCAAAGCCACGACCGGCACGCCGCATATCCGGATCGTGCGCTGTGGTTACCTTGCTACCGATCATATCGAAAACGAGTTGACGAGCTTGCTTAAGCGGCAAGCTGGTGCTCTGTGGGCAGATGTGGTGCCGCGCGCGCCAGCTATGGATGATGACTGGGCGTATGCGGAGATGCGTAGGGCGGTCAGCAGTATTGCTGGCAAAGTGTTTCTTCCAAATCGTGAACTAACGATTGGCACAAAGAAGCTTCACGTTGAGCTCGACAATGGTAGAAGCTACGGAAACATTCTGTCCGCTCGATATGTGAATATGCATACTGTGGAGAGACATATCTACAAGTCCCTCAAGGATGTCGTAGTTGCCCACAATCTCACCAACAGGCGAGATGCCCTCCCGGCCTTGTTCGTGGTGCTCCCTAGCCCCGAGACCCCAGTAGATGTCGTGATTGGCGCTAAGACCAATGAGTTGCTGGAGGAAGTTCAGGATATGGGAGTGCTCTCATATTCCCGAACTACTCCGAATGATTTAGCCGGCCAGTTAGAAGACTGGCTGTCATAGTTGCCCATATTTGTACTAAGCCCGCCAGACTGGCGGGCATTTTTTGATCCTTGTCTCGCGACAAGACCGCTTTCCAAGAAGCTACATGCTTCAAGGTTCTACCGGTCGTTGTTTAACGTCTGCGGCGGCGGGAGACAGTACATTTGCAACTTGAACAAGGGCGCTGCGGAGCGCGGCTCTATCCGCATTGGCCATGGCTTTCTCAATGCTTGAGAACTCGAAGGTGTCAAGGAGGGCTTGGCAAGCCTTTTGGGCCATTGAGCGTGCGGCACGGGACCGAATTTCCTCTTCCGGGCCGTTGGGCTTTGACAGTTCCAAGGTGAGAGGTTGCACTACGCTACCCATGTCTGCCCCGGCGGCAAGCTGAAGGCAGATGGCTGCATAGAGGGCGCTCTCCATCGTGTTAAACCCGTTTCTGTGTTTGCCTGCCAGGACTGCCCAGCACACCAACTGCTTAACCAACGCATTTACGATTTTTGGGCAGTTGTATTTGTGTGCGGACTGTGCCGTCTCAAACAAGAGCTCTGAGAACGAGTATGCCTCGAGGGATCGCACCGTTTCCGCATCTTGGGGAAGGAATGTAAGTGTGGAGATCAGCCAAAGAGCGTTTTTTTGCAGTGCGGAACTGGACGACTCATCGCAAGTCTGCGCAGTCGAGAGCGCTAGCAGGAGTTCTGTAGTCCCTGTGATCCATTGCAGCATGTCGAGAGCGAATTGGGACTTGTGCGCAAATGCCAAGAGCAACAGGTCCTTCTCGTAGCGGTGAAGGTCATTTGACCAAATGCGTATGTGCTGCACAACTCGACGTCCGTCTTGATTGTCGGCTTCCAAGACTAGTACAGCGTTCACCAACTGCGTCAGCTTTGCGCGTAAGGAGGTGTAGCTAGTGCTCGAATAGTAGGGCGCAAGGTAAGCGCTATGGTCAAAAGTGCTGGAATCACCTTGGAGCGAAAGGACAAACTTTGTCGCGTGGAAAACGTTAAGTTGCAACTGCTCAGCGGCCCATCGAATATCCCGGTGCGACGTGCGCAGAAGATCAAACGTTAGCGTAGCGAGTTGCTCGAAGGCTACTAGGGTGACTGGCTCATGCCCGCTCTTGACAGCTCCGATCGCCGAAAGGGTTGAGATCTTTTGCGTAAGCGAGGTGGCGTCTGAAGGTTCCGAGTTGTATAGGAATGCCTGTGCCGCTTTGCCCATTAACCTCAGACCCTCCATCATCGCATTTGGCATATTGTGGCCACCAAGTTCCTGGACGGCGTCTGCGAGATAGCGAGCTGCTAAGTGGGGATGTGCGCGCGACGTACCTGCGCCCGGATATTTTATGGAAAGGTAAGTCCCAACGAGAGCGGTGAAGGCTTGAAGGGTCTGCTCTATCTGTCTTTCATCCCCTCGGCTCAGCCCAATACGAAAGGTATGTCGTAAGAGTTCGAGCGTTTTGTTAATGAATCCGTCGGTCGAAAGTGGGCTGTCAAAGAGGGCATTTCGACCGAAGAATGTCCTCCCCTTAACTTGGACATAAGTTACGTTGATAGCAAGGACTGCATTCAGCGCTACGTCCGCAATATCATGGTCACCCTGTTCGGAATATCGCCGTGCGTAGGCGATGGCGTGGTCCATTGATTCTTTGGCGACTGCATCCCATCCTTGGTTTGCACGAAAAAAAACGACCCTAGGATTGTCGTTGGTCGGAAAGGGGCCGGTGGCCTCTGCTTCTACTGCTTCGTGCAGTAGGGTCGCTCGATCCGCGTGCTTTCCCCAACTCCTCAGGTCTCGCTCTGCCCTGGCAACAGCGATGCGAAGTTGTTGAGCCGGATTGATTAGAAGGAGCGCTCGACTATAGGCAGAAAGAAAGAGGAAGACGATTCCTGCGGTGCACAGACAGGCTACAAACACGACGGCGCCCACATTCTGAGAGGTGGCTACAAGAGAGAGGGTTGCAACCGTCACGGCAAGCAAGAAAGAACTGACGAATGAGCCCAATAGTCGCAAGTCGGCGCTGAGTCTGCGAAACAACCCGTGGGGAACGCGCTCGACGTTCACTTGCATGGCGAAGAGAACGAGAGAGAATGCGATAGCTGTTGCCCCTAGTAAGGCTCCTCCAATTGAAGTCAATAGCGCTTGGAGGGCGCTCAATTTCGCGGTGTCGGTGAATATTGGATGCAACAACTTTTGAAGGGGGGCGACACCGAAGCTACTAACTGCGACTAGCGTCATGGACGTAGCCAAGCCGAGCTTTGCGCGGTGACGCCTCGTCCAAGCGGAGCAGCGAAAAAAAAGCACGTAGCTCCCTTGGATTGCTTTCGCCTTCGCGACTTCGAGTTCGCGCCGTATATGAGTGCTTGGTTTGCCGTTCTTGAACATCTAGTGCCTTGCTGAAAGGTCACGCGGTGATAGGGACATGGCTATTGATGTTAATGCAAGAGAGGGTGCCTCAGGCGTCCGTAACTCTAGAGTCTCTATTGAGCTAGCTTGAGGACGGCGCACACTGGTGAAAAATTGCGTGGGTCCGTGGTAATGCGTGCCTAGGTACTCCCAATCCCATATATATCAACAAGTTAGCTCCGGCTTTGGTCCCACGAAATGACGTGTGGCAGCCCGGTCATTCCGTGGCACAAAAAATAGGCAATGCCCTGAAGCTGTGGCAGCCTGCTGTTTGCTTGTTCTCCGCTTTCTTTCTCTTTCTCCTTGATTTTAAAAGGAAAAAGGAAAAGAAAAAGAAGGGACGCCAAGAGGGTGGTGTGGCAGAAAGAAGGCAAATCGTGGCAGATCTGAGCAAGGCTGTGGTGCTAGTTTCCTTATTAATCAAAGGGTTACGGAGCAAGACGCACGGAGCCACAAGATTTTTCAGATTCCCCGCCACCCAATGGCACTGGTAAAGTTGCTTGGCTCGCCGCCATGGCAGCGGGGAACGGTTCCGACGGATGACTTGCAACTGCACAGCGAAACCCTGGATTCCAATGATTGAAGAAGCCGCACCCGACAAGCCACAAGGGGACTGTGTCCTGCCGCCCGACCATCCGTTGCCCGCGGACCAACTGGGACGGTACAGCCCTGAACGTGACTACTACGCAGAAAAGGACATTGCCGACTATGTAGAGAGCCAAGCGCGCGATGAGGCAGTGCAGAACGTAGAGCGCGTGAAGACCGAGTACGTCGTGGGCCAGCCTTATGAGATCTGGGACGTGGCGACCAACAAGGACCGTTGGTGGGTAATCACTAACCCGACGAACTTATATTCGCAACGCCACTTCCCCAGCCTGGACTACACGCTTTCGTTTCACGTTGGCCTAATGATGCGCGTAGCGAGTCATGCGGAACGTGCTGGCGAGCCGGAGCCGACGCCATTCGATGAAGTGTTTCGGCGTCAGAATCAGGCTATGGATTTGTTGGAGCGGGCGGTAGAAGCGGTGGACCTGCAGGCGGTCGGCATGCAGCTACGCGAATGCCTCATTTCACTCGTTGCCGCCATTCGGCGCCGTGTCGATGTGCCTGTGGACGGTGAGAGGCCCAAAGACGCCGACGTCGTGGCATGGAACAGGCTACTGACTGGGCATCTTTGCCCTGGCGAAAGAAACGATGAACTGCGCAACTATTTGAGGGCAACCACCGATAAGACATGGCCCCTCGTCAATTGGCTGACGCATCATCGGAACGCGAGCAAGACTGCCGCCCTGATCGCCGTTGATGCCGTTGACGCCATCGTGAAGCATTATGTCCGCTTGCTAAGTCGGGAACGCACGGATCGCGTCGAACAATGTCCACGTTGCAAGTCACGCAACGTGCGCACCTTCTTTGATATCGAGATTCAGCCTGATGGGGCCTACTTCGAGGCTTGCCGTGAATGTGGGTGGGACAGTCATCCGGGATACCAGGACGAAGGCGAACAATCCTTGGATGGCACAACTGAAACAAAATAGGCCCGCGCAGAGCGGGCCTAGCAGCTAAGGCAGAAGCGCGCCACTATGGCGGCATTTGCCCATCTTCGAGCTCAGGGACGGCATGGAGTCCAAGTCGTTCGAGGCGCGGCACGCTGATGGCCGTCATATGGGCTAGGCGCCGCCCGTATTGGCGCCTTTCCACATCATCCAAGAGCTTACCTGCGTGTGTCGGGACAACGCCGGATTGCAGCAGTTGTTGCTTGAAGATCCTGGCCGTCTTGATAGGAAGCGCGTCGAATTTCGGACGCAGGTGTGGCGCTGTCGAGATATGGTCCATGATGTGGCTCGGCCGCACGAAGAGGGCCATTTCCTTGCTGCCGTCGTCGGTCTCCACGATGCCCCAGCAGCGGGGGAATTCGAATCGCCGCGCGGCGATCTCTGACAACAAGATTTCCATGATCCAGACCCAAGGCAGCCGGGTACCGTCGGTGTCTGCAATGTGTGCGTTCATCTCGGCCAGCAGGTCGTCCACGAAGCCGCCTTGCTCCACGTCGATCTCCGCGAATTCGGCCAGCAGCGCCCACGCTGTCATGACAGCGGCATAGTTCTCCATCATGCGCCGCGCGGTCGCATCGCTTGCCTCAGCGCGGCTGCGCTTTACGCATTCCGCCAGGAAGGCGGCATGCAGGTCCCGGATGCGCGCCGGCTCGATGGCGGCGAGAAACTGCAGCCACTCCCACACGGGGAACTGCGGCAGGCTGTGCGGGATGATGTCCCCCTGCTTAGCCACGGCCAGTGATGTACGGCAAATCTTCGATTGCAGGCTCTCAACATCCACTTCCTCGCCGGCCAGCAGCACCGGCGCGCACATCAGGTACGGCGTTAGTGCCGCGCCCACGCGTGTGAACTCGAAACGGTAGGTGGACTGCAGCAGGCCGTCGATGTCGGAAAGCACGGCCTTCGGCAGCTTGGAAAATTCGTCCCATCCAACAGGATGCGTGGTCCATGAGACGGAGGCGCGCCGGCGGTGGTCGGTCTTCAGCATCTGGCCGGACAGGACTTGGAATGCAAGGGAAGTTTGCAGACTCTCCAATAGCTTCGATTTGCCTGAACCCTTTTCGGCCTGCATTTGAAGATGAGGGTAGAACCCTAGAACCGTCTTGAGATGGGCGCCAAGGGCCCATACGAGCCCGATAGCGGCCGCATTGCCCCGGAAGGTCGCTTGATAAGCCGCAATGACGGCGCGGGCGTTCTGGCGCGTTCCACGCGGGAATGTCATGTTGTAGTAGAGGCATTGCTTCTGCGGCTCCATAAAGTAGCAGTCGCTGCCTTCCAGCGCGGCCAGCTCACCGCCACGCCACGCCAGCCCAACGAAGTTCACCACGTCTCGGGCGCCGAGGTCAGCGGCACGCTCTAGGACGGTGACCATTCGGGAAAACTGCGCGGGCATCCAGATGTGCCCAAACTTGCCGCGCCACCATTCGTGGTTATAGAGCTTGTCGTTGCCTACAACTTCACGCTGTAGGACGGCGCCGTGTCGCGGCACCTGGGCGCTGATGCCAAATACCGTTTCCGGCTGGTTGTCCGGCGTGCCGTTGATGGTGGCCAGATGGCTCTGAATACGAAGGCGCGAAAAGCCGGCTACTCGAAACGAACACAGATCGCCCAATTCCTCTGTTCGGCGCGGCTGGCTGTCGTCGCCTTCTCCCTCCTTGTACTTTTCCACGAACTGCGTGAAGTCCTCCTTCACGCGGAAGCGCCAATAGACCGCAAAGTCATGGCTCGGCAGGAAGACGCGGCGGGTGCCTTCCATGTGCTCGCCTCCGCCGGGCATGCCGGGAATGAGCCATGGCTCCAGGCGCTTGAGCCGTTTGGTGAGCTCATCAGCGCCATGCTGCTGCAACACATCGTTGATGTCCTCGCCTTCCTCCCAGTCCTGCATGTCAACAAACATGGAGCCAATATCGGCAGCGGTCAGCGCCTCGGAAAGCTTCCATGCGGCCGCAAGGCCGGGGCGCTGCCCGGTGCGTTCGTTGACGGCATCGGTGTGATCGAGGGCAATCAGCACGCGCTTGCCGCGCAAGAATGCCCAATCGATCCGGTCGACGTTGGCGGTTCCTCGGATGGCAAATGCGGCGCAGCCGTCGGGCAGGTGGCAGGACTCCACCGACAGCGCATTAATGGGACTTTCCACGATGAACACCGTATGTGCGCGGCGCAGGCGCATGGCATCAGCCGTCCAGCCGTACCCAATTTTTTCGCCCTGGCATTGCGTCTTGACGTTGCCATTGGCTGCGGGGTCTGCATAGCGCAGGTCAACGGCGACGACGCGGCCAGTGCCTGACTCCCGGACAATGAAGGCGGCAGCTGGGCCGCCGTGCCCAACCTCACCAACAGGAATCTTCTGGCTCTGCCAGGCGTTCCACCCAACCGTGCCCGCCTTGATGGCGCGACGCGTTACGCTCTCGTCTATGCCGCGGCTGGCCAAGTAAGCTATCACCGGGGCCGGGTCAATCCGAACCCGGTCTGCGATGTATTCCTCGGTGCTTTTCTTCGTCGGCAGCGCACGCTGCTCGGGAGCAGGCATCGGCATGCCGTACCACTCGCCGAGAAGCTTTGCGGCATCCAACGGGCCTGCGACATCAGGGAGGCAATGTCGCACCAGGTCGATGCAGGAACCGCCGGCTTCGGTAGACCAATCTTTCCATGCGCGGCCGTTGTCAAAGATGGAAAGGGAGGGATTCGAATCCGTGTGAAGCGGGCTGTGATAGTTTCCCTTGGCGCCGCTCCTGCGGAGCTCAAGGCGCTCCGCCAGGTCGTGGAGGTCGATGTCGCGCTTGAGCTGATCAAACCATGAACGCAGGGCAGGGCTTTGCTGTGTCTGCATGGCGCCCCTCATAGCATGTCGTGGACGCGGCTCAGGGCCTCATCCAATTGTTGTTTGAGAGGGCTCAGCAGGCAATGCAGACTGTGGTGTGCCGGCGATCGGTCACTCTGCAAGTCGAGGAAGCGCAGAATGCCATCAAGCCCGGCGCTGACGCGCAGCAACGCATAGCAACTGTCTTGTGTGGTTTCCCGGATGCAGTCGCCCAATGCGCCAATCTGTTCCATCGCTACGTTGAGTTCTGTCTTCGCCCGCGTATTGGCAGGGCGCACCTGCGTCATGAGCTGAGCAATCATGCGGTGTTGGCGGCAGAGGGCGAGGTGGTGTGCCGGTTGCTGGCGTTCAAGCATGGGCCACCTCCGCTTTTGCGATAGCAGCAACAGCAACGAGCGCGGCGCCAACGACATCGAGCGAAGCGCGGTCGCTGGGCGCCTCGATGGCTTCGCGCAGCGCAGCGCGCACGATGGCAAGGATCTCGGGGAAAGCGGTTTGCTCAGGACGAGCGAGGACATTAGGCATTGCGGCCTCCACGTGTGTTGGGGGAGGCCCGCCGCTCATTTCCACGTGAGGGGTGGCGGGCCAGACAGCGGGGGTGGAAAACCGGCACACACGGCAACCGGCCAGCCCGAAGGCTGCCCCGCCCGGCCCGCCATAGAAAAAGGCGCGCGAAGGCATACGGACGAAAAAATACCGCCTAGTGGCGGCTGTCCGCCGTGTGTTATTCGGGTTTCCACACCCGGCCACCGTTGTTTCGGCGACGGCTGAATTCTTCATCATCTCGAAAGGGGTGTCAAGCTATCTAGATCCTGGTCGAATGGGACGGAGACGGCGCATTCGGGACGCTTGTGCCGGCGTCGATATACGCGTCTACGCAGGCACCAGAGCGTGCGGCCAGCTGCATGGCAATCTCCGGATCCGGTTTGCTGCTGGGCGAAAGCGTGCGCACCACCTCCACCAGGCCGACGAACGTGTGCCCGCAGGTTAAGTTCGTGCATTGGCAGTAGAGCTCGCGCGTCATCCGTGAAACCTTGCGGCTCGACCGAATATGAGCCACGGCGCCGCAATGCGGGCAGTTCATCTTCATTAGGATTCTCCAGAGGGTAGGGCGGGCCTCACGTGGCGCCCGCCCTTCGATGGCCGTTTAGCAGTCGGTTTCGATGACAGTGTTCGGGCCTGCTGCGTAGAGCTCAGCGTGGCCGTTGTTCGTGCGGTAGTGGCGGGAGAACGTGTGTTCGCAAGCATGGTTCCCGCAGCGATACAGCAGTTCGTTCTTGCCATCGGCGTTGGTGACAAAGCCCTCGGGTCCGTTGAGGGTGCGGCATTTCGGGCATTTCTCGACTTGCATGTTCATCTCCATGAGGAAAAGCTGTCAGGCGTTGCGGACGGCGGTGCGCAGGGCGTCTGCCCTTCTTGCAAACTCGGCCAGCTTCATCTGCTTCGTGGCGGGGGAAACGACGTTGAAGTCCGCTAGGCCATTGGGCCTCTCAGCCAGGGAAAGCACCGGATCTCGGGAAGCGTCAAACGTCGCTGCTTTGACGCCGGCGGAGATGGCGCTGTGCGCGCGTGCAAGCGCCGCATCAAGAGCTGACCGATAGCCACGCTGCTCCCAAGGTGCACCGCCAGATTCGACAGCCTGGCGTCCGTATGCATGGGCGAGTGCCTGTACTGCGTGTTGTAGGGGTGCCAGGGAGTCACCCAGCACTTCGAACAGCCCTTCCGCATACGCTGTCGCCACGCCGCTGTAGGCAGCGGATTCTGTGCCTTTAGCAAGGCCCGCTTCGAGCTCGGCTTCTTCCAGCGCCAGCTGAACTTCGGCAATGATGGCGCGGTAGTCCTCGGCCAGCGTATAAGCGGCGCGCTCCTTGCTCTTGAGGTCGCGGATTTGCTTCATGGAGGCGCCGGTATCGCGCATCAAGGCTGCCGCCTCGCTTCTTGCACCCAGTGCCTCGGCATCGGCAGCCTCGGCTGCCTTCGTATGCTTCTGCAGCTCGCCCCGAAGGCGAGCTACTTTGTCGCGGGCGGATTCGAAGGCAGCGCGGGTGCGCTGGTGTGTTTCCAAAGCGTCGAGGACGCTCTTGGGAAGGGTGGTTGTGTGCGTATGCATGGGAGTCCTTGATTTACGTCCGACGTGCCGCAATGCGGGATTCCATCCATTGCCGGATCTCGCTTGAGAGCCAGGCAACGCTCTTGCCCGCCAGCGGCACGGGCTTCGGAAAGTCGCCTCGGCGCATGCCGTCATATATGGACGATGCGGGCAAGGCGCAAACGGCCATGACTTCCGGCAGGCGCATGAACCGTTCAGGTGCCGATGCGCCAGCTCCGTGAAGGGCAAGGCCATGAGCGCTGCATGCTGTGGACGTTCCAGCGTGCGAACTAATCATCTGCGTTCCTCATCAGAGGGGATTAATGGAAGCGAGCAACGTTGCTCGGATTTGCTCGGTACTGCTCAGAGCAACGACAGTGTCTAGAGAGCGGCTGCGGCCCGGCAACGGCTTAGTGTTGTGCTGGAATCCCCCACAACGAGCGAGCTGGAGCAAGCCGGCGCTGGGGCATGCCCCGCGCTGCAACAGCTGCGAAGCCGACAGTGCATACGGCCCTCGGCTCCCGCAAGGCGCCGTTATGCGGCCTGGCACGCGAGTGAGGGGACGCATGAGCGTTATCCCGCCGCGCGCCGTGGAGACCCCGCCTCACCCGCCCGCTTTATTGAGTGGTTTTCATGCAGCTACCAAGGTGCCGCTCTGCCGCGCCAGCATTGGCACGGAAGGGTGTCGCAGCGGTGCAAGGATTTATGCAAATTTATGCACGTGCCGCAGTGGTTGCTCTGCAGGATGCGAAGGGGTATCCATGGGGTGACCGCCTATGACCATTCCTCCAACTTGCTCCACCAGGACGGCTTGCGTTGCCCTGCGCCAAACGCCCGCTGTAGGGAGGGTGTCACCAGGTGGCGCATGGGAAAGCAATTCGGTAACGGTGTCGCGTAGCACGTCCCCTAGGCTATAGGGATCAGGGGCGTCCTCCCAATGGTCGAGATACTTCCGCAGCGTGGTCGTAATCGCCGAGGCCTCGATACTGGTCAATCCGCGATTCGCGGGGCCTGTCAGTGCAAAGTGAAGGGAGTCCTGAACGTGCTGCAGGAACGATTGGGCTTCTTGTCGGTGGAGACCGCCGAGCGCGACGACTTGGCGGAAGAGCTCACCATAGGGCATGCATGCACCATGACTCGCGCATGCTTCGAGCCGAGCAAGGAACTGAGCGGCAGCCTTCGTACAAGATGCGTTTGCGTTGCTGTCGGGCGAGGTCATTGCGCTTCCTTTATGGCGAAGTTTGCGGGGTCGCTTATCCAGGCGTGCACGGATGCGAAGTCATAGAGCGTGCAGCGTTCGGAGATCCGTTGGGCGGCTGGGGCCCTTCCTTCGGATACAAGGCGGCGCCACGTTTCGCGGCTGACACCGACGAATGGGGCGATGTCGTTCCATCGTCCCCGGCCAACCAGTGGCAAGGAAGCGGGAATTTCTCGGACTGCGCGTTGGGTCTGTGCCGCCTGGGGCAGCGGGGGCCTTAGCGGATTCTTGGTCTTCTTAGCCATCGTGTGCCTTGTTTGCTCTCTATGGGCAACGTTGCGATGGCAAGAGAATAGGAATGGGGCTCATCCGTTGGAAGAGCCCATGCAGAGCAGCGGCAGACTGAGCTAGGAAGCGCACGCGCTCTGCTGGGCAGAAGGCAACGCACGCTACCGAGGATGACACGTATTCTGCTTAGCAGAATACGATCATGAAGGCGTGAACGCCGATGGCGACGGTTACATGCGCTCTTTCCGCTCGGCGCTAATTAGGCGCGCCAAGCCACCAATGTTGTAGTTCACCCCCATGTCGCGGAGTTTAAGAGCGGCTTGTTGCGCAGAGAGGGAGGGGCTGATGTGCTCGCGATAGAGCTCAATGGCCCGTTGCTTTTCTTCTTGCATCCGTTCGTGCCGCTTGTGGCCACCTTGGCTTGCCTTCTTCCGACTATCGTCACGCCATGCAAGCAAGGTGCCGGATTCTCCGAGCTCGTAGTTGGCATGCATGAGGAAATGCAAAGCTTCGAAAGTCTCTGCGTCATGTATCGCGGTGCGAGCGGCGTTGAGACTCATCCAGCAGGTGGC
>NZ_LT976853.1:1264651-1292684 GCF_900249755.1 Cupriavidus taiwanensis
AGCAATGCTGCGCAAGATGTCTTCGTTGTAGATGCTGGCTGGCACGCGATTCAGCAATAGTTCCATTGCATCTATGGCCACCTGAATGGGTGTCCCGGCGAAGTCCGTGATGACATTGCCTTCAGCGTCGCGGTGTTCCTCCGTCTCCAGATCGAACACGCCTTGAAACGCAAGCAGATGACCATTTACCTCGACGCCAAACGCTTCTCTGTATCGGCTTTCAACTTCGATGAACGGGTCGGCTAGTTTGGCGCCAAATGCTCTACAGAAATGCCGATCCATCTGCTCCCACGTGCGCACGTACAACTTGTCGATGTCCTCAAGCGTTAAGCTGATTGATGTTGTCATAGGGTGTCTGTACTGAGTCTTGTATGCCGATGTGAGACTGGTATGCGCTAGCGTCCGCTCAGGCGAGCTGCCTCAACGGATAGACGTTGGCGCCGAGTTTCTGGTCTAGGAAGTCGCCCCACCATTGCATCAAGGCGTGACGTTCCTCAAGCCGCTGAGAGTGATCGTAAGCGCGGCTAACCTTGTTGCCGATGGCGTGGGCAAGCTGGAGCTCAATGGCGTCGCGGCCATAACCACTGCGCTCGTTTAGTAGCGTCGATGCAAGTCCCCGGAAACCGTGGCCAGTCTGCTTCCCTTCGAAGCCGAGGCTTTTCAGAGCCTTGTTAATCGTCTCCGCCGAGATGGCCTGGTTACGCGGATCTTTGGTGCCGGGAAACAGAAGGGGGTACCGACCAGTAAGCGGTTGTAGCTCGTTGAGCAGTGCGATTGCTTGACGGCAAAGCGGAACGATGTGCGGCTTGCCGGATGCTTTTTGCGCTTGCGTGCCCTTCATGCGTTCGGCAGGGACGCGCCATTCGCGAGCATTCCAATCGATTTCGTCCCAGCGTCCCCAACGAAATTCGTTTGTCCGCAAGAACGTGAGGGTGAGCAGCTTGATCGCGATCCTTGTCTCCGGTGCTCCCTTGTAGCCGTCGATTTTTGATAGGAGCGACGGCAGCTCATCTTCCGTCACGCGGGGATAGTTTTGCGCGGGCGGCCTGGGGCTTAAGTGTTCCCGAAGGCCGGCGGTTGGATCTCGATCAGACGCGCCGATTGCGCAGGCGTGCCGACATATGCCGCCACAAGCCTCCAGAGCCTTCATCGCAATTTGATGGGCTCCGCGTTGCTCGATCCGCCTCAGTACGGCGAGGACCGTGGGGCCATTCAGGCTGCCAATGGGCCGCTTTCCAATTTGCGGAAAGATATCGTTGTTGAGGATTGCCGTGACGCGCTTGTCATGGCTGGCGCTCCATCCCTTGCGCTTGATGGTAAGCCATTCGTTTGCGATGGCCTCGAAGGTATTTGCGGCAGCGGCCGCGGCGGTTTGCCGGTCAATTTCGCGCTGGAGGGCAGGGTCGATGTTGTCGGCCAGCAGACGTTTTGCTTCGGCGCGTCGGTCCCTGGCTGCAGCCAGGCTGACCTGCGGATAGTCTCCAAACGTCAGCAAGTTTTCCGCCTTCGTGCCCGGCCGCTGATACTTCATCCGCCATTTCCGGGCGCCACTGGGTAGTACTTCCAGATAGAGGCCCCCGCCATCGCGGAGTCGGTTGCCGCCGTCGGCGCTGTACTTGGCCTGGCGGCATTGGGCGTCAGTCAAGGGGAGGATTCGTTTGGGCATCTGATACCCCGAAAAGTCCATACCCCCAAAAATATACCTCATACCCCATAGGCTACCCCCAAAAAGTGCTGTAGTAGTTGGGCAACCTTGGGCAACGCTGGGCAACAAAAAACCCGCAGAGCCTTACGCTGTGCGGGTTTCTGGGCAACGCTGGTCAAACTTTGGAATTCTTGTGGTGCCGAAGAGAGGAATCGAACCCCCGACCTTCTCATTACGAATCAGACTTCGTGTGGCAAGCGTTGGTGATTTTACACGAGCCACTAGGTAGGCGTTCGGTAGCCACTTGGTAAGCGTTGGTAGAGCATTCTATTCGATACATTGCCGGCGTCCTGATATCGAGAGCCGCGATTCTGGGAAAAGGGGCCACCCCGGCACCATCAAAACCATCAAAACCCCTGACCATAGACCAGCACCACCCCGGCACGAATCGCGGCTTGTAGGCGCCCACGTGGGCTTCGGCAGGCATCGCCGAGGCTCGGACGATGGCAGCTAGAATCTGGCGTCACCGTTATGACGCGATTCGCCCATGATCCCGATTACCGAACGATTTCCCAAGCGCCGAAGCCGCGCCGCCGTCCTGAACGGCAAGCGGAGGCGGCATAGCCGAGCCGCAAAAGAAAACCCCGGCGCAAGGCCGGGGCAGGTGTGTCGCTCGTTTGGCCCGTCATCGCCGCCCGTCGCCGGTTTGCAGGGGGGCGGCATGCCCGCGACACGTGCAAGACCATAACACGGACGCGCTATTTCATCGGGTAGGGCTCTTGCTCCGCTAGACCGAGGGCGGCGCCGAGCTCGCGGCAATCAGTACACAAGTTTTCGAGGTTCCCGAACAGCGCAAGCACGAAGCCGATGCCCTGGCCGAGCTCGCGGTAAGTGTCGCGCCCGCGATGGAGTACGATGAAAGCGGCGCCCGCATAAGGCGGGCAGTTTTCCGCTCGGGGCGCCATCGCACGACTTCGGCAGCGCGCGCCGTCAAGCGCGACGCGGGCATGACCTGTCGGCGACTCCCGCGAACAGGAAAAAGGCCGGCCAGCGCCGCCGCTTGACACTCACCTGAAGCGGCGGCGCTATCCCTTCCGGCCCCTCGTCAGTACGTCACGCCGGTCAAGAGCGTCACGCATTGCGCGCGACGCGATTGCCAATAAATGAAGCGTTCCGCTCGGATGCCAACCAAGTTCTGCTGCCACAAGCTGACCAGCGTGCCGGTGCCATCGTCGGACATTTGCAAGCTCGCCTCGCGGCTAGCGTCGAGCGTGACTTGTCCATCGTCAGCCAGCAGGATTTCACGCGGGCAAACGAGCGCAATGAACGTGGTGTCAGGATCGGCCTCGGTAGCGCCCTCGGTAATCGGCACACTCGCCGAATCGACAATCGGAAAACCTTTCAGCGTTCCGTTCGCTTCGATGGACGGATAGGCGACCTCTTCGTTCGTGTTGCGCAAGTTGGCGAGGCTGATTTTCGTGCGCGGGTTCATAACCCAATACAGGCCGGTGAGCGTGAGCCCTTGCGAGGCCATGTAGCTAATCATGCCGGTCAAGTCGCTATCGACAGCCGCGAGCGTGGCGCCGGTTGATGCCGCCGAGTGCGCACCGTTCGTAATGCTCGCGGGGCTATTGGCCGCAGGATTCGCAACCACGGTTGGATCAATGAATTGCTCATCGATAAAGGTGCCAATCGTTTCGACCAGGTCGTCGCGTACCAGTTGCTCGGCAGACGGCGACGAAAATCTCGCCAGTTCTTCAGTAATGGCGACGATGCCCGCAACCTTCGCCCAGGGCAACGTGATCGCGTCAAAGCCGAGCCGGCTAACGGGCTTCGGTTTGTTCTCACCGACCCACCCGACACTGGCCCCCGCTGTCTGACGCGGAATCCGGATATTGAAGGGCACGCGGCGAAAGCCGTCGATGCGGCCAATGATCGTAGCGGGCCGCAGCAAATCAATGAATTCCTGCGCCATGTTTTGATACTCGACCAACGGTGCCGCCCAAATAGGGTCGCTCGTGGTGCCGGCGCTGACGGCGGCTTTAATCACATTGACCACCTCGGGCGAGGTACTGCTATAGGCGGTCTTGGCGTATTCGAGCGATTGGTGCAGATTGCCACGGCCAGCAGCGAGCGCCATCGCGTAGCGGGCAAACGCCGTGCCCTTCGGCAAATTGGATTTGGTATTGCTGACGCCGCGAGCGGTGGGGTTCTGCGGGTTCGGGCCGCCGGGCACATGGATGCCTTTCGCGCTCAAGCCAGACATGGTTTGCTGGCGGCGCAGCGTCGCAAGCTCGGCGTCGATGCCTTCAACTTCGCTAGCGAGCGAATCAAAGCCCAATTGCTCGCGCGAATCGAGCGAGCGGCCTTCCATCGCGGCTTTCTCGTGTAGCGTTTCCATCGAAACGATACGATCAGCGCGCGTGCGCTCCAATTCTTGAATGCGTTGCGTGAATCCAGACATGGCGAATACCTCCAAGTAGGAATAGCTCGGAGCGCCATCGCACAATTACTTTTTAAACAGGGGAGGCGAGATTAAAACCTCGCATGGAAAAAGAAACCCGCCGAAAATCAGGCGGGATCAAGAGGTGAGAAATGATTTCCTTCGCGATTGAATCGTAGGTCGCCGTTGTGGTAATGGCAAAAAAAGAGGCTCGCCGTTGCGGACGAGCCTTGTGCGAAAACGTGGTTTGTAGAGGGCGTTAATCCCTTGAGCACTACTGAAACGGAAGTGATTAAAGAAAACGCATGCACGGCGTCGATGGCACGCCGGCACGCGCTTAGACCATAGCCTCGGCTGAATGGCGGCGCAAGCGCGCGTGCTCAATCGATTCCGAAATCTTCGCGCGCATGCCACCAGATTTGGGCTTCGTCTGGCGCTGGCCGGCCATCGCCGCGAGCGCGGCCCAGCAGGATTGCGCGAAGGGCTCGGCGGCAGGCTCGGCGGCGGCGATGGTGATGCGCACGCTGCGCGCCCGGCGCAGGCGGGCAACAGCGACAACGTTGGCAATGCATCGGCGCGCGCCCTCGGCGTTCGGGCGGTGCCATAGCGCGCAGTCGGGCTTGCCGTCGACCAGCAATCGCACATGCACCAGGTCGGCGACGCGCTCGTTCAGCGAAACCTGCGCCTCAATGTGCAGCACGTCAGCAGGCCGGCGCCAGTTTGGGTCGATATCATCGTGCTCGTGCCAGCGCAGGCTGGCTTTCGTCTGTAGCTTCATGTTTTCCCCTGAATAGTTTTCTCAGGGTAGGTCGAGCGGCCCGGCCTATCGGCTCTCAGCGGCATGGCATCATTCAGCCTTTCCAACGGGAAAGGAATGCAATGAGCTATATCCTGCTGTGGGTCACGTTCAATCCTGTCTACCTTGGCGAGTACGCATCCCGAGAGGCATGCAACGCGGCCAGGGTTGCTGTCGCTTCCGCTGCTAGTGCAAGCTACACAGCCGTAGCGCCGAGCGTAACGGCGGGTATCGCCTCCCTTCCATTCGGCAAGAAGATGGATATCGATACATCGCCAGAAGCTACAGAAAAGATCATGCTCTGCGTTCCCAAGGGCTAGACCAAACGCCACGTTATAAGCGCTCAGAAATGTGCCGACCACGAGATACCGCCGCCCGGCGCTAACCAAGAGCCGGGGCCTCTGCGGCAAGGGTTGCGATAGCCGGCGGAAGAGTGCGGGGCGGGAATGCCCCGCGTGGGGTTTGCATAACTGCCAGAATCGATTTTTTTGGCGCGGGGTAGGCAGAGGTAGCGCCCCCCCTCTTACCCCGGTTTTCTGAGCAAAATTTCCGGGGGCGATCACCTGGCCGGCAGGGTTGCCGGGCGGGGGATGCGGGCGAGCTCCCCGTAGCGATCCAGCACCGATTGCAGGCGTGCCAGATCGACGACGAGCCGGCGGGCGGCTTCCTCGATCTCGGAAATGCGTCCGCCGGGATGACCGGCCCAAAATTTCTCGCGCTCGAAGAGCCTCGGCAGCGTATAGGCCAAGTCCTTGCCGGTTTCGGCCAGCGTGCTGGCAGCACTGTGCAGGCTATTGCCGGCATGCCCGGCCAGCGAGCGGCCAAGCTCTTCGAGCTCTTGTAGATCGAGCGTGAGCATTGCGGCGTGCCATTCCTCGGGCGG
The DNA here is from genome assembly GCF_900249755.1 of Cupriavidus taiwanensis. Lineage (NCBI taxonomy): Bacteria > Pseudomonadati > Pseudomonadota > Betaproteobacteria > Burkholderiales > Burkholderiaceae > Cupriavidus > Cupriavidus taiwanensis. The sequence goes on from NZ_LT976853.1 coordinate 1,270,419, forward strand.
CATGTCCTCGGCCCATTCCAGCCGGGCAACGAGGTCGAATCGTTCAAGCGTGCTTGCTGTCATGTCAGGTTCCTTTGCGATTGCCGGCGGGTTGCCCCCGGATCGGATCGGGATCGGGCGGGGATCAGGCCGAGGTCATGCGCCGCCGGGGCCGGGCAATTTTTCCGGCCCGAAAACGCCGGGGCCGGATTTGGGGATTTTTGCGCAATCGCAGCTTCGGCAGGCGCAGGGATGGGGTGCCTCACGATTTTTCCAGAGGCCCCCCAGCTCGCCGATCATCCGCCAGACGGGCCGCAGCACTGGCAGTCTCGACCGTTGCGTCCCGCGCGACCTTTGTGTACCACGAGGCGCCAGCCATTGCCTTCGGCAGGGACGCCGGGATCATCACGCATTGCCAGCCACAAAGCGCCGTCATGTGTGATCCAGTCGCCCGCGCGGTATTGCTCATGACGCCGCCAGACGCCGCGATACACCCACGCAGGAATTGGCGCGCTCTGGCAATTTTCGGTGCCATCTGTGAGCCGGTATGCAATGGTGAGCTTGCGGCAATCGGGATCAAGCGTGGCACTGAATTCGGCGATCCCATTGGCACGAATGACCCAATCCAGCGCGAGCGGATGTGGCAGTTCGTCGGTGTCGCGTACCGCTTCCCATGTGCCGCCATCGTGATACAGGCATGAGCCAGCAGCGAAGCGCTTGTTACTGCGACGAGTAAGGCCAGGTACGCCTTTCATAGCTCGCCAGCGTCCCGTGCTGCGCGCTCGCGTTCCAGCCGACTCCACCCCCGATTGAGCTCGGCAATCGAGCGCTCGACCAGTCCGATGCCGGCGCCGAGCATCTTCGGGACAGGCGCGAGCAATGCGCTTTGCGCCGCCTCATCCCACTGGCCGGCGGCGTCGACCACCGTGAACCATTGCGGCAGAGAGAAGCCGTCGATAGGCACCGTTGTATCGACGGCGCGGCGTTCGTTGCCGTTGATTGCGGTAACGCCAAGGTGCCAGCTGCCGTTGTCATGCTGCACAAGCCGGAGCCACAGGCCGCGCCGATTTTCTAGGCCAGCAGCAACGCCGAGGCCGGCGGACGATTCGAAGATGATTTCGCTCATGGTATATCCCTGGTGGTTAGCGCTGCGCCAGCGTCAACACGCCGCCCGCGCTCTTTGCTTGCAGGCGCGTTACCTCGGCTTCCAGTTCCTCGATGCGGCTGCGCATCGGGTCGAGATAGGCACGCATCGACAGATCGATCAAGTCGGCCAGCCGTTCGGGGGTGAGGGTAAAGCCCAATCCAGCGCGCGATTGCAGGGCAGCATCGATGCCGTGCGCAATGAGCCCGGCCAATTCCTCGGGTGTCGGATTCATTTTTTCGATCTCCTCGTTATCGGGCCGCCAGCGTCAACACGCCGCCGGCTTGTTTCGCCTGTACCGCCCGCAATTCCGCCTTGAGCGCGTCGAGCTCGGCGCGCAGTTCGGCATTGACCTTGCGTTGCTCGGCGACGGCAGTGTTGATGCCCTTGGCGACGAGGCCACCGAGTTGCTCGGGTGTCCAGTAGCGGCCTTGCGCTTGTTGCTTAGTCATGGTTCATGCTCCTGTGGTGTGTTGGATTCGAGCGTAGGTCAGTGCTGCGCCGGGGCGCGTCAAAAGGGGATTGGCTCATCGAAGCCGTCAGGCAGTCCAGCATCCGGGCCGGGCGAGGCGCGCGGCGGATAGATGCGGGCCAGGTCTTTGGTGCCGCGCCCCGATGCGTGCCCGGCTGACGAGCGCCGGGGGCGGGATACGGGCTCAGGATCATCTTCCCCCACGACGGCGGCGCGCTTGCGGCGCACGTGGTAGGCGCTGAGCACCGCGTGCGCGACGAGATCGAGCCCGGCCTCGGGCTTGCCGGAAGTGCGGCCCATCCACGCCGTGAGCTTGGCCGAGCCGGCCAGGCTCACCGCATCGCCATCGGCCAGGGCCAGCAGCGCCGCGCCAACCGTGTCCGAGAAGGCGACGACCGACGCGAGGATGGATTCGCCATCGCTACCAGGCACCCGAAGCCGGGCGGATACGAAGCGCTTACCGCTATCCCGGCCTTGCCGCTCGCTCGCCGTGCCGACGAGGCGGCCAGATACCAGAACGTCAATGCTCATGGTTATCCCTCATAGTTCGTTGTCTCCCGCGTTGTCTGCACCATCAAAACCATCGAAACCCCGTGTGTGTTGGAAAAAGTAGGGGGTGCCCTACCATCAAAATCATCGAAACCGGGGTTTTGATGGTTTTGATGGTTCGCTACCCCCCTTCTTTTTAGAATTTCATGTGTCCCGCCAGCAGCAAGGGATGCGCCTCGAAGCGGGTGGTCGGTCGGCCCGGCGTTGCCGGTGATTCGACTGTGCTGCGGCGCAACCAGCCGTAATCGACCAGCATGGCAATCGCCGCCTGTATGGCGGCGGTTTCCCCTAGCAGTCGCCAGCCCTTGACGCGAACATCACGAACGCTGAATGGCATCGGCAGGGCGCCGGCAGCGATGCGCTTGAGCAGTTCCCGTGCTGCGTCAGTATCCGGGCGCAGGCCATATGTGTAGGCTCGTTCGGCATGCGTGCGCAGGTATTCGAACCATGCGATAGCTCCAAACACCGCAGCGGCGGAAATAGGCCCGCCCTCCGGCGTATCCGCAAGGTGAAGCAACAAGGCGAAGGCTGGCACGGTCTTGCGCGCCTTCGCGCAGAAGCCTTCCATCACGGGCGAGAGCTCCCCGCTACGTAGCATTGCTTCGTGTTGTGCCAGCCATTCGATGAAAATTTCGGACGATTCGGGTGCAAAGCGCAGGAAGTGGCCACTACCGTCCTCGTTCGGTTGTGCTTGCACGGATGCCGGTTGCGCGTTGAACAGGCGTGCAAACACTTCGAAGGCAAGGTTGCTCGCCTTGTTGTCAGGGAAGCGGTCGACGTTGCGCCATGCGCGGGACGTGTCGGGCCAGACCAGCAGGAATCGTTGCAGCAGACCATCGCCGCCATCGCCAGCGGCTTCGCGTACGTATTCCCGCAGACGATCAGGCTGAGTGCTGCCGATGACGGACAGCGACACATGGGGGACATGCAGGTTGAAGCCGCGCCCGATGCGGTCGACCGTCCATGCGCCTCTGCCGTTCCAGCCTTGCAGATAGAAGCTGCGCGATCCTTCCTGGCCTTCGCGGTCGAGGCTGCGCAGCAGGCCGACCAGTTCGTCACGGTATACGCCGATACCCTGCGGGTTGTCTCGCAGCAATTCGGCCAATGCTTCCATCGTGGAATCAGTGGTCAGCAGGCGAACCTGCCGCGGAGCTTGGGGCAGTTCAGACAATTGAAGCTCGGCAAATTTACCGTTGCGTACAGCTTGCTTGAACATAGTGCGCGCGGCATCGTTGCGCAGCGCCGTCATTTCCTTGTGGTGCTCGAAGTCGGCCAGTTCCGTCTCATAGGTTTCGCGGGCCAATGCTGCCAAGCGTTCCAGCGGCCTAAAGGCGGCGCCCATGGCCGGGCTTTTCATCGTGCCGGGGCGTCCGACGATGGCGAGCCAAAGATTTGCGTATTCCGTCCAATCATCCCGGTACTTCGGGCGGATGCCAACCTTGCGCCCGAGCGCGATGCCGAGTGCCGCCATAGCGGTGGCGCCAGGGAAATCCGGCGGGCACTGACTGCGCTCGGCAATGTCCGCAACCCATCCACGCAACGCATCGGGCAGAAAGTCCAGATTAAAGGGCTCAACAGGCAAGAGGCCAGACGGCAGCGGTATCGGCTCGGCCCACGTGGGGTTCGCATCGTCATCCGCTTTAGCCTTAGCTTCCCCTTTGGCGGCGGCTTCGGCCTTCTTCTTCTGCCGCGTGGTCTGGTCACCGTGCAGAGATTCATTGCCGCCGAAGTCATGACCGTTGCGTTGCCGCCGGGCTTCGCGTTCGTCGCCTCGCAGATTCTCTTGCGCGCGCGCGCGGACGGCTTCGTCGGCGGCTTGGCGCACCCGCTCGTAGTCGCTAGCCATGGCAGGTATCCAGTGCGGCGGCAAGACGTGCCACGGCCTTCGTCAGTTGATCGGAAAGGGCAGGCGTTACCGTGCCGCCGCGCAGCATCACGAGCGCGCATTGCTTCACGAACAGCCCTTCGGCATAGATGCACTTGAGCGCGTCCATCGGCGCGAAGGGCCGGCGCTCACGCGGCAGATGTTGCCCGCCGGCCAACGCATCATTGGCCGGAAACAAGTCTGATAGAGCCAGGCCGGCGGCGCTCACCACATCGTGGATATCGCAGCCAGCGAAGCAATGCACGAGTAGCCGGCCATCGTCAAGCTCTCGCACGGCAAGCGACGGGCGACGATCCTTGTGGGCCGGGCAGGCCGCGATATAGCGGCCCTTGCCCGTGGGTTTCGCCTCGTCCAGACGCGATAACAACAAATCCAACGCAGACATTCAATCTCCCTCTTTTACGGATGAGCGTTGCCCTTGCGCGGACGCGCATTGCGTCGCGCTAAACGCGATTGGTATTGCTGGAATTGCCGCGCTTGCTGCGGCGGGCAGAGGCTACGCGGGTGCGTCGTCGGTCGTGGGTACGGGGCGAAGCGGCGCCGCTTGCTCGATGGAGATGCGACGAAGCGCGCGAGCCTTGGAGCGGCGCTTGATGATTTCGATTAGAGCTTCCTTAAGGCGCTCGGGGTCATCGGTCATCATCCGGGACGAAATGGTGAAGATCACGCCAGCGGCGAGCAATTCGTCCTTGACATCGGGCGTCAGGAAATAACGCAGGCCATTATCACTTCCGGCAATCGCTTCGCCGTAGCGCTCGCGCCAACCATCGGGGCCATAGACCGGCATCAACTGCATTGTTGTTCTCCATGAAAGGTCTTGTGTTTTGCCAACACTGGCGCGGGGTGTCCGGCCCCGCGTCTTTTCATCATGGAACATAAAAAAAAGACACGTCATATGACGTGTCTGCATTTTTTGGGTGCGCTTGGGGTTTTACTTTACGCGCGCTTTCGCATCATTCGCTCGATAAGCTCTCGATCTGGTAGTGGCTCATCTTTCAGATGTTTTTGGATGCCGCGAATCGAGTCCAATCCCATCATTTCGGCAACATAGGCATATGCATAGGTGCGATATACCTTTCGGTTTTTCGCGTAGCATTGAACGCAGTATTCATAGAAATAGGCGCCAGCCTCGCCTAGCATGTCTGGCGTAAATGCGCGACTATTCCGCGTTGACCGGCGGCTACGTTTCTCGATACCGGCTCGCAGTTCCGGTGATATCTGGTCGAACGTTGCGTCAATGGCAGCAGTGGCGAGCCGATCAAAGGCGGCAAGACTTTCCGGCTTGCGACTGCCGTAGAGAATAGATGCGGAAAAGGCGTCGCCGAGGGCAGCTAAGAGTTCGCCTTTTACCTCCGAGATCAGGCCCTCGATGACGGCTGGCGGGCAGTCCCTGACTGCAGACGGATCAGCCAGACCAAGGATACGAATTTTCCCCGGTGTCTTACGCGGCGTAGTGCGTGAGTTCTTTGGCATGGCGGTTTTCTCTTGCGTCATTCAATCTCGCCCATCACGCGATGGATCAACTTCGCTTTGTGATCCACGCACAGATGGCTGTATCGCTTGGTTACGTCGAGGGTGCGGTGGCCTAGCACGTCCGCGATTTCGAGCAGGCTACCGCCGTTCTGCGCAAGTTGCGAAGCGCACGAATGGCGCAGGTCATGAAACCGGAAATCCTCGATGCGTGCCGCCTGCAATGCAGTTTTCCACGCCTTGTCAATGGTGAAAGGCTTATCCCAATGGCCGATGCGGTGGAAGAGCAGGGCTTCGGGGTGGGGCGCTTTCCCCAGGCGGCGGATTTCCGCCACGACGGCAGGGGGCAGGGGCAAGACTCGCTCATCGCCGTTCTTGGTGCGGTGAAGGTGTGCGGTGCCCGCTTCCAGATCAAGGTCGCGATAGCGCAAGGAAAGCAATTCCCCCTTGCGCGCGCCCGTGGTGAGGGCCATTAGCACCAGCAGATAGAGGCGGTTCCAAGTCGATACCTTGGCGACGGCGAGAAGGCGCTTGCGCTCGGCGGGATTCAGGAATCGGGTGCGGGCATTGTCAGCGGTGCGCGCGGGCACTGCGCGGCAAGGGTTCTGCCAGCCCTTCGGCATCAGGCGCTTTTGCTGTGCCCACGTGAATACGGCGGACAAGGCAGCTTTGGCACGGTTGATGCTGGCCGGCGCCGGTAAGCCCATATCGCGGTAGAGATTGTGGCCGGCATCGTCGCGGCCCATGAAGCGGCGCACCGGGACGCTAGCCCAGTGATCCAGCGCATCGGCAACGTGATCGGGGTCGACTTCGGCGGCTTGCATACCGTCGAGGTAGCCGCACCAGCGTTTCAATACCGAGGGACGAGAACGATCCGAGCCGACATAGGCGGCCATGTAGGCGTCGCACAGTTCGGCAACGGTGAGGGGTCGGCGGCTGGCGCTGGACAGGGCGCGTACCGGTACGACTTCGAAGGCAAGCCGGGAGGCTTGAGAGGCACTTTTTAGGGCTTGGGTTGCCATGTATTGCTCCGTGTAGACCAACTCATTTGGTTGCCACACGTGAAGCCTGAAAACCCGCGCCAGTATTGGCTTTGGTGCCGAAGAGAGGAATCGAACCCCCGACCTTCTCATTACGAATGAGCTGCTCTACCGACTGAGCTACTTCGGCAACATGTTCCGGCGATCTGGAACAGCCCGCAATAGTAGCAGCGTTTTCCGGCCTTGTGAAGCCCTTTTGTGTCGCCGATGCCATCCGGCGCGGGCATGGAAAACGGGGCGCAGGGCGCCCCGTTCAAGGCAGTGCTGGCCGGGATCAGCCCTTGGCCTGCGCTTCCTGGTGGTAGCGCGTGACGCGCTCCACCTCGTTCTTCGAGCCCAGGATCACCGAGACGCGCTGGTGCAGCTTTTCCGGCTGCACGTCGAGGATGCGCTGCTCGCCGTTGGTGGCGGCGCCGCCGGCCTGCTCGACCAGCATCGCCATCGGGTTGGCTTCATACATCAGGCGCAGCTTGCCGGGCTTCTCCGGCTCGCGCTTGTCCCACGGGTACATGAAGATGCCGCCGCGGGTCAGGATGCGGTGCACGTCGGCGACCATCGAGGCGACCCAGCGCATGTTGAAGTTCTTGCCGCGCGGGCCTTCGTCGCCGGCCAGGCATTCGTCGATGTACTTGCGCACCGGCGGGGCCCAGTGGCGCATGTTGGACATGTTGATGGCGAATTCCTTGGTGTCTTCCGGAATCGTGACGTTGGACTGGGTCAGCACGAAGCTGCCGGCCTCGCGGTCCAGCGTGAACATGTGCACGCCGTTGCCCACCGTCAGCACCAGCGTGGTCTGCGGGCCGTAGACGGCGTAGCCGGCGGCGACCTGGTGCGTGCCGGGCTGCAGGAAGTCGGCCTCGGTCACGGTCTGGCCGGGCTTGGGCATGTGCAGCACCGAGAAGATGGTGCCGATCGAGACGTTGACGTCGATGTTCGACGAGCCGTCGAGCGGGTCGAACATCAGCAGGTATTCGCCCTTCGGGTAGCGGTTGGGAATCTCGTAGAACGATTCCATTTCTTCCGACGCCATCGCGGCCAGGTGGCCGCCCCATTCGTTGGCGTCGAGCAGCACTTCGTTGGCGATCACGTCCAGTTTCTGCTGGGTTTCGCCCTGGACGTTGCCGGTGCCGGCCGAGCCCAGCACGCCGGCGAGGGCGCCCTTGCTGACGGCGTTGGAAATGGCCTTGCAGGCACGCGCGACCACTTCGATCAGCAGCCGCAGTTCGGGCTGGATGGTGTTGTGCTTGCGCTGCTCCTCGACCAGGTAGCGGGTCAGGCTGATGCGAGTCATGGTTGGTTCTCCTTGGATGGCCGCAATTCTACATGCCCGGCCCCGCCGGGCCGGGCATAGGGGGCGTTGGCGGGACTGCTTGTGTCGTTCCCGCCGCTCAGCCGGCCAGCGCCTTGCCGACGATCTCGCGCACGTCGCGCGACAGCGTGGTGCAGGCGGCGACGCGTTCCAGCTCGGCGCGCATGCGGTCGCGCAGCGCCAGTTCGTACTTCTGCCAGCGGTCCATCACCCGCGCCAGGCGCGCCGCCACCTGCGGGTTGATGGCGTCCAGCGCCAGCACCTGGTCGGCCCAGAAGCGGTAGCCCGAGCCGTCTTCGGCATGGAACTGCGCCGGGTTGCCGGAGCAGAAGCTGAAGATCAGCGAGCGCGCGCGGTTGGGGTTGCGCAGGTTGAAGGCGGGATGCTCCATCAGCGCGCGCACGGTATCGATGGTGCGCTTGCCGGCGTGCGGGCCCGGCTGCGGGCCGACGCTGCCGCGCTGCATGCCCTGCAGCGAGAACCACTTGTCGATCACCAGCGCGTCGTCTTCGAAGCGCTGGTAGAAGTCGGCCAGCGCGTGCTCGCGGCCCGGGGCGAAGCTGTTGACCAGCGCCGACAGCGCGGCGAAGCGGTCGGTCATGTTGTCGGCGTGCGCATATTGCTGCTCGGCCAGCGCCTGCATCGCGGCGTCGCCGCTGTCGGCCAGGTAGCCGAGCGCGAGATTGCGCAGCGCGCGCTTCGCGGCCGAGGCGGCATCGGGCGAGTACGGGCCCGGCGTGGCATTGGCTTCGTAGGCGGCGATCCAGTCTGCCTGCAGCGCGCGCGCCAGGCCTTCGCGCATGAACTGGCGGGCGCGGTGGATGGCGGCGGGGTCGGCCACGCCCATGCGCTCGGCCAGGTAGGCCTCGGCGGGCAGCACCAGCGCCTGCTCGCGGAAGGCGGGGTTGAGCGTGTCGTCGGTCAGCACCGCGCGCATGGCGCGCACCAGCGCGGGGTCGAGCCTGAGCTCGCGCCCGGCCTGCACGTCGGCCACCAGCTGCAGCAGCGCGCGCGTGGCCAGGCGCTGGCCGGCTTCCCAGCGGTTGAAGGCGTCGCTGTCGTGCGACAGCTGGAAGGTCAGCTGCGCGTCGGTGTACTCGGCATCGACGATCACCGGCGCGGAGAAATTGCGCAGCAGCGACGGCAGCGGAGCCTCCGCGCCGCGCGGCAGGTTGACAAAGCGGAAGCTCTGCTCGGCCTGCGTGAAGTCGAGCACGCGGGTGGTGCCGGCGGGCGCGCTTTCGCCCTCGAGCTGCAGCGGCAGGTCGTTGCCGTCTGCGCCCAGCAGGCCGAGCGCGAACGGGATATGGAACGGCTGCTTGTCGGGCGTGCCGGCGCGGGTCTCGATGCCGACCTTGGGGCAGCGCTGCGACAGCGTCAGCGTCAGGCTGCCGTCGTCCCCGTTCCATGCGGTGCGCGCGGTCACCACCGGCGTGCCGGCCTGGCTGTACCAGAGGCCGAACTGGGTCAGGTCGCGGCCGTTGGCATCGGCCATGGCGGCGCGGAAGTCGTCGCAGGTCACGGCCTGGCCGTCATGGCGCTGGAAGTACAGGTCCATGCCCTTGCGGAAGCCTTCGCGGCCGAGCAGGGTCTGGTACATGCGCACGACCTCGGCGCCTTTCTCGTACACCGTGACGGTGTAGAAGTTGTTGATCTCTTCGTAGCTGTCGGGGCGCACCGGATGCGCCATCGGGCCGGCGTCCTCGGGGAACTGCACCTGGCGCAGCACGCGCACGTCCTCGATGCGCTTGACCGCGCGGCCCGATTCCGAGCCCATCATGTCGGCCGAGAACTCCTGGTCGCGGAATACCGTCAGCCCTTCCTTCAGCGACAGCTGGAACCAGTCGCGGCAGGTCACGCGGTTGCCGGTCCAGTTGTGGAAGTATTCATGGCCGACCACGGCCTCGATATTGGCGAAGTCGGTATCGGTGGCGGTCTGCGCGTTGGCCAGCACGTACTTGGTGTTGAAGATGTTCAGGCCCTTGTTCTCCATCGCGCCCATGTTGAAGTCGCCGACGGCGACGATCATGAAGCGCTCGAGGTCCAGCTCCAGCCCGAAGCGGCGCTCGTCCCAGCGGATCGAATGGATCAGCGAATCCATCGCGTGGCGGGTCTTGTCGAGGTCGCGCGGCTCGACCCACACCTGCAGCAGCTTGTCCTTGCCCGAGGCGGACCGGATCCGTTCCTCGATGCATTCGAGCTTGCCCGCGACCAGCGCGAAGAGGTAGGACGGCTTGGGGAACGGGTCTTCCCACACGGCTTCGTGGCGGCCATCGGGCAGGTCGCGCTGGCTCACCAGGTTGCCGTTGGACAGCAGCACCGGATACGCGGCGCGGTCGGCGCGCAGCGTGACGCGGTAGGTCGCCATCACGTCGGGGCGGTCCAGGAAGTAGGTGATGCGGCGAAAGCCCTCGGCCTCGCACTGGGTGAAGAAGTTGCCGTTGGACACGTACAGGCCCGACAGCGTGGTGTTGGCCGCGGGCTGGCATGCGGTGGTGATCTCCAGCGTGCCCTGCGCCGGCAGGCCGGGCAGCGTCAGCGTGCCGCCGTCCTGGGTGGCGTTGGCCACGGGCTTGCCGTCCAGGCTGACGCCGATCAGTTCGAGTTCTTCGCCGGCCAGCACCAGCGGCGCGTCGGGGGCGCCGGCCACGCGCGCAAAGCGCAGCGTACTGGTGACCACGGTGCGCTGGGGATCGAGCTCCAGCACCAGGTCGGCGTGGTCGATGGCGAACGGCGGCGGGGTATAGTCCTTGCGATAGACGGTAACGGGCGTGTCGGTGCGCAGCATGGAGGGATCCTGTCTTCGGAAGACCGTTAGGAAAAGGGACGGCCGGGGGCGGCCAGGCGCGTGCAAGCAAAGCGCGGCGCTGAAGTCCTCATTGTAGCCAAGGGGTCGGGGCGCGGTCTGACGGGCGGCGCACCAAGCCGGCGCCGGGAATTCCGCGCCGCCGGCGTGGTCTCAGAGACACGCAGGGTTTCAGTGGATGCAAGAGCGAGGTAGCACTATGTGGCAGCGCGCAGGCGGTGTCGGCAATGAGAGGGCAGCGGGCCTGTGGCCGGGGCTGCGAAGGATGCGGGGCGCAATGGCGCTGATGAGCACGCTGCTGGCGGCGCTGCTGCTGACCGGGTGCGCCACCACCGTGACCACCGATGTCACGGCGTTCCGCCAGCCCGGCTGGCAGAACGATGCGCCGCGCACCTACAGTTTCGAGCGCAGCGCCGAGCAGGCGGCCCAGCTCGACCGGCAGACCTATGAGCAATGGCTGGCGGCGGCGCTGGCGGGCGTCGGCTTCGAGCAGGTGCCGGCGCGGCAGGCGCGCTATCTTGTCAGCATGGACTATGACTCCGCACCGGGGCTGGTGCGCGTGGCCGAGACGGTCTACCCGGATCCTTGGTACGGCCCCTGGGGCCCGTACTGGGGCCCCGGCCACTACCGGCCGTGGGGTCCCTGGGGGCCTTGGGGGCCGTGGGGTCCGGGCTACTGGCCGCCGCAGACGGTGGTGCGCGACGTGCCGGTGACGTTCTCCAGCCTGCGGGTGTATTTCAAGGACGCGGCCAGCGGCAAGCGGGTCTACCAGGTCACCGCACAGAACCAGGCCGAGAACGCCAGCCTGCCGGCGATGATGCCGTACCTGATCCGCAGCGCTTTCACTGACTTTCCGTCCGACAGCGGCCGTCCGCGCCGCGTGACGCTGGAGGTGGAAAAGAACGGCAAATGAGTGTCGCCATGGGTGGCCCTGGCCTGCCGCGCGCGGGCCGGTCCGGGCAATGCGTGCGGATGCATGCAGGGGCATGCTGCTGCACCGGCATTGCATACCCAATGGTAAAAGCTGTTTAACGGGAATAATCGGCCCAAAATGCGGCCTGCGGGCGCGCCGCGGTGGTACTTTGCGCGGGCGCGTGGGCTAGAATACCTGCTCGATTTTTCCGGCCTGTCTGCCGGAGTCGTCAGTTTCGCTGCCAGAAGTTGACCTTCGCTGCCGGCTTGTCGCGGGCCGGGCCGAACCATGGCGGGAGAGGGGCGCTTCCGGTCCGGGCCATTTTCCGGACGAGCCAATGAGCAGCAAGAACAGCGGTGATGCACCGCAACATGCCCCGAACAGTCCTGAAGCGCAGCTGCGCCTCGCCGCGCTGGAATACCACCGCAGCCCGACCAGGGGCAAGATCCAGGTCACCGCGACCAAGGCGCTGTCCAACCAGCGCGACCTGTCGCTGGCCTATTCGCCGGGCGTAGCCTACGCCTGCGAGGAAATCGCAAAGGATCCCGCCACCGCCGCCGAGTACACCTCGCGCGCCAACCTGGTGGCCGTGGTCACCAACGGCACCGCCGTGCTGGGCCTGGGCGACATCGGCCCGCTGGCCGGCAAGCCGGTGATGGAGGGCAAGGGCTGCCTGTTCAAGAAGTTCGCCGGCATCGACGTGTTCGACATCGAGCTCGACGCGCGCGACCCGGACAAGATCGTCGAGATCGTCGCCGCGCTGGAACCGACGCTGGGCGGCGTCAACCTGGAAGACATCAAGGCGCCCGAGTGCTTCTACATCGAGCAGAAGCTGCGCGAGCGCATGAACATCCCCGTCTTCCATGACGACCAGCACGGCACCGCGATCATTTCGACGGCGGCGCTGCTGAACGGCCTGAAGATCGTCGGCAAGGACATTGCCAAGGTGAAGGTGGCCGTATCGGGCGCCGGCGCGGCGGCGATTGCGTGCCTCGACACGATGGTGAGCCTCGGCGTGACGCGCGAGAACATCTCGGTGGTGGACTCGAAGGGCGTGATCTACGTTGGCCGCGACGCCAGCATGGAAGCCAACAAGGCCCGCTACGCGCAGGACACCTCGGCGCGCACGCTGGCCGACATCGTCAACGGCGCCGACGTCTTCCTGGGCTGCTCGACCGCCGGCGTGCTGACCGCCGAGATGGTCAAGACCATGGCCGACCAGCCCATCATCCTGGCGCTGGCCAACCCCGAACCGGAGATCCGCCCGGAAGTGGCCAAGGCCGCGCGCCCGGACTGCATCATCGCCACCGGCCGTTCGGACTACCCGAACCAGGTCAACAACGTGCTGTGCTTCCCGTACATCTTCCGCGGCGCGCTCGATTGCGGCGCCACCAAGATCACGGAAGCGATGAAGCTGGCCTGCGTCAAGGCCATCGCCGAGCTGGCCGAGGCCGAGCTGAACGACGCCGTGGCCGCCGCCTACGGTGGCCGCGAACTGAAGTTCGGCCCCGACTACATCATCCCGACGCCGTTCGACCAGCGCCTGATCGAGAAGATCGCGCCGGCGGTGGCCAAGGCCGCCGAAGAGTCCGGCGTGGCCACGCGCCCGATCCAGGACCTGGAAGCGTATCGCCAGCAGCTGTCGACCTACGTCTACCACACCGGCCTGATCATGAAGCCGGTGTTCTCGGCCGCCAAGGCCGCGCCCAAGCGCGTGGCCTATGCCGAGGGCGAGGAAGAGCGTGTGCTGCGCGCGGTGCAGTCGGTGGTCGACGAAGGCCTGGCGCGTCCGATCCTGATCGGCCGCCCGCACGTGATCCAGATGCGCATCGACAAGGCCGGCCTGCGCCTGAAGCCGGGCGTGGACTTCGAGCTGATCAACCCCGAGGACGATCCGCGCTACCGCGCCTACCACGAGGCCTACCACGCGCTGCGCGGCCGCGACGGCGTCACGCCCGACATGGCCAAGGTGGCGCTGCGCCGCTCCAACACGCTGATCGGCACCATGCTGATGCACATGGGCGATGCCGACGCACTGCTGTGCGGCACCGTGGGCCGCTTCGAGGCGCACCTCGAGCACGTGCGCGACGTGATCGGCCTGGCGCCGGGCGCGCATGTGTTCGCGGCGATGAACGCGCTGATGCTCGAGAAGTACACGCTGTTCATCACCGACACCTTCGTCAACGACGACCCGAGCGCGGAGCAGCTGGCCGCCATCACCCAGCTGGCCGCGGAAGGGATCGCGCGCTTCGGCCTGCAGCCCAAGGTGGCGCTGATGTCGCACTCGATGTTCGGCTCGTCGACGCGCCCGTCGGCGCGCAAGATGCGCGAGGCCGCGCAGATCCTTGCGCGCGAGGCGCCGCACCTTGAAGTGGAAGGCGAGATGCAGGGCGATGCCGCGCTGGTCGAGGATGTGCGCCGCCACTTCCTGCCGTCGACCAAGCTGGCCGGCAGCGCCAACCTGCTGGTGATGCCGACGCTGGACGCCGCCAACATTGCCTTCAACCTGCTCAAGATCACGGGCGGTCAGGGCGTGACGGTGGGCCCGATCCTGCTGGGCGCCGCCAAGCCGGTGCATATCCTGAACCCGCAGGCCACCACGCGCCGGATCGTCAACATGACGGCCGTCGCCGTGGCGGAGTGCAACGCGTTGCGCTGATCCGCCGCGAAAGCGCCTGCCAATGCAAAAGGCCGGGTCGACGACCCGGCCTTTTTGTTTGTTGCCCCGCCGCATCCGCGCGGCAAGGGCGCGGATGGCATGGTGGCTATTGCAGCACGTTGTATTGCTCGCGCATGACCACGATGATCGATTTCGCCGCTGCGAGCTGGTGGCCCAGGTTGTCGACGGACTCCTGCGGGAAATCGACCTCGGCGCTCCAGTTGCAACCGGTATGGTCAGGCTGGTGCATTCGCACCGCGTGCAGCTCGCACTCGCCGCACTCGGGGTTGTTGTCGAGGCACTGGTTCAGGATGGCCATCAGTTCAGACCGGGTCTTCGCGTATCGCCGCATGTGTCACCTCGCTGTCATTGGTTTTTGAGGCCTGGAACACCAATCTAGGAAGCGCGCCCGGGCCATTCCAATTGAATCGACCTATGGAGCCGCAGTTTCCCATCCGGCGCGGGCCGGGCTCCGGCGTGGCGCAGCGCAGCATTGCCAGGCGGCGCCGGTGACGCGCGATGCGCCTCGCGAGAAAAGAAAAAGCCCGCCGGAGAGGCGGGCCCAGGACTGCCGGTGTGCGCTCAGCGCATCAGAACTTGTGGCGCACGCCTACGCCGAAGGTATCGCCGTGCTCGATGCCGGTGATCTTGTCGTAGTAGTAGGCGGCGTACACGTCGGTGCGCTTGGACAGGTTGTAGTCGTAGGCGACGGCAAAGGTATTGCGCTTGAAGTCGCCCAGCGAGTTGTCGACCTTGCCGTAGGCGTACGACGCCAGCAGGTTGCCGGCGCCGATCGGCACCGACGCGCCGAACTGGCCGTCGATGTGCTTGATGTCGCCGGACGGCGCGGTGGTGGCGCGGGTCTTGATGTACTGGCCCTGCGCGAACAGCTTGACCACCTTGAAGTCGTACGACAGGCCGATCTGCGCGGCGTCCTGGCGCGACAGGCCGATATCGGACATGTCGGTCGGCACGCTGTTGAAGCGGACCTGCTGGTAGGCCACGGTCGCGGCGAACGGGCCGTTGAAGTACAGCACGTTGCCGCCGAACTTCTGCTTGCCCGCGGCGCCCGGCTGCTCGCCGAAGCCGTAGATGAAGTTGGCGGTCAGGCCGCCGAAGTTCGGCGTGCTGTACACCACCGAGTTGTTCCAGCCCGAATCGCCGATGATGCCGGGATCGGCGACCGCGCCGCTGACCGCGCCGAAGTAGGTATGGAAGATGGTCGGCGAGAACACGTACGAGTCGACCAGCGGGTTGAACAGGATGGTCGAGATGAAGTACGGCGTGGTGTTGCGGCCCAGCTTGATGGTGCCGGCCTTGTCGTTCTGCAGGCCGACATAGGCGTTGCGGCTGAACATCGAGTCGCCGTTGAAGCGGCCGCTGCTGCCGCTGTCGGTGCGGAAGAACCCGTTCAGGTCGAAGATGGCCTTGGTGCCGCCGCCCAGGTCTTCGGTGCCCTTGATGCCCCAGTAAGACGTCTGCATGCCGCCCGAATTGGCCACCCATGCGCGCTCGCCCGAGCCCGGGCTCTTCACGCCGCCGACGAACATGTCAGCCTGGCCGTACAGCGTGACGCTGGACTGGGCCATGGCTGCGCCGGAAAAAAGGGTAGCCGCTACCGCCGCCAGCTTGAGCGCCGGCTTGTACTGCTTCTGCATTGTTAGACCTCCGTGGTTTTGATCCTGCTTGGAACGTTGTGTACTGGGTCCCTGTCGGGTTCTTATCATGTCTTTGCGCTTCTATTCGTGCCGCCTGGCGTGGGCTCGGTGTGGTGATGCATGGGGGCCGGCGGCATCGGGGTACAGCGTTTTTTGTTATACAGGTGACGCTTTTTTTCTCAGGCGGATACTAAGTCGTCAAGGCGGAACTGCGCAATGCGATGGATCTGGTTGATGCAAGTTTGCAACTCTTGCTGCGGCGTGTTTTCAAGGCGGCGCGCGAACTCCGCGATGATGCCGTGGCGATCGTAGCCACGCACCGCGAGGATGAACGGGAAGCCGAATTTCTGGTTGTACGCCGCGTTGAGCGATTGCAGGCGCTCGAACTCTTCGGGCGTGCACAGGTTCAGGCCGGCGCCGCTTTGCTCGCGCGTCGACTCGGCGGTCAGCTCGCCGCGCACGGCGGCCTTGCCGGCCAGTTCCGGGTGGGCGCGCACCAGTTTCAGCTGCGCCGCCTCGCCGGCTTGATCGACGGCCTGGCGCAGTGCCTGCGCCAGCGCGGCGCCGTCAGCGAAGGGCCGTTGCGCGGCGGCGGTCTCGGCAAACCACGGCGAGTGTTCGTAGATGCCGCCCAGCACCTGCACGAATTCCGCGACCGGCATGGTGTTGAGTTGGGCGATGGTGTAGGTCTGGCTCATGCTTGCTTCCGGGGAGTGTAGGGGTGGGTGGCGGCCCAGTGCCGGGCGATATCGACACGGCGGCAGATCCACACCTTGTCGTGCCCCTGCACGTAGTCGAGAAAACGCTGCAGCGCGCGGAAGCGGCCCGGGCGGCCCAGCAGCCGGCAGTGCATGCCGATCGACAGCATCCTGGGGCGGTCCTGGCCGCCCGGGTCGCCTTCGTCATACAAGACGTCGAACGCGTCCTTCAGGTACTGGAAGAACTGTTCGCCGGTATTGAAGCCCTGCGGCGTGGCAAAGCGCATGTCGTTGGAATCGAGCGTGTACGGCACCACCAGGTGCGGCTTCTTCTCGCCGCCGGTGACTTCCACCTCGGTCCAGAACGGCAGGTCGTCGCCGTAGTAGTCCGAGTCATAGAGCAAGCCGCCGTGCTCGACCACCAGCCGGCGCGTATTGGGGCTGTCGCGGCCGGTGTACCAGCCCAGCGGCAGCTCGCCGGTCAGCTCCTTGATGATCTGCATGCCGATGCGCATGTGCTCGCGCTCGGTGGCTTCGTCGATGTTCTGGTAGTGAATCCAGCGCCAGCCGTGGCAGGCGATCTCGTGGCCCAGTTCCACAAAGGCGCGCGTCAGTTCCGGATGGCGCTGCAGCGCCATCGACACACCGAAGACGGTCAGCGGCAGGCCACGCTTCTCGAACTCGCGCAGGATGCGCCAGACGCCGGCGCGCGAGCCGTATTCGTAGATGCCCTCCATGCTCATGTGGCGGTCGGGGTAGGCCGCGGCACCGACGATCTCGGAGAGGAATTGCTCGGAAGCGGCGTCGCCGTGCAGCACGCAGTTTTCGCCGCCTTCTTCGTAGTTGAGGACGAACTGCAGCGCCACGCGCGCGCCGCCCGGCCAGCGGGCGTGCGGCGGGCGGGCGCCGTAGCCGATGAGATCGCGTGGATAATTTTCTTTTGTCATGTGTCGTTGCTTGCTTCAGGAAACCACCCGGCACCGCCGTCCCGCCGCAGGCGTCGACCGTCATGCAATGACCATGCCAGTCGTGCCGGCGGCGGCGCCGGTCTGCTGCAGGNCCCGGCCAGCGGGCGTGCGGCGGGCGGGCGCCGTAGCCGATGAGATCGCGTGGATAATTTTCTTTTGTCATGTGTCGTTGCTTGCTTCAGGAAACCACCCGGCACCGCCGTCCCGCCGCAGGCGTCGACCGTCATGCAATGACCATGCCAGTCG
The DNA here is from genome assembly GCF_900249755.1 of Cupriavidus taiwanensis. Lineage (NCBI taxonomy): Bacteria > Pseudomonadati > Pseudomonadota > Betaproteobacteria > Burkholderiales > Burkholderiaceae > Cupriavidus > Cupriavidus taiwanensis. The sequence goes on from NZ_LT976853.1 coordinate 1,288,215, forward strand.
TGCCGGCGGCGGCGCCGGTCTGCTGCAGGGCCGGATCCTTCGGGGCCGGCCCTGCGTTGCCGGTACTTCGATTACTCGGTGCCGTGCGAGTTGGCCGCGGCGTTGCGCATGGCCTCTTCGCGCGACTGGATGCCGTTGTAGAACAGGTTCAGCGCCACCGCGACGATGGTGCCCAGCACGATGCCGCTATGGGTGAACGGATCGGTCCACTTCGGCAGGTACTGGAAGAAGGTCGGTGCCAGCGTCGGGATCATGCCGGCGCCGATCGAGATGGCGACGATGAACAGGTTGTGGCGGTTGCGGTTGAAATCGCACGAGCCCAGGATGCGGATGCCGGTCGCGGCGACCATGCCGAACATCACGATGCCCGCGCCGCCCAGCACGAACTGCGGCACCGAGGCCACCACGTGGGCCATCTTGGGGAACAGGCCGAAGGCGATCAGGATGATGCCGCCGGCCGCCGCCACGTAGCGCGAGCGCACGCCGGTCACCGTCACCAGGCCCACGTTCTGCGAAAACGAGGTGTAGGGGAAGGTGTTGAAGATGCCGCCGATCACCGTGCCCAGGCCGTCGGCGCGCAGGCCGCGGGTCAGGTCCTCGTTGCTCAGCTTCTTGCCGGTGATGTCCGACAGCGCCAGGAACATGCCGGTCGATTCCACCAGCGTGATCAGCATGACGATGCACATCGACAGGATCGCGGTCAGCTGGAAGGTCGGCATGCCGAAGTGCAGCGGCGTGATGACGGCGACGAAGCTGGCCTCGTCGAGGCCGTCGAACGACACCTTGCCCATGCCCATCGCCACCAGCGTGCCGATGATGATGCCGAGCAGCACCGCGCAGTTGGCCACCAGGCCGCGGCCGTACTTGGTCAGCAGCAGGATGACGACCAGCGTCAGGCCGGCGATGCCGAGGTTGGTCAGGTCGCCGTAGGCGAGGTTGGGCACCTCCTTGGCGACGCCGTCGATCACCGCGCGCGTGGTGGGCTGGCCGCCGGCCGCCCAGTTGATGCCCACGCGCATCAGCGATACGCCGATCAGCGTGATCACCGTGCCGGTCACCACCGGCGGGAACAGTCCCAGCATGCGCCCCATCATCGGCGCAATCAGGATGCCGAAGATCCCTGACGCGATCACCGCGCCGTAGATGCCGAGCAGGCCGACATTGGGATCGGTGCCGATGGCGATCATCGGCGCCACCGAGGCGAAGGTCACGCCCATCATCACCGGCAGGCGGATGCCGAACTTCCAGAAGCCGATGGCCTGGATCAGCGTGGCCAGGCCGGCGGCGAACAGGTCGGCATTGATCAGGAAGGCCAGCTGGTCCTTGGGCAGCTTGAGCGCGCCACCCACGATCAGTGGCACGGCAACCGTGCCGGCGTACATCACCAGAACGTGCTGCAACCCGAGCGCGAGCAGGCGCCCGGAAGGCAAACGCTCGTTGGTGAGGTCCGTCGGGACCGTGGTGCTTGCGGAATTCATTGGTGCGTCTCCTCTCCTTTGGTTTGATGGGAACGCCACGTCCGTGCCGGCAGTTTGGCTAGTGTTGTTATGGGCCCGCCGTCGCCGCGCTCTCGTTTGCACTGCCTGGGCGCGGTATTGACGACGGGCCTGCTGCCTTCTTCTTGCGGGGGCGTGACGGGAACACCGTGCTAGGTGGAGCGGCCTAGTACGCTGCGAAGATCAAAGTTGCCCGGTTCGTCCGGCTGCACGCGGTCGGCGCAGGCGCCAAGGTGGTGCGCCATGCGCGACTGGGCCAGTGCGGCATTGCCCTGTTCCAGGGCGTCGAGGATTTCCTCGTGCTCGTCGAACGAGCAGGCGTTGTTGCCCGGCGCTTCGACGCTGGCGATCATCAGCGTGGTGCGCGACACCAGGCGGCGCATCATGTTGACCAGCAGCGCATTGCCCGACAGTTCCGCCAGCGCGGTGTGGAATTCGGCGGACAGGCGGATCCATTTGGGCCGGTCGTGCGTCAGGAAGGCCTGGCGCTCATTGGCCACCATCTGGCGCAGCGGCGCGATCACGGCCTTGACGTCAGGCATGCCGGCCAGCTTTTCCAGCACCGCGCGCTCCAGCATCTGGCGCAGCTCGAACATGTCGTGCGCCTCGTCGGTGGACGGGCTGGCGATAAACGCGCCGCGGTTGGGCTCCAGGTCAACCATGCCGTCGGCCGCCAGGTGCGACAGCACCTTGCGCACGGTGTGGCGCGCGGTGGCATAGATCTCGCAAAGCGAATGCTCGGTGAGCTTGGTGCGCGGTGGCAGCCGGTGCTCCATGATCGCGTCGTAGATCTCGTGGTACATGCGCTCTTCGACCGAGCCCTTGCGCGCGGGCTTGGCGGGCTTGCCCGGGATCTCGGTCGGCTCGGCGGCCTTCGATTCGGCGTTGGCGGCAATCAGCTTCAGGCTCTTGGACATCGTGGCACCAGCAGGTCAGGCAGGGCACCGTAAATCCTGCGTATCAGGGTACGGTGATCCAAAAATTGTTGACAATTATTTGGTTACGGCCTCAATATTGTCAACAAAACCGACTCAGGTTTTCGACAACTCAGGGAAATCCCTGAATTGCCAACGGGGAAGCGCGGGCGCATTGTCGCCACGCACCAACCCAGCGCCGGGATGCGTTACCAGACGTACCGAGCGGGCACCATTCCCACACATGGTGCTAGTGAAGGCAGCGGCGCCCCTCACAACCCAATCGCAAAGGACAAAATACGATGGGACGCTTGACCACCCATGTTCTCGACACCGCTGCCGGCACGCCCGGCCAGGGCATGTCGATTACTCTTCATAAAATTGTCGACAATCGTCGCGAGACCCTCAAGACCGTGGTCACCAACCACGACGGCCGCTGCGACCAGCCGCTGCTGGAAGGCGCCGACCTGGCCGCGGGCGTGTACGAACTGGAGTTCGCCGCCGGCGACTATTTCCGCGCCCAGGGCGTGAAGCTGCCCGAGCCGGCCTTCCTGGACGTGGTGCCGCTGCGCTTCGGCATTGCCGACGTCAACGCGCACTACCACGTGCCCCTCCTGGTTTCGCCCTGGTCGTACTCGACCTACCGCGGCAGCTGAAGCGGTGGCATAGGGAAACAGGAGACAAGACATGGAAGGCTATATCCTCGACTGGGCCAATATGCTGCTGCGGTGGGTGCACGTCATCACCGCCATCGCATGGATCGGCTCTTCGTTCTATTTCGTGTGGCTGGACAACAGCCTGACCAAGCCCACCGCGCCGGACCTGAAGGAGAAGGGTGTCGACGGCGAACTGTGGGCGGTGCACGGCGGCGGCTTCTACAACCCGCAGAAGTACCTGACCGCGCCCAAGTCGCTGCCGGAGAACCTGCACTGGTTCTACTGGGAGTCGTATTCCACCTGGATGAGCGGCTTCGCGCTGCTGGTGGTGCTGTACCTGTTCAACGCCAGCACGTTCCTGATCGACAAGAACGTGTTCGACATGTCGCCCGGCGCGGCGGTCGGCTTCGCGGTGTCGTACCTGCTGATCGGCTGGATCGTCTATGACAGCATCTGCCGCCTGTTCAACAAAAATGACCGGCTGGTGGGCATCCTGGTGGCGATCTACATTGCCGCCGCCGCCTATGTCGCGTGCCATATCTTCTCGGGCCGCGCGGCATTCCTGCTGACCGGCGCGATGGTCGCGACCATCATGAGCGCGAACGTGCTGGCATGGATCATCCCGGGCCAGCGCAAGGTGGTGGCGGCGCTGAAGGCCGGCCAGCCGGTGGACCCGATCCACGGCAAGCGCGGCAAGCAGCGCAGCGTGCACAACACCTACTTCACGCTGCCGGTGCTGTTCGCGATGCTGTCGAACCACTACAGCATGACCTACGCGCACAAGTACAACTGGGTGGTGCTGATCCTGATCATGCTGTCGGGCGTGCTGATCCGCCAGTTCTTCATCCTGAAGCACAAGGGCAAGATCAACGTGCTGTGGCCTGCCGCCGGCGTCGCCGCGCTGGCCGTGGTGGCGGTGATGATCGCGCCGCAGCCGCGCCCGGCGGTGGCCAAGGCCGAAGGCGCCGACGCCGCGGCAGCCAGCGTGAGCTTTGCCAAGGTGCAGGAAGTGATGAACGCGCGCTGCGTACAGTGCCACGCCGAGCAGCCGAAGATGATGCCGACCGCGGCCAAGGGCATCAAGCTCGAGACGCCCGAGGACATCAAGGCCCACGCGCAGCTGATCTACCAGCAGGCGGTGCAGCAGAAGGCGATGCCGCTGGGCAACGTGACGCAGATCACCGACGACGAACGCGCCCTGCTGGGGCAGTGGTTCGAAGGCGGTGCCAAGACCACGAACTGACGTGATCTGAACTGAGAAGCATCGGGGCTGGCCCTTGCAGGGCCGGCCTGCGAAATCCGAGCATCGGTGATCGACGGTCCGGAGGGTTGAGCGGTTGGCAACCGTCAGTACCGGACCGGCGAGGGTTTGAACGGGGCCTTGTGCCCCGTTTTTTTTGTTGG
>NZ_LT976853.1:1292784-1382512 GCF_900249755.1 Cupriavidus taiwanensis
GCGTTCGAGGCCTTCAACTGGCCTGCTGCACCGTTCACCCTCCGATATTCAGCAACGCCAGCACCCCCAGCACCAGGAAGATCCCCGCCGCAATCTTGTGCACCAGCGCGATCGGCATCTTGTTGGCGAACCTGTCGCCCAGCAGCACAGCCGGTGCATTGGCGATCATCATGCCGAAGGTGGTGCCCATCACCACCGCCAGCACCGCATCGCTGAAGCGCGCCGCCAGCGCCACCGTGGCGATCTGGGTCTTGTCGCCCATCTCGGCAAAGAAGAAGGCGACCAGCGTGGTGCCGAGGATGCCGATGAAGCCCTTGACGGGCCTGGCCTGGTCGGCGTCGTCGAGCTTGTCGGGGATCAGCATCCATGCGGCCATCGCGATAAAGCCCAGGCCCAGGATCCAGCGCAGCAGGCTTTCGCCGACTACGTGCGTGATCCAGCCGCCGAGCGCGCCGGCAAAGCCGTGGTTGAACAGCGTGGCGATCAGGATGCCGAGGATGATGGGCACCGGCCTGCGGTAGCGCGCGGCCAGCACCAGCGACAGCAATTGCGTCTTGTCGCCCATTTCTGCAAGGGCGACGATGCCTGTGGAGACGAGGAAGGCTTCCATATTGGTCTTGTGGGGTAACCGGGCCGCAATGCATCGCGAGATGCCAATGACGCAACCCTTTCCCGGCCCGGCCAGAAAGGGATGGTCATCGGTCTCGCCAGGCATGGACGCTGCCTGGGCCGCGTGGCCAGGCGGGTCCGGAGCTGCGCACGCCATAACCGCAAGCGGTCAAGTCTGTTGACGTACGCCCCTGTCCCCCGGATTTCCGCATTGCGCGGCGCGGTGAGAGCAGGGCGGCTACTCCCCAATGGAAGCGGCGATTATAACCGCGGCGGCGGTGGATCGTCCACCGCCGCCGCGTTCGGCAGGCGATCAGGCCGGCACCGGCGCGTTGTCGCTGGTCTGGCGGCCGCGGAAATCGGTCCAGCACAGCGCCTTGAAGTCATAGAGCTTGCAGCGGCGCGCGGTGTCGAAGTACCAGCGCCACGAGAAGTTCTCGATGATGATGCGGCCCGGCAGCGCGTGCTCCAGCAGCGCCTGCGCGCGCTTGAGGCGGTACAGCGGCACGCTCATGTCGACGTGGTGCGCGGTGTGTTCCATGATGTGATGCAGCGCTGCGCCTATGCCGTGGCGGAAGCGCAGGTGCACGGTGGTCGAGACGAACGGCTGGGCCCGCGCCCACATCGCCTTGGTGTCGTACCAGGCGACGCTGGTGTGGGTATGGTGCACGTACAGCACGAAGCCGACGGTGACGTTCCATACCAGGAAGGGCAGCACGAAGCCGGCACCGATCAGCATCCAGACGGACTGCTCCGTGGCCAGCGCCAGGCCCGCCAGCGCGCCGATCCAGGCCAGCCCGAACGCCGCCACCAGCACGCAGTCGCCGGTGAAGATCGGGCGGCGCGTCGCCATCTGGCGCTTGCTGGGGAAGAACAGCTTGCACCACCAGATCTCCACCAGGTAATACAGGCCGGGGCCGAAGCCGGTGCGGTAGATGCGCTCCATCACGCGGCGCCAGCGCGGCAGCGCGTTGAATTCCTCGAGCGAATAGGGCGCCCAGACGAAGTCGAAGCCCTTCAGGTTGGTGTAGCCGTGGTGCACCACGTTGTGGCCGACTTCCCACAGGCTATAGGGCGTCAGCGACGGCAGGAAAGTCAGCCGGCCCAGCCACTTGTTCAGGCCGCGGCGCGGGGTCAGGCTCTGGTGGCAGGCATCGTGGCCGATGATAAACAGGCGCGCGATCACCAGCCCCGCCAGCACGCCCAGCGCCAGCTTGGCGGCCCAGTGCGGTGCCAGCACCACGCCGGCCAGCACGGCGCCGAACAACAGGTAATCGAAGGCGAACAGCATCAGCGCGCGCGGCGTGCTGCGCTGGCCCAGCGGGATCAGCCAGCCGCGGATGATCTTGCGCGAGGGCAGCGGCGCGTCTGGCGCGATCGGTTCCGGCAGGGGCGCGTCATGCGGGGCGTGGGGGTGCGCGCGGGGGTGCGCGGTGGCTTGCGGGGCGGCAGGCCCGGCGGGGGAATCTGCGGTGTGAGAGGCGGTCATGCAGAACCTTCTGATTGCGGTCGATGGGTATGGCTGCGCGGCAACGCAGAACGGCCGCGGCGGAACCGCAAGGTTAGAAGGCTTTGTCGAGGACAGTCTTGACGGTCGTCAAGCCGGTGGGATGGCGGAAGCGGTAAAGAAGCGCCCGCCGCAGGGCGGCGGGCGCTGGTGAGCAGTCGTGTGGCGGATCAGGCTGCCGGCACGCTGGCGGCCTCGCCCATCACGTAGACGCTGTCGATCACGCGGTCGTCGCCCAGCATGGCAAAGGCGAACAGCTCTTCTTCCAGCGTTTCCGAGCGGTTGCTGCGTCGTGCGATCAGCGGCGTGGCCTTGGGGTCGAGCACGATGAAGTCGGCCTCGCAGCCAACGCTGAAGCTGCCGACGCGGCCGGTCCAGCCCAGCGCCTCCGCCGCGGCGCGGGTGGCAAGGTAGAACATGCGCAGCGCGGTCAGGTAGTAGCCGCCCATGCGCGCCACCTTGTGCGCGGCGTTCATGGTGCGGAACATCGAGAACGAGGTGCCGCCGCCGACGTCGGTGGCCAGCGTCACGTTCAGGCGGTTGGCATCGGACTGGTGGAAGTCATAGAAGCCGCTGCCCAGGAACAGGTTGGAGGTGGGGCAGTGCGCCACCGCGGCGCCGCTGTCGGCCAGCCGGCGGCGGTCGTCCTGGTCCAGGTAGATGGCGTGGCCGTACATCGCACCCGGGCGCAGCAGGCCGTAGCGGTCGTAGACGTCCAGGTAGCTGCGCGCATCGGGGAACAGCTCGGCCACCCATTTGACCTCGTCGCGGTTTTCGGCCACGTGGGTCTGGATAAAGGCGTCGGGGTAGGCCCGCGCCAGCTCGCCGCACGCGGCCAGCTGCGCCTCGGTCGAGGTGGGGGCGAAGCGCGGCGTGATGGCGTACGACAGGCGTCCCTTGTTATGCCAGCGCGACAGCAGGTCGGCGGAGTCCTGCGCGCCGCTCTCGGCGGTGTCGCGCAGGAATTCGGGGCAGTTGCGGTCCATCATCACCTTGCCGGTGACCATGCGCAGGTTGCGCGCCTCGCTTTCGGCAAAGAGCGCGTCGGCCGAGGCCTTGTGCACCGTGCTCCAGACCACCGCGCTGGTGGTGCCGTTGCGCAGCAGTTCCTCGGTGAAGAAGCCGGCGACGCCGCGCGCGTAGTCGGGGTCGGCGAAGCGGCGCTCTTCGGGGAAGGTGTAGGTGTCGAGCCAGTGCAGCAGGCCCGGCGACGGCGACGCGATCATGTCGGTCTGCGGGTAGTGCACGTGGGTGTCGATAAAGCCGGGCACGATCAGCTTGCCGCGATGGTCGACGACCTCGGCGCCGGCCGGAATGCGCTCCGCCAGCTCGGTGTAGTCGCCGGCGGCGGCGATGCGCCCTTCGGTGACGATCAGCACCCCGTCGTCCCAGTACTGATACGCGTCCTCATGGAATTGCGGGTCGCGCAGGAAATGCAGCACGCGGCCGCGAATGGCACGGGTACGGGAGTCAGTGGTGGGGTGGGTCGTCATGGCTTGTCTCTCGTGACCGGCCCGCGCGGCACCGCGAAGGGTGCAAGCAGCAGGCCGGGCTATTGGCATGCGCCGCGCTCAGGCCGCGGGGGCCGTTGCGGGCGGGGACTTGGGCGGAGCGGACCAGAAGTGGTCGACTTCCGCCAGGAACTCGGCCTTCTGCATGGCAGGCAGGAAGGCCGCTTCAAAACTGTTGCGCGCCAGCTTGTGCGCATCGGCCGCATCCAGCGGCAGCGCGTCGAAGGTGGCTTCCCAGTTCGCATTCATATAGCCGCCGAAGTAGGCCGGGTCGTCCGAATGCAGCGTGACCGCCACGCCCGCATCCAGCATGCGCTTGAGCGGGTGGTCGCGCAGGTCGGGGTAGACCTTGAGCTTGACGTTCGACAGCGGGCACACCGTCAGCGCCACGCGCTCGCGCGCCAGGCGCGCAACCAGCGCGGGATCGTCGATGGCGCGCACGCCGTGGTCGATGCGCTCGGCCTTCAGGATGTCGAGGGCATCGGCGACGTACTGCGCCGGGCCTTCCTCGCCCGCGTGCGCGACCAGGTGCAGGCCCAGCTCGCGCGCCCGGGCGAACACGCGCGCGAATTTCTCGGGCGGGTTGCCTTGTTCCGACGAATCGAGCCCGACGCCGACGAAGCGGTCGCGGTACGGCAGCGCCGCGTCCAGCGTGGCGAACGCGTCTTCTTCCGGCAAATGGCGCAGGAAGCACAGGATCAGGCTGCTGGAGAAGTCGTACTCGGTGCGGGCCTGCGCCAGGGCATCGGCAATGCCGTCGATCACCACGCCGATCGGCACGCCGCGCGCGGTATGGGTCTGCGGATCGAAGAAGATCTCGGCGTGGCGGACGTTGTCGGCGACGGCGCGCTTGACGTAGTCCATCGTCATGTCGAAGAAATCTTCCTCGGTCAGCAGCACGCTGGCGCCGGCGTAGTAAATGTCCAGGAACGACTGCAGGTCGGTGAAGGCGTAGGCGGCGCGCAGCGCCTCGACGCTGGGGTAGGGCAGCGCCACCTGGTTGCGCTGCGCCAGCCGGAAGATCAGTTCCGGCTCGAGCGTGCCTTCGATATGCACATGCAGTTCGGCCTTGGGGGTGCGGCGGATCTGGTCCGCCAGCGCGGCATCGATGGTCATGGGGGCCTCGTGTTCTCTATGCCCGCCGGCCAGGGCCGGCGGCACGGGTTCTCAGGGATGCACCGCCTCCGGCAGGCCTGCACGCAGCGCGGCCAGGCGCTGTTCGCGGACCTGCAGCAGCTGGGCGACGATAGCAACCGCAATCATAGCCGGTGCCTTGTCGGTTATCCCGGGAACCCCCATGGGGCATGTCATTTCCGCAAACCTGGCCGGGTCGATGCCGTGTTCGGCCATGCGGTGTTCAAAGCGCGCGCGCTTGGTCTTGGAGCCGATCAGCCCGAAGTAGGCGAAATCGGTGCGCTTCAGGATTTCTTCGCACAGGGTCTGGTCGAGCGCATGGCTGTGCGTCATCACCAGGAAGTAGCTGCCCGCGGGCGCCTGCGCGACCACGGCCTCGGGCGTGTCGCTGGCCTCGGCCTCGACGTTATCCGGCAGCCCGCCGGGGAACAGCGTGTCGCGCTCGTCGACCCAGTGCACGCGGCACGGCAGCGTGGCCAGCACCTTGACCAGCGCATGGCCGACATGGCCCGCGCCGAACAGCACGACGTGCATGGTGTCGGGCACCAGCGTATCGGTCCAGCTGCCGTCGGCGTGCAGCGTTACGCCGGGGATCACGGCATGGCTGTCGCCATGGGTGATCGCGCCGCTGGCCGGCACCTGCCGCTGCAGTGCCTTGCCGGCAGTGAAATTGCATTCGATCGCGTCGAGCCAGTGCAGGTCGGCTGCGCCCAGCACCTCGAACGCAAGCTGCACCACGCCGCCGCAGCACTGCCCCAGCGCCGGCCCGAGCGGAATGCGCTCGATCCGGCGTTGTTCACCGCGCACCAGCATCTCGCGCGCGATGTCCATGCCGCGCCATTCCAGGTGGCCGCCGCCGATGGTGCCGACCAGGTCGTCGGCGCTGACCAGCATGCGGATGCCGGCCTCGCGCGGCGCCGAGCCCTTGACCTCGACGATGGTGACCATCGCCACCGGCACGCCGGCACGCACCATGCGGGCGGCGTCGGCGAAGCGGAAGGGTTTGAGCGGTGCGTCCTGCATGGTCGGGGGCCTTGTGGTGATGCGTGGTATCGCTGGTGTGATCGCTGGTGTGATCGCTGGCGTCAGGGGTGGCGCGCGCCTGCTTCTGCCACCGGCCCCTCGCCTGTCAACGCAGTCGAGGGGGGAAAGTCCGGGGCTTCCGCAGGCGCGCGCTTCCTTGCCACCTTTCAGGCCGCCGGAGCAGCCACCTGAGCAGCCACCTGAGCAGCCCCTTGCGCCACCGCCGCGCGCACGGCGTCTGCCGCGTCGAGGATTGCCTCGCTGGTGGCCGGGGCCTTCAGCGGCGGGTTGATGCGGTAGTCGCCCAGCGCGGCCACGGCGTCGCGGATCGCGAAGAACACCGAGAACGGCAGCAGCAGCGGCGGCTCGCCGACGGCCTTGGAGCGGTGGATGCTGTCCTCGACATTGCGGTTGTGGAACAGGCGTACGTTGAAGGCCTCCGGGCAGTCGTTGACCGTCGGGATCTTGTACGTCGACGGGGCGTGCGTCATCAGCTTGCCGTCCTTGTTCCACCACAGTTCCTCGGTGGTCAGCCAGCCCATGCCCTGGATGAAGGCGCCTTCGACCTGGCCGATGTCGATCGCCGGGTTCAGCGAGCGGCCGGCGTCGTGCAGCGCGTCGGCGCGCAGCAGCTTCCATTCGCCGGTGAGCGTGTCGACCAGCACCTCGGAGCACGCGGCGCCGTAGGCGAAGTAGTAGAACGGGCGGCCCTGCAGCGTCTTCTGGTCCCAGTGCAGCTTGGGCGTGGTGTAGAAGCCGTCGGACCACAGCTGCACGCGCGCCACGTAGGCTTCGCGCGTTAGCTCGCCGAACGACAGCCGCAGTTCGCCGGCGCTGACCAGGTCATCGTTGAAGCGCACCTCGGACGGCGCCACGCCGGCCTTGCGCGCGGCAAACTCGGCCAGGCGCTCGCGGATCTGGCGCGCCGCGTCCTGCGCGGCCTTGCCGTTCAGGTCGGCGCCGGTCGATGCCGCGGTGGCCGAGGTGTTGGCCACCTTGCTGGTGTCGGTCGCGGTCACGCGCACGCGCTCCATGCGGATGCCGAGTTCGTGCGCCACCACCATCGCCACCTTGGTGTTCAGGCCCTGGCCCATCTCGGTGCCGCCGTGGTTGACCAGCACCGAGCCGTCGTTGTAGACGTGCACCAGCGCGCCGGCCTGGTTGAAGTGGGCCACGTTGAACGAGATGCCGAACTTCACCGGGGTGATGGCGATGCCCTTCTTCAGCACCGGGCTGGCGGCGTTGAACGCGCGCGTGGCCTCGCGGCGGGCGCGGTATTCGCTGCTGGCTACCAGTTCGTCGATCAGCTCGTGGATGACGTTGTCTTCCACGGTCTGGCCGTAGGGCGTGACGTTGTTCTCGGTCTTGCCGTAGAAGTTGGCGCGGCGCACGTCCAGCGAATCCTTGCCGACCGCGCGGGCGACGTTGTCCAGGATGTACTCGACCGCGAACGCGCCCTGCGGACCGCCGAAGCCGCGGAACGCGGTGTTGCTCTGCGTGTTGGTCTTGCCGCAGTAGCCGTCGATCTGCACGTTCGGCAGCCAGTAGGCGTTGTCGAAGTGGCAGATGGCGCGGGTCATCACCGGGCCCGACAGGTCGGCCGAGAAGCCGGCGCGCGACACCATCTCGACCTTGACGCCTTCGATATGGCCCTCGTCGTCGTGGCCGACGCTGTAGTCGAACACGAAGTCATGGCGCTTGCCGGTGATCATCATGTCGTCGTCGCGGTCCGGGCGCAGCTTGACCGGGCACATCAGCTTCCACGCCGCCAGCGCGGCGCAGCAGGCGAACAGCGCCGACTGCGATTCCTTGCCGCCGAAGCCGCCGCCCATGCGCCGGCATTCGACCAGCACCTGGTGCGCGTGCCAGCCCAGCATGTGCGCGACCGCGTGCTGCATCTCGGTCGGGTGCTGGGTCGAGCACCACACATGCATGCCGTCGTTCTCGCGCGGCGCGGCGTACGAGATCTGGCCTTCCAGGTAGAACTGCTCCTGGCCGCCGAGGTGGATCGTGCCGCTGTCCTGGTGGGCCGCGCCGGCAATGCGCGCGGCGGGCTCGCCGCGAGTCAGGTGCATCGGTGGCAGCACGTAGCTGCCGGCCTCGTGCGCGGCCTGCGGCGACAGCACCGGCGGCAGGTCTTCGTAGTCGATCACGCCAAGGCGGGCGGCGCGGCGGGCGGCGTCATGCGAGGTCGCCACCACGATGAAGACCGGCTGGCCGATGAACTGCACCACGCCGCGCGCCAGGATCGGGTCGTCGTGGATGATCGGGCCGCAGTCATTGGTGCCGGGAATGTCGTCCACGGTCAGTACGTCGACCACGCCGGGCGCGGCGCGCACCTTGTCAAGCGAGACCGACTTGATGCGCGCGTGCGCGCGGCTGCTCATGCCGAGCGCGGCGTGCAGCGTGCCGGCCAGCTCGGGGATGTCGTCGGTGTAGGTGGCGGTGCCGGCCACGTGCAGGTGGGCCGATTCGTGCGGACGCGAGATGCCGACCTGCGGTACCTGTTCGGCGGCGGCGTCGAGCAGGAAGGGTTCGGTTTGCTTGTTCATGCCGATGCTTTCCTTGTTCTGTGGCTCAGGCCGTGGCGGTTGCGGCTGCGGTTTCAGTGGTGCCGGCGCCAGGGGCGCGGACATTGACGGCTGCGGCGGGCAGTGCGTCGGCGTTGGTTTCCAGCCAGAACCGGTACAGCAGGTTGGCGGCGCCGCGGCTGCGGTACGACGCGGTCGCGCGCATGTCGGACAGCGGCGTGTAGTCCTGCGCCAGCGCGGCCATGCCGGCACGCGCGGTGGCTTCGTTCCACGGCTGGCCGGTCAGCGCGGCCTCGGTGGCGGGGGCGCGCTTGGGCGTCGCGGCCATGCCGCCGAAGGCGATGCGGGCCTGCGTGACGATGCCGTCCTGCACCGTGATGCCGAACGCGGCGCACACCGCGGAAATATCCTCGTCAAAGCGTTTGGACAGCTTGTAGGTGCGGAAGTGCTGCGGGCCGGCGACCGGCACGCGCAGCGCGGCGACGAACTCGCCCAGCTGCATCGCGGTCTTCTGGTACGCCAGGTACAGGTCTTCCAGCGGCAGCGTGCGACGCGTCTCGCCGTGCTGCAGCACCACTTCCGCGCCCAGCGCGATCAGCGCCGGCATCGAGTCGCCGATCGGCGAGCCGTTGGCGATATTGCCGCCCAGCGTGCCGGCATTGCGGATCGGCAGCGAGGCAAAGCGCTTCCACAGTTCTTCCAGCTCGGGATGCGCGGCGTTGAGTGCGGCGTAGGCCTTTTCCAGCGTCACGGCGGCGCCGATCTCGACCATGCCGTCGCGTTGCTCGATGTGGTTCAGGTCTTCCACCTGGCCCACATAGAGCAGGTTGCCCAGCTCGCGGAATTGCTTGGTGACCCACAGGCCCACGTCGGTGCTGCCGGCCAGGATGCGGATATCGGGCTGCGCCGCCTTGATCGCGCCGAACTCGGCCGCGGTGCGCGGGGCCAGGAACTCCTGGCCCTGGGCGCGGTAGCGGAAGGTCTCGCCGCGCTTCAGGTTGCGCAGGGTGTCGGCGATCTGCTTCGGGTTGAGCTTGTCGGCGCTGGGGGCGGGCAGGGCCATCATGCGCTCGCCGGCATCGATGATCGGGCGGTAGCCGGTGCAGCGGCACAGGTTGCCGGTCAGCGCGTCGCAGATGGTCTGGCGCGAGGGGGCTTCGCCGCCCGGGGTGTGCTGCTGGTACAGCGCCCACAGCGACATCACGAAGCCGGGGGTGCAGAAGCCGCACTGCGAGCCGTGGCACTCGACCATGGCTTCCTGCACCGGGTGCAGGTTGCCGTCGGCCTGGCGCAGGTCCTCGACCGTGATCAGGGCCTTGCCGTCGAGCGTGGGCAGGAACTGGATGCAGGCGTTGACCGCCTTGAATTCGACGTCGCCGCCGTCCTGCAGCTCGCCGACCACGACGGTGCAGGCGCCGCAGTCGCCTTCGGCGCAGCCTTCCTTGGTGCCGGTGCAGCGCGCGTCTTCACGCAGGTACTGCAGCACGGTGCGGGTAATGGGGGCGTCGGATACTTCCTTGACCTGGCCGCGGTGGAAAAAGCGGATGGTTTGCGTCTCCATGGTCTTCTCTCTCTTGGGGATGGCGGAAACATAGCATCGCTACGTTTCATGCAATATTCGACCCAGGTGATATGCGCCATCAGCGGGCATGCCCGTCGGTGCCCGTCCGCACCGAGCGGTATGCGGATTTGACCGATTGTGGGGTGCCTGTCATACACTATGCGCCGTTCCCATCCCCCACGCCACCCATCCGGCCCCCGCCGGAGGGCCGCCATCGCCATGCACGGACGCGACCATCTCGATACCTATTTGCTGCGGGTGCTCCATACCCTGCTCACCGAGCAGAGCGTGACCCGCACCGCCGTGCGCCTAGGCCAGTCCCAGCCCGCCATCAGCAACACCCTGAAGCGCCTGCGCGAGATCACCGGCGACGCCATTTTGGTGCGGGGCAAAAACGGCATGGTGCCCACCGAGCGCGGCCGCGAACTGCTGGCGCTGGCCGAGCAGAGCCTGGCGGCGATGGACCGCATCGCGCGCCCGCCGCAGCAGTTCGACCCGGCCACCACCACGCGCACCTTCCACCTCGGCGCGCCCGACTACCTGGACGCCTTCTTCCTGCCCAATATCGTCGAGCGCGTGCGCCGGCTGGCGCCGGGCGCCAAGCTGTTCGTGCATCCGATGACGTCGTCGTCGGACTTCCTCGACGACCTGGAACAGGGGCAGCTGGATATCGTGGTCGGCAACTGGCTGTCGCCGCCGGAGCACCTGCATATCTCGCCACTGTTCGACGACGAGGTGGTGTGCATGCTGGGCGCGCAGCACCCGCTGGCGCGCAAGGGACTGACGCTCAAGCATTACCTGGAAATGCCGCACCTGGCGCCGGCGCCCTATGCGTCGATGCAGCGCAGCATGATCGACCAGGCGCTCGCCGAGCAGGGCTACAAGCGCAATATCCAGGTCACGCTGCCGTACTTCGGGCTGGTGCCGTATGTGCTGATGAAGACCGACATGGTCTTCACCACCGGCCGGCAGTTTGCCGCGCACTATGCGCAGTACCTGCCGATCCGGATGGTGCCGTCGCCGGTGTCGTTCCCGCGCATGCGCTTCTACCAGCTATGGCACGAGCGCTGCCACGCCGCGCCGGACGTGATGTGGATCCGGCGCATGATCGCGGAGGTGGCGGCGGATCTGCCGCAGTTGCCGAGGCTGGAGGCGGAGGCGGGGTGAGCCGCGACGCGGGCGGCTGGTGCTACTTTGACTGGGAAGTGGGGAAGAACAGCCGCTCCCCCTCCACCTTGTACCCCGCGATCGCGTCCTGTCCTTCCTTCGACGTGATCCACTCCACCAGCTTCATCGCATCCTTGTAGTTGGTGCCCGGATGCCGGGCGGGGTTGACCGCGATGATCCCGTACGGGTTGAACATCTTCGGGTCGCCTTCGATGGCGATCGCCAGCCCGGTCTTGGCCCGGTAAGCGCCGTAGGTGGCGCGGTCCGACAGCGTGTAGGCCGGCATCTGCGCCGCCATGGTCAGCACTTCGCCCATGCCCAGGCCGGCGTTGACGTACCACGGCTGGCCCCTGGGCTCGATGCCGAGCTGCTTCCAGTAGTCCTTTTCCATCACGTCGGTGCCGGAGTTGTCGCCGCGCGAGATGAACTTGCTGCCGCTGGCGGCGAGCTTGCGCAAGCCGGCCAGCACGTCCTTGCCGCCCTTGATGCCAGCCGGGTCGCTGGCCGGCCCGACCACGATGAAATCGTTGACCATCACGTCGCGCCGGTTCACGCCGTAGCCGGCGGCGACGAAGGCGTCTTCCATCTTGCGCGCGTGCACCAGCAGCACGTCGACATCGCCCATCTCGCCCATCTTCATGGCCTTGCCCGAGCCCACGGCGATCACCTTCACGGTGACGCCGGACTTTTGCTCGAAGCGCGGCAGCAGGTACTTCAGCAGGCCCGAGTTCTCGGTGCTGGTGGTGGTGGCCAGCTTCAGCTCGCCGGCATGCGCGGCGGACAGCAGGCCGATGCAAAGGAGCGCCATGGCGATGCGGCGCGCGTGGCGGCGCAAAGACTGGACAGGGCTTGGCATGTGGATCTCCTCGATGTTATGTTTTACTGAACATAATTGCTTTTGCCTTCCGATCTCATGGAGAATGCGGCAAAACAACATAAGAATGGGGTATTCATTGTGGTTCAGTCGAGTTCGACAAGTAAATATGTAGCGGAGAACCTATGACCTTCCGCTTCGACCTGTTTCCGGTGGTCGCCCCCGACGACAATCCGCGCGCCAATGCCAAGGTGTTCCAGCTGCTCAAGGCCGTGCGCGAGACCGGGTCGCTGCACCGCGCCGCGCGCGAGATCGGGCTGTCGTACCGCCACGCCTGGGGCGTGATGCGGTCGTGGGAAGAGATGCTCGGGCGCAGCGTGCTGGATATGGAGCGCGGGCGCGGCGCCTCGCTGACGCGCTTCGGCGAGCGCCTGCTGCGGGCCGAGCTGCGCCTGCGCGAATCGATCGAGCCGGCGGTGCAGCGCGCCATGGCGGAGTTCATCGCCGACCTCGATGACGCGCAGCAGCCGCAGGCATGCGTGCATTTCACGGGCAGCCATGATCCGGCGGTGGAGGTGCTGGCCACCGCGCTGGGCAACGCCGCCAGCCCGCTGCAGCTCGACACGGTGTTCTGCGGCAGCGTGGAAGGGCTGATCTGCCTGCAGGAGCGCCAGTCGGAACTGGCCGGATTCTATGTCTCGCCGGTGCAGACCGCGGGCTCGGTGGCGCACGTGACCTTGCGCAAGTGGCTGCGGCCTGGCTCGGTGCGGCTGCTGCGGCTGGCGTGGCGCGAGCAGGGGCTGATGCTGGCGCGCGAGGTGCACGACTTGCGCGGACTGGCGCGCAGCCAGGTGCGCTTCGTCAATCGGCAGCGCAGTTCGGGCACGCGCATGCTGTTCGACCAGCTGCTGGCGGCCGAAGGCCTGTATCCCGACCTGATCAACGGCTACGACGAAACCGAGTTCAGCAATGAAAAAGTGGCGGAAGCCGTGCACAGCGGCCGCGCCCAGGCCGGTTTCGGGCTGCGCATGAACGCCGAGGCCCATGGGCTGGCGTTCGTGCCGCTCACGCGCGAGGCCTATTACCTGGCGCTGCGCAAGAACGACCAGACCGCCGGCTGGATGGCCGCGCTGCTGGCGCTGCTGGCCGATCCGGCCTTTGCCCGGCGCATCGAGGCGCTGCCCGGCTACACCATGGCCGAGCCGGCGGGCATCCTGACCCCGCAAGAGGCGCTGCCGTGGTTCGGGCCGGACGGCAAGGAAGGGAGCTGAGCGCCGTCCGCCCCGTCCGCCCCGTCCGCCCCGTCCGTATTACACTCCCAGCCAGGGCGCGCCGATGTCTGCACCGGCCCGCGCCGGACCCTTGCAAGGAGCGCCATGCTGGAAACCGCCGCGCTGGCCGCGGGCATGTCCTGGGCCAGCGGCTTTCGCCTGTATCTTGCCGTGCTGGCCGCCGGGGTGCTGGCGCGGCTGGGCTGGCTGGAACTGCCGCCCGGGCTGCAGCCGCTCGAATCCTGGTGGGTGATCGGCGTGGCCGCGGTGCTGGCCGTGGCCGAGTTCGTCGCCGACAAGGTGCCGGCCTTCGATACCGTCTGGGACGGCATCCATACCTTTATCCGCATTCCCGCCGGCGCGATCCTGGCCGCGGCCGCGTTCGGCCAGCTCGATCCGCAGTGGGTGGTGGCGGCGGGCCTGATCGGCGGCACGCTGGCCGGCACCGCGCATGCGGTCAAGGCCGGCACGCGCGCACTGATCAACGTGTCGCCGGAACCGTTTTCCAACTGGACGGCCTCAGTCACTGAAGACCTGACCGCCACCGGCAGCCTGCTGCTGGCGTTCTTCGTGCCGGTGCTGTTCCTGGTGCTGCTGGCGATTTTCCTGGTGGCGTCGGTGTGGCTGCTGCCCAAGTTGTGGCGCGGCGTGCGCCGCCTCCATGCCAGCCTGCGCGGCGGCACCCGGCATGACGCGCCGCGCTAGCGCCGCGGGCCTTCCCGCCTGCTTTTCCGCATTGCCCGACTGACCCGAGGCGCAACGGCGCCAGCAACCAAGAACACACCAACCGATGCCCTCCGAGTCTGCCATCGACGTCCCCGCCACTGCCGCCCAACCCGCCGCACTGCACGCTGCCGCTGGCGGCAAATTCTCCGCCTGGCGCCAGGCGCTGCGCATGGCCCGGCGCGACTGGCTGGCGGGCGAGCTCTACCTGCTGCTGTTTGCGCTGGTGCTGGCCGTGGCCGCGCTGACCAGCGTGGGCTTCATGGCCGACCGCATGCGGCTGGGCCTGGAGCGCGATGCGCGCCAGATGATCGCATCCGACGTGCTGCTGGTGGCCGACCAGCCCTTCGATGCCGCCTTTGCCCGGCGCGCGCGCTCCGCCGGCCTGGCGGTGGCGCAGACCGTGACCTTCCCGAGCATGGCCACCGCCGAGGGCAAGGCCCAGGCCGGCGCCGAGCCCACCAGCCAGCTGGCCGCGCTCAAGGCGGTGACCGACGGCTATCCGCTGCGCGGCAAGCTCAGGGTGGCCGGCGCGCCGGGCGGGCCGGACGCGCCCGCCGCTGGCATTCCCGGGCCGGGCACGGTATGGGTCGACGAGGCGCTGCTGGGCGCGCTGGGCGTTGCGGTGGGCGACAGCCTGCGGCTGGGCAGCCGCAGCTTCCGCATCGACCGCATCATCACGCAGGAACTCGACCGCGGCACCGGCTTCATGAACTTCGCGCCGCGCGTGCTGATGCCGCTCGCGGAGCTGGACAGCACCGGGCTGATCGGCTGGGGCAGCCGCGTCACCTACCGGCTGCTGGTGGCCGGCCCCGACGCCGCCGGCGCGGCCTTCCAGAAGTGGGCGCAGGACGAGATCGAACGGCGCCAGCTGCGCAATACGCGGGTCGAGTCGCTGGAATCCGGCCAGCCGCAGATGCGCGCCACGCTGGACCGCGCCGAGCGCTTCCTGTCGCTGGTGGCGGTGCTGTCGTCGATGATCGCGGCGGTGGCGATCGCCATGTCGGCGCGCCGCTATATGCAGCGCCACACCGATGCCTGCGCGGTGTACAAGTGCCTGGGGCTGTCGCGCGGGCAGATCCTGCGCGCGTTCGGGCTGGAATTCCTGCTGGTCGGCGCGGCCGGCGCGCTGGCCGGCGTGCTGCTCGGCTACCTGGCGCACTATGGCCTGCTGCTGTCGCTGGGCGGGCTGCTCAAGGTGTCGCTGCCGCAGCCGTCGCTGCTGCCGGCGCTGGTGGGCGTGCTGGCCGGGCTGGTGCTGCTGGCCGGGTTCGCGCTGCCGCCGCTGCTGGCGCTGACGCGGGTCGCGCCGCTGCGGGTGCTGCGGCGCGATATCGGGCTGCCGCCGGTGTCGGCCTGGGTGGCCTACGCGCTGGGACTGGGCGCCTTTGTCGCGCTGCTGCTGGTGGCGGCGCGCGACCTGCGGCTGGGCCTGACCACCGCCGGCGGCTTTGTCGCCGCGGGCATCGTCTTCGGCGTGCTCGCGCTGGCCCTGCTGACGCTGCTGTCGCGGCTGCTGCGCGGACGACTGCGCGGGCGCGCGGCGGTGGGGTGGCGCTTTGCGCTGGCGGTGCTGGAGCGCCGCCGCGCGGTCACGGTGCTGCAGACCGTGGCGCTGGCGGTGGGACTGATGGCGCTGCTGCTGCTCGGCATGACGCGCAACGACCTGGTCGATTCCTGGCGCAGCGCCACGCCCGCCGACGCGCCCAACCGCTTCATCATCAATATCCAGCCGGACCAGCGCGAGCCGCTGCGCCAGATGCTGGCCGGCGCCGGCATCACGGACCTGCTCTACCCGATGGTGCGCGGGCGCCTGACCCATATCGGCGAGCGCGCCATCCGCGGCGACAGTTTCGAGGACGGGCGCGCGCGCAACCTGGTCGAGCGCGAGTTCAACCTGTCCTATACCGATGCGCTGCCCGAGGGCAACCGCGTCATCGCCGGGCGCTGGTCCAACGGCTCCGACGGCGCCGAGGCGGGCGCGTCGGTGGAAGAGGGCATTGCCAAGACCCTGGGCATCCGGCTCGGCGACACGCTGCGCTTCGACGTGGCCGGCCAGCCCGTGCAGGCGCGCGTGACCTCGCTGCGCAAGCTCGACTGGGGCTCGATGCGGGTCAACTTCTTCGTGATCCTGCCGCCGCGGGCGATGCAGGGCATGCCCGAGACCTACATCACGTCGTTCCACCTGCCGCCCGCCAGCGCCGCGCTGGGCAACCGGCTGACCGCGGCCTTTCCCAACATCACCGTGGTCAACACCGACATGATCCTGCGCCAGATCCAGGACATCCTGGACCAGGTGATCGCGGCGGTGGAGTTCCTGTTCGTCTTTACGCTGGCTGCCGGGGTCACCGTGCTGTACGCCGCGCTGTCCGGCGCGCGCGACGAGCGCATGCGCGACGCCGGCCTGCTCAAGGCGCTGGGCGCCTCCGCGGCGCTGGTGCGGCAGACGCAGTATGCCGAATTCCTGGTGGTGGGCGGGCTGGCCGGCCTGCTGGCCAGCATCGGGGCGATCGCGGTGGGCTGGGGGCTGTCGCAGTACGTGTTCGACTTCCCGTACCGCTTCAATGCGTGGATCGTGCCGGTCGGCGTGGTTTCTGGCATGCTGTGCGCTTTTGCCGGCGGCTGGCTGGGCCTGCGCGCAGTGCTGCGCCAGCCCGCGCTGGCGACCTTGCGCGATGCCTGAGTGGCTGCGCTGTTTGAGTGTGTAATGAGTACTGAATCCGACGACAAGCCCGGCAACGCCGAGGTCACTGCATTTGAACTGGTGGGCGGCGAGGCGCGCGTGCGCGAGCTGGTCGACCGCTTCTACGACCTGATGGACCTGGAACCGCAGTTCGCGGGGCTGCGCGCGCTGCACCCGCCGTCGCTGGACGGCTCGCGCGACAAGCTGTTCTGGTTCCTGTGCGGCTGGCTGGGCGGCCCCAACCACTTTATCGAGCGCTTCGGCCATCCGCGCCTGCGCGCGCGCCACATGCCGTTCGAGATCGGCGTCAGCGAGCGCGACCAGTGGATGCGCTGCATGGCGCTGGCGATGCAGGACATCGGCCTGCCCGAAGACCTGCAGCTGCGCCTGATGCAGGCCTTCTTCCAGACCGCCGACTGGATGCGCAACGTGGCGCGCTGAGGCGCCGCGGCTTCGGTTTTCACCTCGAGAGGTTTTCCGCATGACCGCCCAACTGCCTGAAGACGCGCAGCGTGTGCTGGATTTCTGGTTCGACCGGTCCGGCTCGGCCGCCTGGAATACCGCGCGGCCGCAATGGTTCACCAAGTCGGACGCATTCGACGCACAGATCCGCGCCAACTTCCTGTCCGACTGGCAGGTCGCGTGCGACGGCGCGCCCGACGACTGGTCGGTCACACCCGAGGGCGCCTGCGCGCGCGTTGTGCTGCTGGACCAGTTCCCGCGCAACATGTTCCGCAACGATCAGCGCAGCTTCGGCACCGATGCGCAGGCGCTGGCGCTGGCCAAACGCATCGTTGCCGCCGGCATGGACCGCGCGTTGCCGACCGACTTCCACCGCATGTTCTGCTACATGCCGTTCGAGCATTCCGAAGCGCTGGAAGACCAGGACGAGGCGGTGCGGCTGATGACGCAGCTGCGCGACGTGAGCGGCGGGAAAGTGGATGTGGTGGAGTGGGCCGAAAAGCACCGCGTGATCATCGCGCGCTATGGCCGCTTCCCGCATCGCAATGCGGTGCTGGGCCGCCAGAGTACGGCGCAGGAACTGGCGTTCCTGCGCGAGCCGGGCTCGTCGTTCTAGGCCAGTTGCACTGAACACGTCATTCCCGCTTTCGCGGGGACGACGGGCGCAACGCCGGATTCAGGTCTGCTCGCGCGCCTGCTGCCACTTGTCGACGCGCACGCGCGGCGCCGCCGCCAGTTGCGCCAGCAGCCCGGCGGGCGTGTCGCCCACGTGCAGCAGTTCTGCGTGCACCTGCTTCAGGAAGCCTTCGCGCACCGCGTGCGACAGGAAGCCCAGCATGCCGTCGTAGAAGCCGGCGACATTGAGCAGCCCCACCGGCTTGGCGTGATAGCCCAGCTGCAGCCAGGTGAAGGTCTCGAACAGTTCCTCGAAGGTGCCCACGCCGCCGGGCATGGCGACAAAGGCGTCGGCGCGGTCGGCCATCATCTGCTTGCGTTCGTGCATGTTGCGCACCACGTGCAGCTCGGTCAGCCCGCGGTGGCCGACCTCCTTCTGCATCAGCGCTTCCGGGATGATGCCGATGACACGGCCGCCATGTTCCAGCACGGCATCGGCGACGATGCCCATCAGGCCCACCTTGCCGCCGCCGTACACCAGCGCCAGCCCGCTTTCGGCCAGGGTGCGGCCGAGCAGGCGCGCGCCTTCGGCGTATTCGGGTCGGTTGCCGGGACTGGACCCGCAATACACGCAGACGGATTTCACTTCGTTTCCTTTGCCGCGCCGGCGGCCTTGGCGGCCGCGTAGTCGCGCGCCAGCTGGTCGAATGCCTCCCGCGCCCGGCCGCGCAGGTAAGGGGCCAGGATCGAGAAGATGTGGTAGCTCGAGCCGTGCAGGTAGCCGCGGATCTGCTCGGGATCGTTGTACTGGCGCGGATGCTGCACGAACTGGAACGACAGCCAGTAGGTGGCGACCACCACCATGTTGGTGCAGATGGCCTCGACCTGCTCGGGCGTGGCTTCCATCTCGCCGTCCTCGATGAACTGGCGGCAGATCTCGTGCGCAAAGCGCTGCTTCTGCTCGACGATGCGCTTGAAGTTGGTCTCCAGCATCCGGTTGCGCGCCAGCAGGTCGTTGATGTCGCGGTACAGGAAGCGGTAGTTCCACAGGAACTCGGACATGTACTGCAGGTAGCCCCAGCTTTCGTCGAGGGTGGCCTTGTGGTCGTCCGGCATCTTCAGGCGGCGCTCCATCTCCTGCTCGAAGCGCACGAAGATCGAGTTGATGATGTCGTCCTTGTTGCGGAAGTGGTAGTAGAGATTGCCGGGGCTGATCTCCATCGCTTCCGCGATCGTGGTGGTGGTGACGTTGGGCTCGCCGACTTCGTTGAACAGGCGCAGCGAGACGTCGAGGATGCGGTCCCTGGTGCGGCGGGGGCCGGTTTGCGGTTTCGGTTCCATGGGCGTCCGGGCGATCGGTGCGATCGGTAAGTCGGGGGGCAGGGTAGCGATTATAAGCAATCGGCCTGCCTGGCCCCATCCCGCCCGGACGGGGGCAGGTCTCGCGCCCGGCGCGGGTCAGCCGGCCAGCGCCCGCGCCCACCGCACCACGTGCGGCCCGGCAATGGTGGCCCAGGTGCCGCCGCACAGCACCAGCGCCAGCATCACCGCCGCGCTGCCGAAGTCCTTGGCGCGCTTGGACAGGCTGTGCCGTTCCAGCGAGATGCGGTCGACCGCGGCCTCGACGCTGGAGTTGAGCAGTTCCACGATCAGCACCACCAGCAGCGTGCCCAGCAGCAGGATGCGCTCCACCGCCGTCACCGGCAGCAGGAAGGCGCACGGCGTCAGGATCACCACCAGGGTCAGCTCCTGGCGGAACGCGCTTTCCTCGAGCACCGCATAGCGCAGCCCCGACAGCGAATTGATCGCCGCATGCCAGGCGCGCGCCAGGCCCCGGTTGCCCTTGTGCGGATTCTGGTCGACGGAGTAGTCAGCGCTCTGCATTGCCGGCGGCGGCCTCTGCATTGGCGGGTCGGACGGCAGTTCCGGATGCGGTTTCGGCATGGGTTTGCGGGGCGTGAGGCTGGGGTGTTGCCTGGTGTGTTGCCTGGTGTGTTCCAGATGGGGCCGCCGCGCCGCCCCGGCCTGGCCTGGCAGCGGCGAACGGCCGCAGGTGGGCCAGGAACTGCTCGGACGCGGCGCGCCACGAGAACCGCTCGGCATGGGCACGGGCGGTGGCGCGGTCGATGCGCAGCGCTTCCAGGCAGGCTTCGCGCAGGTCTTCGTGCATCACGCCGGCGGGGCTGTCGCCCAGCACGTCGATCGGTCCGGTGACCGGGTACGCGGCGACCGGCAGCCCGCTGGCGAGCGCTTCGAGCAGCACCAGTCCGAAGGTGTCGGTGCGGCTCGGGAACACGAACACGTCAGCGGAAGCATACACCCGCGCCAGCTCGGGCTGGCTCAGCACGCCCAGGTAGTTGGCGCCCGGATAGCGCGCGCGCAGCGCCGGCAGCGCCGGGCCGTCGCCGACCACCCATTTGGAGCCGGGCAGGTCCAGCGCCAGGAAGGCCTCGACGTTCTTCTCCACCGCGACGCGGCCCACGTACAGGAAGATCGGGTGGGCGGTGTTGAGCACATTGGCGCGCTGCGGCGTGAACACGTCCAGGTCTACGCCGCGTGTCCACAGCACGGCGTTGCCGATGCCGTAGCGGCGCAGGTCGTCCAGCACCACCGGTGTCGGCGCCATCACGGCCTGGGCGGGGCCATGGAACCACTTCAGGAAGCGATACGTCCACGCCAGCGGAATGCCGAAGCGGGCCTGCACGTATTCCGGGAAGCGCGTGTGGTAGGCGGTGGTGAAAGGCAGCTTGCGGCGCAGCGCATGGCCGCGCGCGGCCAGCCCCAGCGGGCCTTCGGTGGCGATGTGCAGCGCGTCCGGGCCGAACGCCGCGATGCGCTGCCGCACGCGTGCGCCCGGCAGCAGCGACAGCCGGATCTCGGGATAGGTCGGGCACGGCACCGTGCGGAATTCCAGCGGCGTGATCATGTCGACCGTGTGGCCCATTGCCTCCAGTTCACGGCGCGTTGACTTGAGCGTGCGCACCACGCCATTGACCTGCGGTTCCCAGGCATCGGTGACGATCAGGATCTTCATGCGGCCTCCTTGGGCGCGGTGGAAGGGCAATGCGGATGGCGCCAGGCGCGCGGCGACAAGCCAAGGGCGCAAACGTCCCGGCTCAGCCGGCCACGGCAGCGCGGCGCCGGCGGCGCATGGCGGGCGCGGGGGCGTCGAGCAGCTCGGTCCAGTAGACGATCTTCAGTTCGCCTTCCAGGGTTTCGACCAGCGCCGACAGGCTTTCGACCCAGTCGCCGTCGTTGCAGTAGAGCTGGCCGTTGACCTCGCGGATCTCGGCCTTGTGGATGTGGCCGCAGACCACGCCGTCGCAGCCGCGGCGGCGCGCCTCGTCGACCATCGCACTCTCGAACGCGCCGATGTAGTTGACCGCGTTCTTGACCTGGTGCTTCAGGTACTGAGACAGCGACCAGTACGGAAAGCCCAGGCGTGCACGCAGGCTGTTGAAGTGCCGGTTCAGCGCCAGGATCATCGTGTACAGCGAATCGCCGACATAGGCCAGCCAGCGCGCGTGCTGCACCACGCCGTCGAACAGGTCGCCATGCACCACCCACAGGCGGCGCCCGGTGGCGGTGACGTGGATCGCCTCTTCGCGCACGGTGATGTCGCCGAAGGCCATGCCGTCGAACTGGCGCGCGGCTTCGTCGTGGTTGCCGGGCACGTAGATCACCTCGGTGCCCTTGCGCGCCTTGCGCAGCAGCTTCTGCACCACGTCGTTGTGGCTTTGCGGCCAGTACCAGCCGCGGCGCAGCTGCCAGCCGTCGATGATGTCGCCGACCAGGTAGAGCTGGTCGGACTCGTTGTGCTTGAGGAAGTCCAGCAGGTAGTCGGCCTGGCAGCCGGGCGTTCCCAGGTGGATGTCGGACAGCCAGATGGCGCGGTAGCGCTGGATCGGGTGCGGCTCGGGCGGGTAGGTCTGCTGCGCTTCGTGCGGCGGCGCCAGCGTGGCGCCATCGAGCGCCGGGGCCATGAAGGCGGTCACCGGCGCGGCGGGGCCGCTGTCAGCGCTGCGGCGCAGCCACGGCGCCAGTTGCGAGGCCTTAGACAGATACCCGCGGGCAGATCGGATTGCTTGCACCATGCCAGTCCCGGTTGCGGCGATGGCTGCATTCAGCCAGCCCGCGGTGACGGCACGGTGACGAAAACATGACTGACATATGAATCGTTGCTGCCGCGGCACAGCGCGGGCAGGGCCGGGCTCAGCGGCCGCGCGCGGACAGCTCGGCCAGCGCGTCGAGCACGGCGCGCACCGCGGCCGGATGGCGCAGCAGCGACACATGGCCGATGCCGGACAGCGCGATATGGCCGGCGCCGTCGAGCCACCCGGTGCAGGGCGGCCCGGCGATCGAATCGTGCCAGCTGAAGATCGAGATCATGCGGGCGCGCAGCCGCGGGGTCTCTGCAGCCGCCAGCGCGCGCAGCCAGGGGCTGCCGCAACGCATCTGGCGCGCATTGTGGCCGCCGCCAAAGCGCGCCAGCGCGCTGCCGTGGTGCGGGCTGCCCAGCGTCACGATGCCGGCGCAGGCGTCTTCGTCGCCGGCCAGCCGCAGCGCGGCGCGCGCGGCCAGTCCGCCCATGCTGTGGCAGAGCAGCAGCGGCGCGCGCCCGCTTTCGGCGCGGATGCGCCGCATCGCCGCCAGCAGCGCGTGCGCGTAGTCGTCGATATCGCCGAACACGGGTTCCAGGTCGATGCCCTGGCAGCGGTAGCCGGCGGCGGCCAGCGCCGGCTGCATGTCGAGCCACACGGCCTGGCCGCAGGCATAGCCATGGACCAGCAGCACCGGCGGGGCATCGCGTCCGGGCCGGGCGTTGTCGGCCGGCGCGAACGGGGCCCGGGCGCGGAACGGCTGCAGCCAGTCGAACATGCGCAGCACCGCCAGGCATTCGGCGGCGTAGCAGCGCAAGGCCTCGGCCAGCCGCAGCGGCCGGCGGGTGGCGGCAAGTTCGGCGGGCGGCGCGGGCGGATGATTGCCGCGTCCGACCCACAGGCCGCGCCCGCTCAGCGCGAAGGCAAGGGCAATGCCGCTGGCGAAGCCGCCCAGGATCAGCCCCGCGCCCGCGGCGAGCGCCCCGGGCCACGGCCAGGCGGCGGTGCGCACCAGCGCCGCGGCAATGCCGAGCGCCGCGGCTGCCTGCACGGTCACCGCGACGCGGCGGATGCCGGCGGCGCCCAGGCTCATGGCTTGGTGCGCAGGTCGGTCAGGCGCGTGCCGGCCAGCCGGTCATGCAGGAACTGGCGGCGCGGATCGAGCCAGGCCAGCAGGATCCAGACCAGCAGGCCGGCGCACAGCACGCCGACGAACGGGCCCTTGACCAGCCCGAGCAGATGGCCGACGGCGGCCGACGGCGGCAGCCACAGCCACGCCAGCACGTAGCGCAGCGCCGCCTGCGGCCAGCGCGGCGGCACGCCCGCGGCGTTCTCGACGCGCATGCGCCAGGTCTGCATTGCCAGGGTCTGGCCGTTGCGCTGCCAGAACCAGGTGAAATACAGCCCCATCACCAGGAAGCTCCACAGCTGGATCACCAGCGGCCCGTCCACGCCCAGCTTCTGCAGCAGCGGCCGCAGCAGCAGGTAGGCGGCAGTGGAGGCGCTCAGCACGCCGAACAGCAGCACGCCTTCATAAAGCATGCAGGCGATGCGGCGGCGCAGCGGCGGGGCGGCCGGCGCGGCGGCGGGGGTGGCAGGGGGTGCGGGTTCGAGCGTGGCAGCGGGCATGGATGGCGGTCTGAACAGGGCGCCGGCGCGCGGCATGCGGATGCCGGTGCGGGCCTGGCGGAGCAGGCCCGCGTGCGCTGGCCGGCGTCAAACGGCCATTATGCCAAACGGCCTGCGAATGAATGGCTGCGAATTACTGACGCACGGTGGCGTCGGACGCCGCGGCCGCCGCTTCGGTGGGAGCGTGGGCGGCCGCGGAAGCCGGCGCGGCAGCGGCGGGGAGCGCTGCGCTCGCGGGCGTTGGCGGGGTCGCGGCAGGGGTGGCGACGGCAGGGGCGGAGCCGGCGGCCGCTGCCGCGGTGGCCGGCTGCGCCGCGACCTCGCTGGCAGGCGTGCCGGTGGGGTGGCCACCGTGGCCCGTGCCCGTCTTGTGCTCGTGGCGCAGCTGGCGGCCGGTGTCGCTGGGCAGGCGCTTGCCGCTGGGCAGCGCGCTGACCGCGCCGGGGCGGCGCGGCACGTGGTCGGCGGCGGCCAGCTTCTTCTTCTGTTCTTCGGAAAGCTGCTGGTACTTGTCCCAGGCCTCGGCCTTCTTCTGGGTCGGCAGCGAGCGCGTGATCTGGTAGTTCTCGCGCGCCAGCCGGCGTTGCTGCGGGGTCATCCTGACCCACTCCGCCATGCGCGCCTGCAGCCGTGCCTGCTCGGCCGGCGAGTATTTCGGATAGCGCGCGGCGATGCGCAGCCACTTGTGTCGGTTCAGCTCCGGCATGCTGTCCCACAGCGGCTGCAGCGGCGCCAGGATGCGCTGGTTGACGGGGCTCAGGTCGGCCCAGGCGGGCCTGGCGCTGACCGGCTGGGCCGGCTGGGCGGGAGGGCTGGTGGCGGCTCCGTCCACCGTGGATGCACCCTGTGCCTGGGCCGCGGCGGGAAGCAGCGCCCAGCATGCGGCTGCGCCGGCGCCGGCCAGCAAGGCGGCCAGCCGGCGGCGCAGGGCGTCGGGGCGGGGGAGCGGGCGCATCATGCTACTGCCCGTGTTTCAGGAACACGTGGAAGCCCTCGTCGGCATAGGCCGTGGGCGGCAGGTCGTCGAGCAGCATGGCGGCGTCGATATCGGCCAGCTCCTCGATGCGCTTCTGTTCCTGCCAGTGGTAGATGCCCACCAGGCCGGCGCCCAGCGCCACCAGCGTCCACACCAGGCCGAGCCGGCGCAGCCAGGCGCCGGCTCGGTGCAGCGGCGAGGCGTCGTCGTCGAACAGCGGCGCGTGCGCGCCCGGCATGGCCAGCTGCGGCACCAGCACGGGCGCCTCGGCCTTCTTGCGGGCGACCGCGATCCGGCGCGCGGCGGCGAGCCGTTCGGAAATGTCGGCCGGCAAGGCGTCGGCGCCGGCGTCGAGTGCCGCGCGAATCTCATGGGCAAAGCGGCGTTCGCGGATGTCTTTGTCGTTTCTGCTCATAGTCGGACCCCCCGTGCGCGCAGGGCCTGCGCAAGTGTGTGCGTGGCACGGGAACAGTGCGTCTTGACGCTGCCTTCGGAGCAGCCCATCACGGCCGCGGTTTCGGCGACGTCCATATCTTCCCAGTAACGCATCAGGAACGCCTGGCGTTGACGCGTGGGCAGGCGCTGGATCTCCTGCTCGATGATGTGCATGACCTGGGCGCGCTCGACCTTGTCGGCGCTGCTTTCGGCCGATGCGGAGCCGGCCTGTGCCTCGAGCGTCTCCAGCAGGTCGTTGTCGTCGCCGCCGTCGCGGTCGTCGCGCAGGCTGGAAAACAGCGAGACCCAGGTATTGCGCACCTTCTGGCGCCGGAACCAGTCATGGATGGTGTTCTGCAGGATGCGCTGGAACAGCGGCGCGAGTTCCGCGGCACCCTTGTCGCCATATTTCTCGGCCAGCTTGATCATGGCGTCCTGCACGATGTCGAGCGCGGCTTCGTCGTCGCGGACGGCGAACACGGCCTGCTTGAAGGCGCGCCGCTCGACGCTGGCAAGAAAGGCGGACAGTTCCTGGTCGGTGGCCATTCAGGCGGTTGGGGCTTGTTGCGCCGGGACCCGGGGCCCGGTTCTGGTGAATGTGCTTCCGGGGGCGCGCGGCGCCCCAATGTGCTGCGATGCTAGCAAAAATTCGCCGCGCTGTACCGTTTTGTATGGCGTGGCATACATGACGGCATGCAAACGAAATGACAAATCGGGGGAACTTCCGGGTACCGGCGCTACAAAGAACCGTAGACCGCGCTGGTGCATTGCAGTATCATCGTCGGTTCACACGACATCAGTGGTTGTCTCATCCGGCCGCTTATGAGGCGGTCTTCCATGCAGACGCGCACCGCTTGAACCCGAGCCACAAGCCCGGCAGAGAGCATCCAAACAATTTTTTGCCGAAAATTGCAAAGGACTGAAATGAACATGCCCAGCGCGGAATTCTCCCACGCCGACAGCAATTCATCTGCCGCACCCGAAATGATCGGGGCGGAAATTCTCGTTCACGCACTTGCCGAAGAAGGCGTCGAGTACGTCTGGGGCTACCCCGGCGGCGCAGTGCTGTACATCTACGACGAGCTCCACAAGCAAACCAAGTTCGAGCACATCCTGGTGCGCCACGAGCAGGCCGCGGTCCATGCCGCGGATGGCTACGCACGCGCAACCGGCAAGGTGGGCGTGGCGCTGGTGACCTCCGGTCCCGGCGTGACCAATGCCGTCACCGGTATCGCCACCGCGTACCTCGACTCGATCCCGATGGTGGTGATCACCGGCAACGTGCCGACCCACGCCATCGGCCAGGACGCCTTCCAGGAGTGCGACACCGTCGGCATCACCCGCCCGATCGTCAAGCACAACTTCCTGGTCAAGGACGTGCGCGACCTTGCCGCGACCATCAAGAAGGCATTCTTCATTGCCTCAACCGGCCGTCCCGGCCCGGTGGTGGTGGACATCCCCAAGGATGTCTCGCGCAATGCCTGCAAGTACGAGTACCCCAGGTCGATCGACATGCGCTCGTACAACCCGGTCAACAAGGGCCACTCGGGCCAGATCCGCAAGGCGGTGGCGCTGCTGCAGAATGCCGAGCGTCCGTACATCTACACCGGCGGCGGCGTGGTGCTGGCCAATGCCAGCGACGAGCTGCGCCAGCTGGCGGCGCTGACCGGCCACCCGGTGACCAACACGCTGATGGGCCTGGGCGCGTTCCCCGGCACCAGCAAGCAGTTCGTCGGCATGCTCGGCATGCACGGCACGTATGAAGCCAACATGGCGATGCAGAACTGCGACGTGCTGATCGCCATCGGTGCCCGCTTCGACGACCGCGTGATCGGCAACCCGTCGCACTTCACCTCGCAGGCGCGCAAGATCATCCATATCGACATCGACCCGTCGTCGATTTCCAAGCGCGTCAAGGTCGACATCCCCATCGTCGGCAACGTCAAGGACGTGCTGCAGGAACTGATCGCCCAGATCAAGGCCAGCGACATCAAGCCCAAGCGCGAGGCGCTGGCGAAGTGGTGGGAGCAGATCGAGCAATGGCGCTCGGTGGACTGCCTGAAGTACGACCGCAGCTCCGAGATCATCAAGCCGCAGTACGTGGTCGAAAAAATCTGGGAACTGACCAAGGGCGATGCCTTTATCTGCTCCGACGTCGGCCAGCACCAGATGTGGGCCGCGCAGTTCTACAAGTTCGACGAGCCGCGCCGCTGGATCAACTCCGGCGGCCTGGGCACGATGGGCGTGGGCCTGCCGTACGCGATGGGCATCAAGAAGGCATTCCCGGAAAAGGAAGTCGTCACCATCACCGGCGAGGGCTCGATCCAGATGTGCATCCAGGAACTGTCGACCTGCCTGCAGTACGACACCCCGGTGAAGATCTGCTCGCTCAACAATGGCTACCTGGGCATGGTGCGCCAGTGGCAGGAGATCGAGTACGACAACCGCTACTCGCATTCCTACATGGACGCGCTGCCTGATTTCGTCAAGCTGGCCGAGGCCTATGGCCACGTCGGCATGCGCGTCGAGAAGACCGCCGACGTCGAGCCGGCGCTGCGCGAGGCGTTCCGCCTGAAGGACCGTACCGTGTTCCTGGACTTCCAGACCGATCCCACCGAAAACGTCTGGCCGATGGTCCAGGCCGGCAAGGGCATTTCCGAAATGCTGCTCGGCGCGGAGGACCTGTAAATGCGACACATCATTTCGGTCCTGCTGGAAAACGAACCGGGCGCGCTGTCGCGCGTGGTGGGCCTGTTCTCGGCCCGCGGCTACAACATCGAGACGCTGACCGTGGCACCCACCGAGGATGCCTCGCTGTCGCGCATGACCATCGTCACCTCCGGCTCGGACGACGTGATCGAACAGATCACCAAGCACCTGAACCGGCTGGTGGAGGTGGTCAAGGTGGTCGACCTGACCGAAGGCGCGCACATCGAACGCGAGCTGATGCTCGTCAAGGTGCGCGCGGTGGGCAAGGAGCGCGAGGAAATGAAGCGCACCGCCGACATCTTCCGCGGCCGCATCATCGATGTCACCGAGAAGACCTACACCATCGAGCTGACCGGCAACGGCGTCAAGCTCGATGCGTTCCTGGACGCGATCGACCGCACCGCCATCCTGGAGACCGTCCGTACCGGCGGCTCGGGCATCGGCCGCGGCGAGCGCATCCTGAAGGTCTGACCGGCCCGGGCTCAACCGACGGCGCACCCGACGGCTTCACGCAGTATCCCCGGGGCGGCGCGATCCGGGCGCACACGATGCGCGCGAGGATGCCGCTCCTCTCATACAAAAGACAGAGATTGAAGGAATGATCATGAAAGTGTTTTACGACAAGGACGCCGACCTCTCCCTGATCAAGGGCAAGAACGTCACCATCATCGGCTATGGCTCGCAGGGCCATGCCCACGCGCTGAACCTGAAGGATTCGGGCGTCAACGTGACGGTCGGCCTGCGCAAGAGCGGCGCGTCGTGGAACAAGGCCGTCAACGCCGGCCTGCAGGTCAAGGAAGTGGCCGACGCCGTCAAGAACGCCGACGTGGTCATGATCCTGCTGCCGGACGAGCAGATCGCCGACGTGTACAAGAACGAAGTGCACGCCAACATCAAGGAAGGCGCCGCGCTGGCCTTCGCCCACGGCTTCAACGTGCACTACGGTGCAGTGATCCCGCGCGCCGACCTGGACGTGATCATGATCGCGCCGAAGGCCCCGGGCCACACCGTGCGCGCCACCTACACGCAAGGCGGCGGCGTGCCGCACCTGATCGCCGTGCACCAGAACAAGTCCGGCGCCGCCCGTGACATCGCGCTGTCGTACGCCACCGCCAACGGCGGCGGCCGTGCCGGCATCATCGAGACCAACTTCCGCGAAGAAACCGAAACCGACCTGTTCGGCGAGCAGGCCGTGCTGTGCGGCGGTACTGTCGAGCTGATCAAGGCCGGCTTCGAGACGCTGGTGGAAGCCGGCTACGCGCCGGAAATGGCCTACTTCGAGTGCCTGCACGAACTGAAGCTGATCGTCGACCTGATCTACGAAGGCGGCATCGCCAACATGAATTACTCGATCTCCAATAACGCCGAATATGGTGAATACGTCACCGGCCCGCGCGTGGTGACCGAGGAAACCAAGAAGGCGATGAAGCAGTGCCTGAAGGACATCCAGACCGGCGAATACGCCAAGAGCTTCCTGCTCGAGAACAAGGCCGGCGCCCCGACCCTGATCTCGCGCCGCCGCCTGAACGCCGAGCACGAGATCGAAGTGGTCGGCGAGAAGCTGCGCGCCATGATGCCGTGGATCGCCAAGAACAAGATGGTCGACCAGTCGAAGAACTAAGCTTTAGCGCTGCCTGATGGCCCGCGCCGCACGGCGGCGGGCCGAAGCCGTTCAGCGTTCCGTGCCTTGCCCTTCTATCATCGGAAGGGGATTGCCGGGACCTGAACGGCTTTTTGTTATCCTTGTCGAACTTTTTGGGCAAGGCGTGCCGCAGACTGCTCTCGCGGCACATGCGTGCCGCGGCGATGCCGCCTTGCCTTGGCCCGTATCCACCGAAACACGTACTGCATGAACTATCCTCATCCGCTGATCGCCCGTGAAGGCTGGCCGTTCCTGGCCGGCGCCTTTGTCATCTCGCTGCTGGTGCACGCCAGCGCGGGCTTCTGGTGGGCGTTGCCGCTGTGGATCATCACGGTGTTCGTGCTGCAGTTCTTCCGCGATCCGCCGCGTCCGATCCCGTCGCAGCCCAATGCCGTGCTCGCGCCGGCCGACGGCCGCATCGTCGTGGTCGAGAAGACCATGGACCCGTACGCCAACCGCGAGGCGCTGAAGATCAGCGTCTTTATGAACGTCTTCAACGTGCACTCGAACCGGGTCTCGGTCGACGGCGCGGTGGAGAAGGTCGAATACTTCCCCGGCAAGTTCGTCAATGCCGACCTCGACAAGGCGTCGACCGAGAACGAACGCAACGCCGTGCTGATCCGCCGCGCGGCCGACGGCCAGCTGGTGACGCTGGTGCAGGTGGCCGGCCTGGTGGCGCGCCGCATCCTGTGCTACACCAAGGTCGGCGACAATCTCTCGCGCGGCCAGCGCTACGGCTTTATCCGCTTCGGCTCGCGCGTCGACGTGTACCTGCCGCTCGATGCGCGCCCGCGCGTGACCATCGGCGAGAAGGTGTCGGCCTCGTCGACCATCCTCGCCGAACTCGACGTGCAGTGAGCCGCGGCCCGACCGGAGGACTGTGATGGTTGCCTTCCATCGACGTAACAAGCGCAGCAACAGCGGCAACGTGACCCACCTGCGGCCGTTCCGCCACAACCAGCTGCGCGGCGCCGACGACGACTTCGACGACGAAGCCGCCGACGACCACGACATCGTCTACCAGCGCCCGCGCCGGCGCGGCATCTACCTGCTGCCCAACGCCTTCACCACCGCGGCGCTGTTCGCCGGTTTCTTCGCCATCGTGCAGGCGATGAACATGCGCTTCGACGCCGCCGCCATCGCCATCTTCGCGGCCATGGTGCTCGATGGCATGGACGGGCGCGTGGCGCGCATCACCAATACGCAGAGCGCGTTCGGCGAGCAGTATGACTCGCTGTCGGACATGACCTCGTTCGGCGTCGCGCCGGCGCTGGTGATGTACGAATGGATCCTGCATGACCTGGGCAAGTGGGGCTGGATTGCAGCCTTTGTCTACTGCACGTGCGCGGCGCTGCGGCTGGCGCGCTTCAACGCCAATATCGGCGTGGTCGACAAGCGCTTCTTCCAGGGGCTGCCCAGCCCGGCGGCCGCCGCGCTGGTGGCCGGCTTCGTCTGGCTGGTGATCGACAACAAGCTGCCGGTCAAGGAGCTGTGGATGCCGTGGGTGGCGTTCGGCATCACGCTGTACGCCGGGCTGTCGATGGTGTCCAACGCGCCGTTCTACAGCGGCAAGGCGCTCGACGTGCGTTACCGCGTGCCGTTCGGCATGATGGTGGTGGTCCTGGTGCTGTTCGTGGTGGTCTCGACCGATCCGCCGGTGGCGCTGTTCGGGCTGTTCGTGGCCTACGCGATTTCCGGCTATGTGCTGTGGGCCTGGCGGGCCCTGCACGGCAAGCCGGCGATCGAGAAGAAGCCGCGCGAGTAAAACGCAGAAGGGCGCCCAGGCGCCCTTCATGCATTGCGGAATTCACCATTGTTTTCATGCTGCGGCCGTCCGGTCGTGGCACTCTGCAGTGTTTTTTCCACTCACCGTCAGGAGGATGTCATGGGCATGTTCGACTTCATCAAGGAAGCGGGAGAAAAGCTGTTCGGCACCGGCGAGGCCAAGGCCGCGCAGGCCGCGGCCGCGGCGGATGCATCGGCGGAGAAGGTCGATGCCGCCAATCGCGCCGCCGGCGACGCGATCGAGGCGTATATCAGGAAGATGGGGCTGGACGCGACCGGGCTGATGGTGCAGGTCGACGGCTCGCAGGGCCTGGTCACCGTGTTCGGCGTGGCGCCCGACCAGGCCACGCGCGAGAAGATCATCCTGTGCGCCGGCAATGTCGAGGGCGTCGACAAGGTCGAGGACAAGATGTCGGTCAACGTCGAGTCGGCCGAGTCGCAATGGCATACCGTGGTCAAGGGCGACACGCTGTGGGCGATCGCGCAGGCGGCCTACGGCAACGGCGCGGAATACAACAAGATCTTCGAGGCCAACAAGCCGATGCTGAGCCACCCGGACAAGATCTACCCGGGCCAGAAGCTGCGCATCCCGCCCAAGGGCTGAGGCAATTCCATTCCGCGGCCGGCGGCGCGTGCGGCAAAACCCTGTGTTGCACGCGCGCGCCAAGTCCGCTATAGTCGCAGCCATGATTTCGCGCCAAGTCCTAATCGCCCGCACCACCCTAGGTGGCCTACTAGGCCATCAGGTCGGGACGCGCGCGCGCTAAGGACGGACTTACCCCTTAGCGCGAAATCCGCAAGGAATTTTCCAACGCCCCGGCCTGCTCCATGCACGCCGGGGCGTTTTGCATTCCACAGCCGTGGAGCGCGGAACAGGCGGTAAAGCCCCGGACGCAGCATGCCGGGGACAGCACACGACAAGCAATCAGGAGCTCCACACCATGTCTGACAAACTCATCATTTTCGACACCACCTTGCGTGACGGCGAACAATCGCCCGGCGCGTCGATGACGCGCGAGGAAAAGATCCGCATCGCGCGCCAGCTGGAACGCCTGAAGGTCGATGTGATCGAGGCCGGTTTCGCGGCGAGCTCCAATGGCGACTTCGAAGCGATCCGCTCGATCGCGCAGGTGGTCAAGGACTCCACCATCTGCTCGCTGGCCCGCGCCAACGACAAGGACATCGCCCGAGCCGCCGAGGCGCTCAAGCCCGCCAACTCGTTCCGCATCCACACCTTCATCGCCACCTCGGCGCTGCACATGGAGAAGAAGCTGCGCATGACGCCGGACCAGGTGTACGAGCAGGCCCGCCTGGCGGTGCGCTTTGCGCGCCAGTTCACCGACGATATCGAGTTCTCGCCGGAAGACGGCAGCCGCTCGGACATGGACTTCCTGTGCCGCGTGCTCGAAGGCGTGATCGCCGAGGGCGCGACCACCATCAACCTGCCCGATACCGTGGGCTACGCCGTGCCGGAAGGCTATGCCGCGCTGATCCGCTCGGTGCGCGAGCGCATTCCCAACTCGGACAAGGCGGTGTGGTCGGTGCACTGCCATAACGACCTGGGCATGGCGGTGGCCAACTCGCT
This sequence comes from Cupriavidus taiwanensis, assembly GCF_900249755.1. Classification (NCBI taxonomy): domain Bacteria; kingdom Pseudomonadati; phylum Pseudomonadota; class Betaproteobacteria; order Burkholderiales; family Burkholderiaceae; genus Cupriavidus; species Cupriavidus taiwanensis. Next base: position 1,325,257 of record NZ_LT976853.1, read on the forward strand.
GGCGGCGGTCAAGATGGCCGGCGCGCGCCAGATCGAATGCACCATCAATGGCCTGGGCGAACGGGCCGGCAACACCAGCCTGGAAGAAGTGGTGATGGCGGTCAAGACCCGCCGCGACTACTTCAACCTGGACCTCGGCATCGACACCACGCAGATCGTGCCGGCGTCGAAGCTGGTATCGCAGATCACCGGCTTCGCGGTGCAGCCGAACAAGGCCGTGGTCGGCGCCAACGCCTTCGCGCATGCCTCGGGTATCCACCAGGACGGCGTGCTCAAGGCGCGCGATACCTACGAGATCATGCGCGCGGAAGATGTAGGCTGGACCGCCAACAAGATCGTGCTGGGCAAGCTGTCGGGCCGCAACGCCTTCAAGCAGCGCCTGCAGGAACTGGGCATCGAGCTGGAGAGCGAGACCGAGGTCAACGCCGCCTTCACGCGCTTCAAGGAGCTGGCCGACCAGAAGTCCGAGATCTTCGACGAAGACATCATGGCCATCGTCTCGAACGAGGCCCAGCATGACGCCAACGAACACTTCCGCTTTATCTCGCTGTCGCAGCGCTCCGAGACCGGCGAGCGCCCGCATGCGCGCGTGGTGTTCAGCATGGACGGGCAGGAGCAGAGCGGCGAGGGCGAGGGCAACGGCCCGGTCGACGCCACGCTGCACGCGATCGAGTCGCGCGTGGCCAGCGGCGCCGAGATGGTGCTGTACTCGGTGAACGCCATCACCGGCGGCACCGAGGCCCAGGGCGAAGTGACCGTGCGCCTGTCCAAGGCCGGACGCATCGTCAACGGCGTCGGTACCGACCCGGATATCGTCGCGGCCTCGGCCAAGGCCTACCTGGCCGCGCTGAACAAGCTGCACGACAAGGCCGTGCAGAAGATCAACCCGCAGATCTGACCCAGGCTCCAGCGCAGACGACGGAAGGCCTACCCGGCCTGAACGTACGGACCAGGCCCGCCATGCCCAACCCGGGGATGGCGGGCTTTTTCATGTGCGGGCCGGCGGCGCATCAGAAAAGGCGGCGCTCGTCGGGGTCGTAGAGCGGATCGGGCGTGATCTGGGTCCGGCGCAGCACGCCGGCATCGTCGAAATAGAAATGGAACAGCGACGGCCAGACGTCTTCGTGGCGGAAACGGTAGGACCAGACCTCGTTGCGCATGCGCGGGTAGTAGCTGACCGGCAGCCGCGTCATGCCGAAATGCTCGGCCACGTCGCGCTTGGTCCAGGTGTTGACCTGCGCCTTGTACAGCTCCGGGGTCGACAGCATGTTGCGGAACGCGGTCAGGTTGCCGTTGCGGTCGAAGTCGGCGCCATAGGCATACTGGCCCATCGGCTGCTTCGAGTAGATCCAGCGCGTGGTGCCGTCGCGCAGCGGGAACACATCGGTGGGCGGCCCGAACATCGCCTGCACCGCGGCTTGCGGCTGGCCTACCAGGCGGCTGCCTTCCTGCTCCGGCATCAGCGTGGCGCAGGCGGACAGCAGGGCAACGCCCAGCGCCAGCACGAGACGGCGCACCCCCTTGGCGATGACGGAATTCATGGCTGGACCTCGTTCGATGTCTTGGGTGTCGATACCGCAAGTGTAGTGCCGCGGCGGGCGGTGTGTGCGCCAGACGCTGCTTTCGTGCGGATCTTCCGATAAAAGGGGCGGTTCTCCGTGGAACCGGCGGCGCAGCAGCGGGCGGCGCCGGGGTTTGCCCGCAACCGGACGCTGCCGTACCATCCAGCGCTTTCCAGGAGAGACGAATGACGGTTGCGGCGTGGTGGCGGGGGTGGCTGGGCGGGTTGTTGCTGGCGGCAGCGGCGGGCGCATCGGCGCAGGAGCCGATCCGGCTGGGCATGATCGACGGCCTGTCCGGCCCGTTCGCCAATGCCGGCGAAGCGGTGGCGCGCAACCTGCGCCTGGCGATCGAGCGCATCAATGCGCGCGGCGGCGTGAAGACCGCCGAGGGCGCGCGGCCGCTGGAGCTGGTCACCTTCGACAGCAAGGGCAATGTCGATGAAAGCCTGATCCAGTTGCGCGCGCTGACCGACAAGCGCATTCCCTTTGTGCTGCAGGGCAACAGCTCGGCGGTGGCGGGTGCGCTGGTGTCGGCGATCAACCGCCACAACGCGCGCCAGCCGGACGCGCGCGTGCTGTTCCTGAACTATTCGGCGGTCGATCCCAGCCTGACCAACGAGAACTGCAGCTTCTGGCATTTCCGATTCGATGCCAGCGCCGACATGCGCATGCAGGCGCTGACCGAGGTCATCCGCCAGGACCAGTCCGTGCGCCGCGTGTACCTGATCGACCAGGACTACAGCTTCGGCCACCAGGTGGCGCGCTCGGCGCGCGAGATGCTGGCGGCGCGGCGGCCCGATATCCAGATCGTCGGCGACGAGTTCCACCCGATCGGCAAGATCAAGGACTTCGCGCCGTATATCGCCAAGATCAAGGGCAGCGGCGCCGACGCGGTCATCACCGGCAACTGGGGCAACGACCTGACGCTGATGGTCAAGGCCGCGCGCGAGGGCGGGCTGCGGGCCAAGTTCTATACCTTCTACGGCAACGGTCTGGGCGCGCCGGCGGCCATGGGCGATGCCGGGGTCGGGCGCGTGATGGCGGTGGCGGAATGGCATCCCAACGTGGGCGGGGCGGCTTCCGACGCGTTCTACCAGGAATTCCGCGCGCGCTACCCCGAGCCGAAGGACGACTATGTCCACCTGCGCATGCAGATGATGGTCGAGATGCTGGCGCGCGCGATCACGCAGGCCGGCTCCACCGATGCGGTGAAGGTGGCGCGCGCGCTGGAGCACATGCGCTACGTCAACGACTTCCACGAGGCCACCGTGCGGGCCGACGACCACCAGGTGCTGCAGCCGCTGTACGTGTCGGTGATGGAGCGCCAGGGTGGCGCGGTGCGCTTCGACAACGAGGGCTCGGGCTACGGCTTCCGCACCGTGCGCAAGCTCAAGGCCGCGCAGACCACGCTGCCGACCACCTGCAGGATGGAGCGTCCGTGAGCGGCGGGGCGGCGGGTACTCCTGCGCCGGCTTTTCGGCTATAATCCGCGGCTGTCGTCGTCTGGCCCCGGCCCGGTGGCGGCAGCAGCCAGTCATTAATGGCACGACGCATGCGGCGCATCCCGCGCTGTGGCGTTCGCAAGTGAAAGGAAATCATCATGGCAGTCGCCGATATCAACAAGTCCGAAGTCATCAAGCAGTTCGCACGTGGCGCCAACGACACTGGCAGCCCCGAAGTGCAAGTGGCCCTGCTGACCACCCGCATCAACGAACTGACCCCGCACTTCAAGGCCAACATGAAGGACCACCACAGCCGCCGCGGCCTGCTGCGCATGGTGAGCCGCCGTCGCCGCCTGCTGGACTACCTCAAGTCGAACGATGCCGACCGTTACCGCGCCCTGATCGAAAAGCTGGGTCTGCGCAAGTAAGGTTGCGTCCGATGGCAGCGCGATTCCTGGGTTTGCACGGTTTCGCGTGAGGCCTCGATGCCTGCTTCAGCATTGCTGGGCAGGCATTTTGCATTTCTGGCGGGGCGAATCCGCTGCGCCGGCAATGCAGGCTGTACCTGGAGTGATTTTCGCTTCACGCCGCCCGGCCATTTCGATGGTGCGGGCGCCGTTGCGGCAAGCTGCGCAACGGAGTAAGTTGTTCTTTTTATTCAACACCCCGGATCGGGCAAGGAAACAGGGCTTTGTGTCATTCCAGCACGGCATCGGCAACGCCGGTGCCGCGCTGGAATGGCATAGCACTTCCCTGAGACTGCGACCGGCAACCCGGCAGTTTGCCTGCGGCTGAGAACGCAGGCGTCGCAGGCCGCGCGCGTGTCATTGCGTGAATCGCGCGGCCAGCATGCAAGTCAAGGAATGCTCATGTCCATGTTCAACAAGGTCGTCAAGGAATTCCAGTGGGGCCAGCACACGGTCCGCATGGAAACCGGCGAAATCGCCCGCCAGGCCGGCGGTGCCGTGCTGGTCGATGTGGAAGACACCGTGGTGCTGGCGACCGTGGTCGCCGCCAAGAACCCGAAGCCGGGCCAGGACTTCTTCCCGCTGACCGTCGACTACATCGAGAAGACCTACGCCGCCGGCAAGATCCCCGGCGGCTTCTTCAAGCGCGAAGGCCGTCCGTCGGAAAACGAGACCCTGACCTCGCGCCTGATCGACCGTCCGCTGCGTCCGCTGTTCCCGGAAGGCTTCTATAACGAGGTCCAGGTGGTGGTCCACGTGGTCTCGCTGAACCCGGACGTGCCCGCCGACATCCCCGCGCTGATCGGCGCCTCGGCCGCGCTGGCCGTGTCGGGCATCCCGTTCAGCGGTCCGGTCGGCGCCGCGCGCGTCGGCTACAAGGACGGCCAGTACCTGCTGAACCCGACCCGCTCGCAGCTCGCCACGTCCGACCTGGACCTGATCGTCGCCGGCACCGAGCGCGCCGTGCTGATGGTGGAATCGGAAGCCAACCAGCTGTCCGAAGACGTGATGCTGGGCGCCGTGGTCTACGGCCACGAGCAGATGCAGGTCGCCATCAACGCCATCCATGACCTGGTGCGCGAAGGCGGCAAGCCGGAGTGGGACTGGGCCCCGGCGGCCAAGAACGAGCCGCTGATCGCCAAGGTCACCGAAGTCGCGCTGCCGCTGCTGCAGGAAGCCTACCAGCTGCGCCAGAAGTCGGCGCGCAGCCAGAAGCTGAAGGAAGTGTCGGCCAGCGTCGCCGCCGCACTGGCCGAAGCCGGCGTCGAAGCCGACAAGGTGGAAGTCGGCAACATCATGTTCGACCTGGAAGCCAAGATTGTGCGCGGCCAGATCCTGAACGGCGAGCCGCGCATCGACGGCCGCGACACCCGCACCGTGCGCCCGATCGAGATCCGTTCGTCGGTGCTGCCGCGCGCGCACGGCTCGGCGCTGTTCACCCGTGGTGAAACGCAGGCGCTGGTGGTGGCCACGCTGGGCACCAAGAGCGACGAGCAGATCATCGACGCGCTGGCCGGCGAGTACCGCGACCGCTTCATGCTCCACTACAACATGCCTCCGTTCGCCACCGGCGAGACCGGCCGCGTGGGCAGCCCGAAGCGCCGTGAAATCGGCCATGGCCGCCTGGCCAAGCGCGCACTGATCCCGGTGCTGCCGAAGGACGATGAGTTCGCCTACACCATCCGCCTGGTTTCGGAAATCACCGAATCGAACGGCTCGTCGTCGATGGCTTCGGTCTGCGGCGGCTGCCTGGCGCTGATGGACGCCGGCGTTCCGGTCAAGGCGCACGTGGCCGGCGTGGCCATGGGCCTGATCCTGGAAGGCAACAAGTTTGCCGTGCTGACCGACATCCTGGGCGATGAAGACCACCTGGGCGACATGGACTTCAAGGTGGCGGGTACCGACAACGGCATCACCGCGCTGCAGATGGACATCAAGGTCCAGGGCATCACCAAGGAGATCATGCAGGTCGCGCTGGCGCAGGCCAAGGAAGGCCGCCTGCATATCCTGTCGAACATGCAGGAAGCGATGGGCCACGCCCGAACCGAGCTGTCGGCGCACGCGCCGCGCATGATCACCATGAAGATCCATCCGGACAAGATCCGCGAAGTGATCGGCAAGGGCGGCTCGACCATCCAGGCGCTGACCAAGGAAACCGGCACCACCATCGACATCCAGGAAGACGGCACCATCACCATCGCCTCGACCTCGACCGACGGCATGGCCGAAGCCAAGCGCCGCATCGAGGGCATCACCGCGGAAGCCGAAGTGGGCAAGATCTACGCCGGCACCGTGCTGAAGCTGCTGGACTTTGGCGCCATCGTCAACATCCTGCCGGGCAAGGACGGCCTGCTGCACATCTCGGAAATCGTCAACGAGCGTGTCAAGGACATCAAGGACTGGCTGAAGGAAGGCCAGCAGGTCCGCGTCAAGCTGATCCAGGCCGACGAGAAGGGCCGCCTGCGCCTGTCGCTGAAGGCCGCGCTGGCCGAAGAGGGCGGCAGCATCAGCCCGATCAACGCCGGCGAAGCCGCCGCGCCGGCAGCGCCGGCCGGTGGTTCGGAACAGCAGTAAGCCCACGGGCAGTGTTGCCCGACGGCGCCTCCGGACGGGGGCGCCACCAGAAAACGGCTGGATCATGTCCAGCCGTTTTTTTGTTTACACTGCCGGCACCCCTATCGAGCGCAAGCTCACACCGACCCGACAGAAGACAAGGAGCAGCAAGCATGCAAGCCATCGAGATCCGCGAATACGGTGCCCCCGAAGTCCTACAGCTGACCGAGCGTCCCGACCCGGTGCCGGGCGCGGGCGAGATCCTGATCCGCGTGGCTGCCGCCGGCGTCAACCGTCCGGATGTGTTCCAGCGCACCGGCAACTACCCGGTGCCGCCGGGCGCGTCGGACCTGCCTGGCCTCGAAGTGGCGGGCGTGGTGGTGGGCGGCGACCTGGACCATGCCGACAACCGCTTCGGCCTGAAGGCCGGCGACCGCGTCTGCGCGCTGGTGCAGGGCGGCGGCTACGCGCAGCTGTGCACGGCGCCGCTGGCGCAGGTCCTGCCCGCGCCGCAAGGCCTGAGCGATATCGAGGCCGCGGCGCTGCCCGAGACCTTCTTCACCGTGTGGAGCAATGTGTTCGACCGCGGCTACCTGGGCCAGGGCCCGCGCGGCAAGGACGAGACCCTGCTGATCCAGGGCGGCTCGAGCGGCATCGGCACCACCGCGATCCAGATCGCCAAGGCGCTGGGCTTCAAGGTGTTCGTCACCGCCGGCACCGACGAAAAGTGCAAGGCCTGCGAAGACCTCGGCGCCGATCGCGCGATCAACTACAAGACCCAGGACTTCGTTGCCGAAGTCGCCGCGCTGACCGGCGGCAAGGGTGTCGACGTGATCCTCGACATGGTCGCCGGCCCGTACCTGGCGCGCGAGCTCAAGTGCATCGCCGACGATGGCCGCATCGTCATCATCGCGCTGCTGGGCGGCGCCAAGGCCGAAATTCCGCTGGGCGATATCCTGCGTCGGCGCATCACCGTGACCGGCTCGACGCTGCGCCCGCGCCCGGCATCGTTCAAGGGCAGGATCGCCGCGGCGCTGCACGAGCAGGTGTGGCCGCTGCTGGCGGCCGGCAAGATCAAGCCGGTGATCCACCAGGTGTTCCCGGCCGCGCAGGCGGCCGACGCGCACCGGCTGATGGAGTCGAGCGAGCATATCGGCAAGATCGTGCTGACCTGGTAAACCGGCGGGCGTAGCGCCTTGCCCCTGCCACACGCTACAATAGCGGGTTTGATTTGGGAGGGGCACCTCGTGAGACAAAAGCTCGTCATCGGCAATTGGAAGATGCACGGCAGCCTGGCTGCCAACGCGGCGCTGCTGGAAGGCATCCAGGCTGGCGCTGGTGTGACCGGCGCGACGCTGGCGGTCTGCGCGCCATTCCCCTATCTTGCACAATGCCAGGCGCTGCTGAATGGCTCCAGGGTGGCCTGGGGGGCACAAGACGTATCGGCGGAGGCGCGCGGCGCCTTCACCGGCGAAGTCGCGGCATCGATGCTGGGCGAATTCGGCTGCACCTACGTGCTGGTCGGCCACTCCGAGCGCCGCACCTACCATGGCGAGACCGACCAGGCCGTCGCCGCCAAGGCGCTGCGCGCGCTCGAGTTCGGCATCGTCCCGGTGGTTTGCGTGGGCGAGACCCTGGCCCAGCGCGAGGCGGGCGAGACCGAGGCGGTGGTCGGCAGGCAGCTGCAGGCCGTGCTGGACACGCTGACGGTGGAGCAGCTGGGCCGCGTGGTGCTGGCCTACGAGCCGGTGTGGGCCATCGGTACCGGCAAGACCGCGACCAGCGCGCAGGCGCAGGCGGTGCATGCCTTCCTGCGCGGCCAGGTGGCCGCGCGCGATGCCGGCGTGGCCGGGCGCATGGCGATTTTGTACGGCGGCAGCGTCAAGCCTGACAATGCGGCCGAACTGTTTTCGATGACCGATATCGACGGGGGCCTGATTGGTGGCGCCTCGCTGAAGTCGGAAGATTTTCTCGCGATCGGCAACGCCTGAATGCCGGCCGTTCCGATCGACCGATCAGGCAAGTAAGCTTATTTAAATCAAATGGCAATCTTCAAGACTTTGTTGGTGGTGCTGCAGGTGTTGTCGGCGCTGGGCGTAATCGGCCTGGTGCTGATCCAGCATGGCAAGGGCGCCGATGTGGGCGCGGCCTTCGGCTCGGGCGCCTCCGGCAGCCTGTTCGGCGCCACCGGCTCGGCAAACTTCCTGTCGCGCACCACCGCCGTGCTGGCCACACTGTTCTTTGTCTGCACGCTGGCGCTGACGCTGCTGGGCAACTACAAGCCCGCGGCATCGCTGGGCGTGATGGGCGCGGCGCCGGCATCGGCGCCCGCCGTCGCCGGTGCCTCGGCGCCTGCCGCAGCTCCGGCCGCGGACGCGTCGGCGCCGGCAGCCCCTGCCGTTCCGAAATAATCCGATTGCCTTGCGGCGGATTCCTGAGTTTTTTTGCAGTTGTGCGTTGAACAAAGCAAGAAATTTGGGTTAGAATGCAAGGCTTGAAACGATTCCCCAGCGATGGGTTCCACGCAAAGACGTAAGCCTTTGCAACGGACCTGAAGGGCCTGAAAACCCGGCGCCAGGCAATATTGTTTCTCCCCCAGCCGACGTGGTGAAATTGGTAGACACGCTATCTTGAGGGGGTAGTGGCGAAAGCTGTGCGAGTTCGAGTCTCGCCGTCGGCACCAAACAACTTGATCGGAGTCCCTGGCCGGGCAATGCACCCGCGCATGGGGCTCCGGCAGTCCGCAAGGCGGCGCGCCATGATTCTCATGGCTTAGCGCCTGGGGTGGGCAACAGGACGCCGCTTCAGCTGGTGCTGTTGACAACATTCCAGATAAGGCTGGCCGTACCTTGAATCTCGAAGCCTACTTCCCCGTTCTCATCTTCATCATCTTCGGTGTCGTGCTTGGCGTGGCACTGATGTCGATCGGTCGGATCCTCGGTCCGAACAAGCCCGATCCCGCGAAGCTGTCGCCGTACGAGTGCGGCTTCGAAGCGTTCGAGGACGCGCGCATGAAGTTCGACGTGCGCTACTACCTCATCGCCATCCTGTTTATCCTGTTCGATCTCGAAACCGCCTTCCTGTTTCCGTGGGGTGTCGCCCTGCGGGATATCGGCTGGCCGGGTTTCATCGCCATGGGCGTGTTTCTGCTGGAATTCATCGTGGGCTTCGTCTACATCTGGAAAAAGGGCGCGCTCGATTGGGAGTGATGTGAAATGGCAATCGAAGGCGTTCTCAACGAAGGCTTTGTCACGACTACCGCTGACAAGCTGATCAACTGGACCCGCACCGGGTCGCTGTGGCCGATGACCTTCGGCCTGGCCTGCTGTGCCGTGGAAATGATGCATGCCGGCGCCGCGCGCTACGACATGGACCGCTTCGGCGTGATTTTCCGCCCGTCGCCGCGCCAGTCGGACGTGATGATCGTGGCCGGCACGCTGTGCAACAAGATGGCCCCCGCGCTGCGCAAGGTCTACGACCAGATGGCGGAACCGCGCTGGGTGATCTCGATGGGCTCGTGCGCCAACGGCGGCGGCTACTACCACTACTCGTATTCGGTGGTGCGTGGCTGCGACCGGATCGTGCCGGTGGATATCTACGTGCCGGGCTGCCCGCCCACGGCCGAGGCGCTGATCTACGGCGTGATCCAGCTGCAGAACAAGATCAAGCGTACCAACACCATCGCGCGCAAGGGCTGAAATGGCGAAGCTCGATACCCTGAAGGCCGCGCTCGAGAAAGCTCTCGGCAAGCGCGTGCAGAAACTGGTTGAAGCGACCGGCGAACTGACGCTGGTCGTCAAGGCCGACGACTACCTGGAAGTGGCGCAGATCCTGCGCGACGACCCCTCGCTGCGCTTCGAGCAGCTGATCGACCTGTGCGGCGTCGATTATTCCGAGTACGGCGACGGCGCATGGGACGGCCTGCGCTTTGCCGCGGTCTCGCAGCTGCTGTCGGTCACGTACAACTGGCGCCTGCGCCTGCGCGCGTTCGCCAGCGACGATGACTTCCCGGTGCTGCCGTCGCTGATCAACGTGTGGAACTCGGTCAACTGGTTCGAGCGCGAAGCCTTCGATTTCTACGGCATCGTGTTCGACGGCCATCCGGACCTGCGCCGCATCCTGACCGACTACGGTTTCGTCGGCCACCCGTTCCGCAAGGACTTCCCGGTTTCCGGCTTTGTCGAGATGCGCTACGACCCCGACCAGAAGCGGGTCATCTACCAGCCGGTCACGATCGAGCCGCGCGAACTCACGCCGCGCGTGATTCGCGAGGACAAGTACGGCGGCGTGGAGTACTGAGAACGCGTCATGGCAGATATCAAGAATTACACCCTGAACTTCGGCCCGCAGCACCCGGCCGCGCACGGCGTGCTGCGCCTGGTGCTGGAACTGGACGGCGAAGTCATCCAGCGCGCCGACCCGCATATCGGCCTGCTGCACCGTGCCACCGAAAAGCTGGCCGAGCAGAAGACCTGGATCCAGAGCGTGCCGTACATGGACCGCCTCGACTACGTGTCGATGATGGTCAACGAGCACGCCTACGTGATGGCGATCGAGCGGCTGCTGGGCCTGGAAGTGCCGGTGCGCGCGCAGTACATCCGCGTGATGTTCGACGAGATCACCCGCCTGCTGAACCACCTGATGTGGATCGGTTCGCACGCGCTCGACGTTGGCGCGATGGCGGTGTTCCTGTACGCCTTCCGCGAACGCGAGGACATGTTCGACATGTACGAGGCGGTGTCGGGCGCGCGCATGCACGCGGCCTACTACCGTCCGGGCGGCGTGTACCGTGACCTGCCTGACACGATGCCGCAATATCGTGCGTCCAAGGTACACAACGAGCGCGCCATCAAGGCCATGAACGAGGCCCGTTCGGGCTCGCTGCTGGACTTTATCGAAGATTTCACCAACCGCTTCCCGAAGTACGTCGACGAATACGAGACGCTGCTGACCGACAACCGGATCTGGAAGCAGCGCCTGGTGGATATCGGCGTGGTCAGCCCGGAACGCGCGCTGCAGATGGGCTTTACCGGCCCGATGCTGCGCGGCTCGGGCATCGAGTGGGACCTGCGCAAGAAGCAGCCGTACGAGGTGTACGACAAGCTGGACTTCGACGTGCCGGTGGGCGTGGGCGGCGACTGCTACGCGCGCTACCTGGTGCGCGTGGAAGAGATGCGCCAGTCCAACCGCATCATCCGGCAGTGCGTGGACTGGCTGCGCCGCAACCCGGGCCCGGTGATCACCGGGAACCACAAGGTGGCGCCGCCCTCGCGCGTGGACATGAAGTCCAACATGGAAGAACTGATCCACCACTTCAAGCTCTTCACCGAAGGCATCCACGTGCCCGAAGGCGAAGCGTACGCGGCGGTGGAACACCCCAAGGGCGAGTTCGGCATCTACGCGATCTCGGACGGCGCGAACAAGCCGTACCGCCTGAAGATCCGTGCCCCCGGCTTCCCCCACCTGGCCGCGCTGGACGAAATGGCCAAGGGACACATGATTGCTGACGCGGTAACGATCATCGGCACGCAAGACATCGTCTTCGGCGAGATCGACCGCTAATCACGGACCGCCGGCCCGGACGACGATCCGGGCGCTTTCCGAGGGGCTGCGCCGGGCGCAGCCGCCCGGAAGACCCGCGGCGGACCGGCAAGGCCTAAGGCCCGCCGGCGGAACGGCAGCGACGGCTGCAAACCTGCGGAGAGACGCCCGGTGGCGCTGTCTCCGGCGTTTTACTGCAATGACCATGCTATCAGCAGAAGCTCTCAAGGAAATCGATCGCGCGATCGCGAAGTATCCGGCCGACCAGAAGCAGTCGGCCGTGATGGCGGCGCTTGCCGTGGCGCAGGGCGAGGTGGGCTGGGTTTCCCCCGAAGTCATGCAGTTCGTCGCCAACTACCTCGAGATGCCGCCCGTGTGGGTGGAAGAGGTGGCGACCTTCTACAACATGTATGACACCAAGCCGGTGGGCAAGTACAAGCTCACGGTCTGCACCAACCTGCCGTGCGCGCTGTCGGGCGGCGAGCGGGCTGGCGATTACCTGAAGCGCAAGCTCGGCATCGACTACAACGAGACCACCGCGGATGGCTGCTTCACGCTGAAGGAAGGCGAGTGCATGGGCGCTTGCGGCGATGCGCCGGTGATGATCGTCAACAACACCCGCATGTGCAGCTGGATGAGCGACGACAAGCTCGACGCCCTGGTCGAAGAGCTCAGGGCCGAGGCCGCCAAGGGGGGCAAGTAACATGACCTGTCTGCACGACCGCCATATCCAGCCGCTGATCCTGGCCGGCCTGGACGGCAACAACTGGCACCTGGAAGACTACGTCAAGCGCGGCGGCTACCAGCAGCTCAAGCGCATCCTGACCGAGAAGATCCCGCCCGAGCAGGTGATCGCCGACGTCAAGGCCTCGGGCCTGCGCGGCCGCGGCGGCGCGGGCTTCCCGACCGGCCTGAAGTGGAGCTTCATGCCGCGCACCTTCCCGGGTCAGAAATACCTGGTCTGCAACACCGATGAGGGCGAGCCCGGCACGTTCAAGGACCGCGACATCATCCGCTACAACCCGCATGCGCTGATCGAGGGCATGGCCATCGGCGCGTACGCGATGGGCATCACCGTGGGCTACAACTACATCCACGGCGAGATCTGGAACGAATACAAGATCTTCGAGCAGGCACTGGAAGAGGCGCGCGCCGCCGGCTTCCTGGGCGACAACATCCTGGGCTCGGGCTTCAGCTTCCAGCTGCATGCCCACCACGGCTATGGCGCCTATATCTGCGGCGAGGAAACCGCGCTGCTCGAATCGCTGGAAGGCAAGAAGGGCCAGCCGCGCTTCAAGCCGCCTTTCCCTGCCAGCTTCGGCCTGTACGGCAAGCCCACCACCATCAACAACACCGAGACCTTCGCCGCGGTGCCGTTCCTGCTGGCCGTGGGCCCCGAGAACTACCTGAAGATGGGCAAGCCGAACAACGGCGGCACCAAGATCTTCTCGATCTCGGGCGACGTCGAACGCCCCGGCAACTACGAGATCCCGCTGGGCACGCCGTTCGCCAAGCTGCTGGAACTGGCCGGCGGCATGCGCGGCGGCAAGCGCATCAAGGCGGTGATCCCGGGCGGCTCGTCCGCGCCGGTGGTGCCGGGCGACCTGATGATGGCGTCCGACATGGACTACGACTCGATCGCCAAGGCCGGCTCGATGCTGGGCTCGGGCGCGGTGATCGTGATGGACGAGACGCGCTGCATGGTCCGCTCGCTGCTGCGCCTGTCGTACTTCTATTTTGAGGAATCGTGCGGCCAGTGCACGCCGTGCCGCGAAGGCACCGGCTGGCTCTACCGCATGGTCAATCGCATCGAACACGGAGAGGGGCGCCAGGAAGACCTGGACCTGCTCAACAACGTCGCGGAAAACATCATGGGCCGCACCATCTGCGCGCTCGGCGATGCCGCGGCGATGCCGGTCCGCGGCATGCTCAAGCACTACTGGAAAGAGTTCGAGTATCACGTCGAACACAAGCAGTGCATGGTTCCGGCCTACATCTAAGCGTGGCAGAACATGGTTGAACTAGAGATCGACGGCAAGAAGGTTGAGGTTGCTGAGGGCAGCCTGGTGATGGAAGCCGCCCGCAAGCTGGGCACCTACATCCCGCACTTCTGCTACCACCGCAAACTGTCCATCGCGGCCAACTGCCGCATGTGCCTGGTCGAGGTCGAGAAGGCCCCGAAGGCACTGCCTGCCTGCGCCACGCCGGTGACCCCCGGCATGAAGGTCTTCACCAACTCGGAGAAGGCGGTCAAGGCGCAGAAGTCGGTGATGGAATTCCTGCTGATCAACCACCCGCTGGATTGCCCGATCTGCGATCAGGGCGGCGAGTGCCAGCTGCAGGACCTGGCCGTGGGCTACGGTGCCTCGGAGTCGCGCTACAAGGAAGAGAAGCGCGTGGTGTTCCACAAGAACGTGGGCCCGCTGATCTCCATGGAGGAGATGACCCGCTGCATCCATTGCACCCGCTGCGTGCGCTTCGGCCAGGAAGTGGCCGGCGTGATGGAGCTGGGCATGCTCAACCGCGGCGAGCATTCGGAAATCACCACCTTCGTCGGCAAGACCGTCGATTCGGAACTGTCGGGCAACATGATCGACCTGTGCCCGGTCGGCGCGCTGACCAGCAAGCCGTTCCGCTACTCGGCCCGCACCTGGGAGCTGGCCCGCCGCAAGTCGGTGTCGCCGCACGACGGCCTGGGCGCCAACCTGGTGGTGCAGACCAAGAACCAGCGCGTGATGCGCGTGCTGCCGCTGGAAAACGAAGACATCAACGAGTGCTGGATCTCCGACAAGGACCGCTTCTCGTATGAAGGCCTGAACAGCGCCGACCGCCTGACCCGCCCACTGCTGAAGCAGGGCGGCGAATGGATGGAAACCGACTGGCAGACCGCGCTGGAATACGTCGCCAACGGCCTCGCCGGCATCAAGCGCGAGCACGGCGCCGACCAGATCGCCGCGCTGGCCAGCCCGCACAGCACGCTGGAAGAACTGTTCCTGCTGGGCAAGCTGATGCGCGGCCTGGGCAGCGACAACGTCGACTTCCGCCTGCGCCAGACCGACTTCTCGGCCGCGCTGAAGGGCACGCCGTGGCTCGGCATGCCGGTGGCCGACGTGACCACGCTGCAACGCGCGCTGGTGATCGGCTCGTCGCTGCGCAAGGACCATCCGCTGCTGGCCTCGCGCCTGCGCCAGGCGACCAAGAAGGGCGCCCGCGTGACCGTGCTGGGTGCCGGCGGTGAAGACCTGCTGATGCCCGCCACGCGTATCGACGTGGCCCCGTCGGGCTGGACCGCCGCACTGGCCGGCGTGGCCCGTGCCGTCGCCACCGCCAAGGGCGTGGCCGCCCCGGCCGGCACCGAAGGCTTCGACGGCGGCGACGCCGCCGCCAAGGCTGCCGAAGCGCTGCTGTCGGGCGAGCGCCGCGCCGTGTTCCTCGGCAACGAGGCCGTGCGCCATCCGCAGTTCTCGGCGCTGCACGCGCTGGCGCAGTGGATCGCTACCGAAACCGGCGCCACGCTGGGCTTCCTGACCGAAGCCGCCAACACCGTCGGCGGCTACGTCGCCGGCGCGCTGCCGAAGCAGGGCGGCGCCAATGCGCAGGCCATGCTCGACACGCCGCGCAAGGCCTACATCCTGCTGAACACCGAACCCGAGTTCGACGCCGCCGACCCGCGCAAGGCGCTGGCCGCGCTGGCGCAGGCCGGCACGGTGGTGGTGCTGTCGCCGTTCCGTTCGGAAGCGGCGATGCAGTACGCCGACGTGATCCTGCCGGTGACGCCGTTCACGGAAACCTCCGGCACCTTCGTCAACTGCGAAGGCAAGCCGCAGAGCTTCAACGGCGTGGTGCGCGCGCTGGGCGAAGCGCGTCCGGGCTGGAAGGTGCTGCGCGTGCTGGGCAACCTGCTCGACGTGACCGGCTTCGACTACGAGACCGCCGAATCGGTGCGCGCCGAGGTGCTGTCGGCCCCGGTCGACGGCCAGCTGGACAACGCTACCGACGCGCCGATCCGCGTTTCGGCCGCGGCCTCGAACGGCATCGAGCGCATCGCCGATGTACCGATCTACCATGCCGACCCGATCGTGCGCCGCGCCGAGTCGCTGCAGCTGAGCGCCGCCGCGCGCCGCGCCATGCAGATCGCGCTGCCGGCCGACCTGTTCGCCAGCCTGGGCATCCAGTCGGGCGATCCGGTGCGGGTCACGCAGGGGCAGGGCAGCGTGGTGCTGCCGGCCGTGCTCGAAGCCACGCTGCCGGCCAACACCGTGCGCGTGCCGGCGGCGACGCCGGCGGCCATGAGCCTGGGCGCGATGTTCGGCACGGTCACCGTAGAGAAGGCCATTGACCTGGCGCCGGCCACCGGCACCGTGGCCACGGCGTAAGAACAAGAGCGAGAACAAGACATGATTGACTGGATTACCTCGCAAGGGCACGGTCTGCTGGGCGCGTACTGGACGCCGCTGTGGATCCTGATCCGCGCCGTGATCATCGTGGTGCCGCTGCTGCTGTGCGTGGCTTACCTGATCCTGTGGGAGCGCAAGCTGATCGGCTGGATGCACGTTCGCATCGGGCCGAACCGCGTGGGCCCGCTGGGCCTGCTGCAGCCGATCGCCGACGTGCTGAAGCTGCTGCTCAAGGAAGTCATGATGCCCACGCAGGTCAGCCGGGGCATGTACCTGATTGCCCCGCTGATGGTGCTGATGCCCGCCGTGGCGGTCTGGGCCGTGATTCCGTTCCAGGCTGAAGTGGTGCTGGCGGATGTGAACGCCGGCCTGCTGTACGTGATGGCGATCAGCTCGGTGGGCGTGTACGGCGTGATCCTGGCCGGCTGGGCCTCGAACTCCAAGTACGCCTTCATCGGCGCCATGCGTGCCGCGGCCCAGATGGTGTCGTATGAAATCGCCATGGGCTTCGCGCTGGTGACGGTGCTGATGGTTGCCGGCAGCCTGAACCTGTCGGCCATCGTCAACGGCCAGAACACCGGCTACTTCGCCGACATGGGCATCAACATCCTGTCGTGGAACTGGCTGCCGCTGCTGCCGATGTTCGGCGTGTACTTCATCTCGGGCGTGGCCGAAACCAACCGCCACCCGTTCGACGTGGTGGAAGGCGAGTCGGAAATCGTCGCCGGCCACATGATCGAGTATTCGGGCATGGGCTTCGCGCTGTTCTTCCTGGCCGAGTACATCAACATGATCATCATCTCGACGATGACCGCGCTGATGTTCCTGGGCGGCTGGGCGCCCCCGATCGACAGCGTGGTGACCAACGCGATCCCCGGCTTCTTCTGGCTGGTGATCAAGGTATTCCTGCTGCTGTCCGTGTTCATCTGGATTCGTGCCTCGTTCCCGCGCTACCGCTATGACCAGATCATGCGCCTGGGCTGGAAGGTGTTCATCCCCCTGACCGTGGCCTGGCTGATCATCGTGGCGATCTGGATCAAGTCGCCGTGGAACATCTGGCACTGAACGGCCAAACGACGGTGCGCCTGCCGCAATCCGCAGCGCGCACCGTGTGGAAATACTAGGAAGCATCATGCTGCTCGCCATCAAGGACTTCTTCAACAGCCTGCTCCTGAAGGAACTCTTCAAGGGCATGGCCCTGACCGGCCGCTATCTCTTCGCGCGCAAGATCACGGTCCAGTTCCCGGAAGAGAAGACGCCGATCTCGCCGCGCTTTCGCGGGCTGCACGCGCTGCGCCGCTATCCCAACGGGGAAGAGCGCTGCATCGCCTGCAAGCTGTGCGAGGCGGTGTGCCCGGCGCTGGCCATCACGATCGAGTCCGACGCGCGCGCCGACGGCACGCGCCGCACGACCCGCTATGACATCGACCTGACCAAGTGCATCTTCTGCGGCTTCTGCGAAGAGGCCTGCCCGGTCGACGCCATCGTGGAAACGCAGATCCTGGAATACCACGGCGAAAAGCGCGGCGACCTGTACTTCACCAAGGACATGCTGCTGGCCGTGGGCGACCGCTACGAGCCGCAGATCGCCGCGGCCAAGGCGGCCGACGCGAAGTACCGCTGAGCCGGATGCCGGCCGGAAGTCCCGGCCACCGAAGTAACGCCGGTTGGCGGCTGCCGCGAGCAGCAGACCTGGCAGCCGCCGCCACCGAATTTGAATGCGGCCCCTGCAATGCAAGGGGCCAATGCAAGGATGCCGCAGGAGCGGGCCACCCGAGGGGGTGGCTTGTGCCGGACGGCCCAGAGAGGATCCGATAGGGACCATGGAACTCACGACCACCATCTTCTACGTCTTTGCGCTGGTGCTGGTGCTCTCCGCACTGAAAGTCATCACTGCGAAGAACCCGGTGCACTCCGCACTGTTCCTCGTGCTGTCGTTCTTCACGGCCGCGGCGATCTGGATGCTGCTGCAGGCGGAATTCCTCGCCATCCTGCTGGTGCTGGTCTATGTCGGCGCGGTGATGGTGCTGTTCCTGTTCGTGGTGATGATGATCGATATCGATATCGAGCACCTGCGCCGCGACTTCTGGACCTACGTGCCGATGGCGTCGATCGTCGGCGCGCTGATCATCGCCGAGATGGCGATCGTGCTGGTGCGCAACTTCATCGGCACCACCACGCCGGTGGCGGCCAGCGGCTCGCAGGAGCCGGGCTACTCGAACACCGCCGCGCTGGGCAAGCTGATCTACACCGACTATATCTACGCCTTCGAAGTGGCCGGCATCATCCTGCTGGTGGCGATCATCGCCGCGGTCGCGCTGACGCTGCGCCGCCGCAAGGACGTCAAGGCCCAGGACGTGTCGGCGCAGCTGCGCACCCGCCGCGACGACCGCGTGCGCCTGGTGCCGATGACCGCCGAAGACCAGACCCAGCAGACGGAAGCCGCGGCTGCCGCCAATAAGAACTAAAGCCCGGAGAAATCGCTGTGCTCTCTCTCGCTCATTTCCTCGTGCTCGGTGCGATCCTGTTTGCGATCAGCATCGTCGGCATCTTCCTGAACCGCAAGAACGTGATCGTGCTGCTGATGGCGATCGAACTGATGCTGCTTGCGGTGAACATGAACTTCGTCGCCTTCTCGCATTACCTGGGCGACCTGGCTGGTCAGGTTTTCGTTTTCTTCATCCTCACGGTGGCCGCCGCCGAGTCGGCAATCGGTCTGGCAATCCTGGTGGTGCTGTTCCGCAACCTGGATACGATCAACGTGGACGACATGGACACCCTGAAGTACTGATCCATGCCGTACTACGTAGACACCCAAGACTCACCGACCGCACACCACTAAGCGTCCTATGGCAACCACGCTCAACCCCAACCTGCTGCTTGCGATTCCGCTGGCGCCGCTAGTCGGCTCCGCGATCGCCGGCCTGTTCGGTACCAAGTTCTTTGACCTGTTTTCCTCGGAGTCGCGCGGCGGCCGGATCGTGGCCCACACCTCGACGATTCTGGGCGTGGCCATTGCCTGCGTGCTGTCGGTGATGGTGCTGCTCGATGTGATGAACGGCGCCGGCTACAACGGCACCGTCTACGAGTGGATGGCCATCGGCAGCCTGAAGATGGAGGTCGGCTTCCTGGTCGACTCGCTGACCGCGATGATGATGGTGGTGGTGACCTTCGTCTCGCTGATGGTGCACATCTACACCGTCGGCTACATGGACGGGGACCCCGGCTACAACCGTTTCTTCGCCTACATCTCGCTGTTCACCTTCTCGATGCTGATGCTGGTGATGAGCAACAACTTCCTGCAGCTGTTCTTCGGCTGGGAAGCGGTGGGCCTGGTGTCGTACCTGCTGATCGGCTTCTGGTACACCCGCCCGACGGCGATCTTCGCCAACCTGAAGGCATTCCTGGTCAACCGCGTCGGCGACTTCGGCTTTATCCTGGGCATCGGCCTGCTGCTGGCCTACGCCGGCAGCATGAACTACACCGAGGTGTTCGCCGCGCGCGACCAGCTCGCCACCGTGATCTTCCCGGGCACCGACTGGATGATGATCACCGTGGCCTGCATCTGCCTGTTCATCGGCGCGATGGGCAAGTCGGCGCAGTTCCCGCTGCACGTCTGGCTGCCTGACTCGATGGAAGGCCCGACCCCGATCTCCGCGCTGATCCACGCCGCCACCATGGTGACGGCCGGCATCTTCATGGTCGCGCGCATGTCGCCGCTGTTCGAGCTGTCGGACACCGCGCTGTCGTTCGTGCTGGTGATCGGCGCCATTACCGCGCTGTTCATGGGCTTCCTGGGCATCATCCAGAACGACATCAAGCGCGTGGTGGCTTACTCGACGCTGTCGCAGCTGGGCTACATGACCGTGGCGCTGGGCGCCTCGGCCTACTCGGTGGCGGTGTTCCACCTGATGACGCACGCGTTCTTCAAGGCGCTGCTGTTCCTGGGCGCGGGCTCGGTCATCATCGGCATGCACCACGACCAGGACATCCGCAACATGGGCGGCCTGCGCAAGTACATGCCGATCACCTGGATCACGTCGCTGGTGGGTTCGCTGGCGCTGATCGGCACGCCGTTCTTCGCCGGCTTCTACTCCAAGGACTCGATCATCGAGGCCGTGGCCGAGTCGCACATCGCCGGTTCGGGCTTTGCCTACTTCGCCGTGCTGGCGGGGGTGTTCGTCACCGCGTTCTACTCGTTCCGCATGTACTTCCTGGTCTTCCACGGCAAGGAGCGCTGGGGCCAGAACCATGCCCACCAGCACCATGAGGGCGACCACGAGGACGAGGAAGTCTCGCACGACCATCATCACGGCCTGGCCGCCGGCGACAAGCCGCACGAGTCGCCGTGGGTGGTGACGCTGCCGCTGGTGCTGCTGGCGATCCCGTCGGTGGTGATCGGCGCGATCGCGATCGAGCCGATGCTGTTCGGCAACTTCTTCAAGATGGGCATCGCCTTCAAGGACGTGATCTTCGTCGGCGAGAACCACCACGCCATGGCCGAGCTGAAGGAAGCGTTCCACGGCTGGGTGCCGATGGCGATCCACTCGCTGACCACGCCGGTGCTGTGGCTGGCGATCGCCGGGGTGGTGCTGTCGTGGTTCTTCTACATGAAGCGCCCGGACATTCCGGAAGCGATCAAGAACCGCTTCTCGGGCCTGTACACGCTGCTCGACAACAAGTACTACATGGACGCCATCAACCAGGCCGTGTTCGCCCGCGGCGCACGCCTGCTCGGTACCGGGCTGTGGAAGGGCGGCGACCAGAGCCTGATCGACGGCCTGTTCGTCAACGGCGCGGCGCGCGTGGTGGCATCGTTTGCTTCGGCCAGCCGCTACCTGCAGTCGGGCTATATCTACCACTACGCGTTCGCGATGATCGTCGGCATGCTGGTGCTGCTGACGCTGACGATCACGGGCGTGATCGGCACCAAGTGATAGGCACCAAGTAAGGAAAACAAAGAAATGGTTCTGTCTTTCTCAATCTGGCTGCCTGTCTTTTTCGGCCTGCTGATCCTGGCCTTCGGCTCGGACCGCAGCCCTGGCTTCGTGCGGTGGATGTCGCTGTTCGGCTCGATCGCCAGCTTCGTCGTGACGCTGCCGCTGGTATTGCACTTCGACCGCGCCACCGCGGCCATGCAGTTCGTCGAGAAGGCGAGCTGGATCGAGCGCTTCAACATCCACTACCTGCTGGGTGTCGACGGCCTGTCGATGTGGTTCGTGGTGCTGACCGCCTTCATCACGGTGATCGTGGTGATCTCGGCCTGGGAAGTGATCACCGAGCGCGTGGCCGAGTACATGGCATCGTTCCTGATCCTGTCGGGCCTGATGGTCGGCGTGTTCTGCGCGCTCGACGGCATGCTGTTCTACGTGTTCTTCGAAGCCACGCTGATCCCGATGTACATCATCATCGGCGTCTGGGGCGGCCCGAACCGTGTCTACGCGGCGTTCAAGTTCTTCCTGTACACGCTGCTGGGCTCGCTGCTGACCCTGATCGCGCTGCTGTACCTGTACAACAAGACCGGCACGTTCGAGATCCTGCAATGGCACCAGGCCAAGCTGTCGATGAACGAGCAGATCGCGATCTTCATCGCCTTCTTCGTCGCCTTCGCGGTCAAGGTGCCGATGTGGCCGGTGCATACCTGGCTGCCCGACGCCCACGTCGAAGCCCCCACCGGCGGCTCGGTGGTGCTGGCCGCGATCATGCTGAAGCTGGGCGCCTACGGCTTCCTGCGCTTCTCGCTGCCGATCGCGCCTGACGCCAGCCACTACCTGGCCCCGTTCATCATCACCATCTCGCTGATCGCGGTGATCTACATCGGCCTGGTCGCGCTGGTGCAGGCCGACATGAAGAAGCTGGTGGCGTATTCGTCGATCGCCCACATGGGCTTCGTCACGCTGGGCTTCTTTATCTTCAGCGACATCGGCGTCGAAGGCGGCATCGTGCAGATGATCTCGCACGGCTTTATCTCCGGCGCGATGTTCCTGTGCATCGGCGTGCTGTACGACCGCGTGCACTCGCGCCAGATCGCCGACTACGGCGGCGTGGTCAACACCATGCCGAAGTTCGCGGCGCTGTCGGTGTTCTTCGCCATGGCCAACTGCGGCCTGCCGGCCACTTCCGGCTTCGTCGGCGAGTTCATGGTGATCCTGGGCGCGGTCAAGTTCAACTTCTGGATCGGCCTGCTGGCCGCCACCGCGCTGATCCTGGGCGCCGCCTACTCGCTGTGGATGGTCAAGCGCGTCATCTTCGGAGACGTCGTGCACCAGCACGTGCGCGAGCTGGCCGACCTGAACAAGCGTGAGTTCGTCATGCTCGGCCTGCTGGCCATCATGACGCTGTACATGGGCCTGCACCCGAAGCCCTTTACCGACGTGATGCACCCGTCCGTGGTCAACCTGCTGCAGCACGCGGCGCAGTCCAAGCTGTAATCGGGGAGAGATATCAACATGCAACCGTCCTCGACACTCGCCCCCGTGGCGCCGATCATCTTCCTGGCGATCGCCATCGCCGCGGTCAACTGGATCGACCTTGCGCGCGGCAAGGGCAAGCAAAGCGTGGCCTATCCGCTGTCGCTGCTGACCACGCTGGTGCTGACGGTGTGGTTCGGCCTGAACGCCGCCGCCGGCGAGACGCACTACGCGTTCTCCAACCTGGTGGTGATCGACCCGATGGCCAACGTGCTGTCGGCATTCTGTGCCGCCGGCCTGTTCATCACGCTGGTCTACACCCGCCGCTACCTGGCCGAGCGCGACATGTTCGCCGGCGAGTTCTACATGCTGGCGCTGTTCACGCTGGGCGGCCAGATCGTGATGATCACCGGCAACAACTTCCTGACCCTGTACCTGGGCCTGGAACTGCTGTCGCTGTCGTCGTACGCGCTGGTGGCGCTGCGCCGCGAGTCGCGCGTGACCTCCGAATCGGCGATGAAGTACTTCGTGCTGGGCGCGCTGGCTTCGGGCTTCCTGCTGTACGGCATCTCGATGATGTACGGCGCCACCGGTTCGCTGAACCTGGGCGAGGTGTTCCGCGCGGTCGAGTCCGGCCGCATCAACACCACCATGCTGGCCTTCGGCGTGGTCTTCATCGTCGCCGGCCTGTCGTTCAAGCTGGGCGCCGCGCCGTTCCACATGTGGATCCCGGACATCTACCAGGGCTCGCCGACCGCCGTGACGCTGCTGATCGCCGGCGGCCCCAAGGTGGCGGCGTTCGCGCTGTTCATCCGCGTGCTGGTCGAAGGCCTGCTGCCGCTGGCCAGCGACTGGCAGATGATGCTGGTGGTGCTGTCGATCATCTCGCTGGCGATCGGCAACCTGACCGCCATCGTGCAGAGCAACCTGAAGCGGATGCTGGCGTACTCGACCATCTCGCACATGGGCTTCGTGCTGCTGGGCCTGCTCTCGGGCGTGGTCGCCAACAAGGCGGACGGCGCCGCCGATGCCTACAGCTCGGCGATGTTCTACTCGGTGACCTACCTGCTGACCACGCTGGGCACCTTCGGCATCATCCTGCTGCGCACCAGCAAGGGCTTCGAGGCCGAGACCCTGGAAGACCTGAAGGGCATGTCGCGCCGCAACCCGTGGTTCGCCTTCCTGATGCTGGTGATGATGTTCTCGCTGGCCGGCATTCCGCCGACCGTGGGCTTCTACGCCAAGCTGGCGGTGCTGGATGCGGTGGTCAAGGCCGGCATGACCTGGCTGGCGGTGGTGGCGGTGCTGTTCTCGCTGATCGGCGCGTTCTACTACCTGCGCATCGTCAAGCTGATGTACTTCGATGCCCCCGTTGGCGAAGAACAGCTGGAAGCCACCTTTGGCCTGCGTTCGATGCTGAGCGTGAACGGCGCCGCGGTGATCCTGCTGGGCCTGTTCCCGGCCGCGCTGATGAACCTGTGCTACCAGGCCATCCGCTCGAGCCTGGGTTCCTGACCGTTCACGCCACATGAGCGCCTCCGCAAGCGGCTGGTTTGTCATCCTGCTGGCACTGGTCTGTGCGAACCTGCCGTTCGTGAACCAGCGCCTGTTCGTGGTGATCCCGCTGCGGCAGGCGCGCAAGCCGCTGTGGCTGCGCCTGCTGGAACTGGTGGTCTGGTTCGCGGTGGCGGGCGCCGCCGGCTTCGCCGCCGAAGCCAACCTGGGCGGCACCTTCAGCCAGGGCTGGCAGTTCTACGCCATCACGGCCTGCATGATGCTGGTGTTTGCCTTCCCCGGCTTCACCTGGCAATACCTCGTCAAACACCGCACGGCCTGAAGCCGGTCTTGTCGGCGCCGGGCCCTGCCTGATCCGGAGCGTCCATGACCGACAAGATTCAACGCGGCACCCCAACTACCGCCGAACCCACCGGCAACGACGACGCACTGAAGGAAGTGTGCGTCGCCTCGGCGACGGTCCATCGCGGCAAGTTCCTTACCCTCAAGCAAGACATCGTCAGGCTCCCTGACGGCAAGCAGACCGGGCGCGAGTACGTGGTCCATCCCGGCGCGGTGATGATGATCCCGCTGTTCGACGACGGCACCGTGCTGATGGAGCGCCAGTTCCGCTATCCGGTGGGCGAGGTGATGATGGAATTCCCCGCCGGCAAGCTCGACCCCGAAGAGGGCGCGCAGCGCTGCGGCGAACGCGAGCTGCTGGAGGAAACCGGCTACCGGGCCGCACGCTGGGACTACCTGACCCGCATCCATCCCGTGATTTCATATTCGACCGAGTTTATCGATATCCTGCTGGCGCGCGACCTGACGCATGGCGAGGCGCAGCTCGACGACGGCGAATTCCTGGAGACGTTCATCGCGCCGGCGGGGCAGGTGATCGACTGGGTGCGCAGCGGCCGCATCACCGATGTGAAGACCATCATCGGGGCATTCTGGCTGGAAAAAGTGCTGTCCGGAGCCTGGCAGCCGGGCGAACAACCGATGCCTGCGTATGGCGCAGCACAACGATGAGCGGTGCGGCGACGACGCCGCAGCGCAGTTCCGAACGGTCGTTCGAAAAAATTTAGCACGACCGTTCACAAAATTTGGATTCGCGGATAATATAGCTTTTGACGGGCTGGAAAGATCATGAAGGTGCTCGACCTGCGCTGCGCGCATGACCATCGTTTCGAGGGCTGGTTTGCCTCGGAGGAAGAGGCGCAGTCGCAAATCTCGCGTGACCTCGTCCAATGCCCGGTCTGTGGCGACCACGCCGTGACCCGGCTGCCCAGCGCGCCGCGCCTGAACCTGTCCGGCGCGACCGCGCCCGAGGGCAAGGCCAGGGCGGCGCAGCCGGCAGCCGTACCGGTGACACTGCAAGCGCTCTATCTAAAGGCAGTGAAGCAGGTGCTGGCACAGACCGAGGATGTTGGCGACCGCTTTGCCGAGGAGGCAAGGCGCATGCACTATGACGAGGCGCCGGAACGCGGCATCCGCGGTTCGGCCTCGCCGGAGGAAGTGCAGGCGCTGGCCGACGAGGGCATCGAGACTTTCCCGCTCGTGGTGCCGGATGCGCTGAAGCAGACGGCTCACTGAATTGCGTCCTGTGCCCGTTGCTGTCGGCGCATGACGCGCAGGCAGAACAAACCGCCGGCGGCCCGCGCCATGCCGGCACCACTGGAGACGGGCATGGATCTCAACTACTCGGCGTCCGACGACGCCTTCCGCAAGGAAGTGCGTAGCTGGCTCGAAGCCAACTTGCCGGCGGACATCCGCAGCAAGATTCTCAACCACCGCCGTCCGAACCGCGACGACCTGGTGCGCTGGCACAAGCTGCTCGCCGGCAAGGGCTGGTCGGCCCCGCACTGGCCGGTGCAGTACGGCGGCACCGGCTGGAACGCCACCCAGCGCCATATCTGGGACGAAGAGAATGCCCGCGTCGGCGCGCCCGGCGTGCTGCCGTTCGGCGTGGCGATGGTCGCGCCGGTGATCATGAAGTACGGCAACGAGCAGCAGAAGTCGTACTACCTGCCGCGCATCCTGGACTGCACCGACTGGTGGTGCCAGGGCTATTCGGAACCGGGCTCGGGCTCGGACCTGGCCTCGCTGAAGACCCGCGCCGAGCTGACTACCGACGGCAAGCACTACATCGTCAACGGCCAGAAGACCTGGACCACGCTCGGCCAGCACGCCGACATGATCTTCTGCCTGGTGCGCACCGATCCCGAAGCCAAGAAGCAAGAGGGCATCTCGTTCCTGCTGATCGACATGAAGACCCCGGGCATCACCGTGCGCCCGATCATCATGCTCGACGAAGAGCATGAGGTGAACGAAGTATTCTTCGACAACGTCAAGGTGCCGGTCGAGAACCGCGTCGGCGAAGAGAACAAGGGCTGGACCTACGCCAAGTACCTGCTCGGCCACGAGCGTACCGGCATTGCCCGCGTCGGCAATTCCAAGCGCGAGCTGGGCTTCCTCAAGCGCGTCGCGCGCCAGCAGCAGAAGAACGGCAAGCCGCTGCTAGAAGATCCGGTGTTCGGCGCCAAGGTGGCCGCGCTGGAGATCGAGCTGATGGCGCTGGAGATCACCGTGCTGCGCGTGGTGTCGAGCGAAGCGGCGGGCAAGGGCCCCGGCCCCGAGGCCTCGATGCTGAAGATCAAGGGCACCGAGATCCAGCAGCTGCTGACCGAGCTGATGGTCGAGGCGGTCGGCCCGTACGCGCAGCCGTTCGACACCGCCTACCTGGAGTGCGAGACCGAGCACGCCGTGACCGGCTACGACGACGCCGCGCCGCTGGCCGCGTACTACTTCAACTATCGCAAGACCTCCATCTACGGCGGGTCCAACGAAATTCAGAAGAACATCATCAGCCAGATGATTCTGGGGCTGTGAGGAGACACGCATCATGAACTTCAATCTCAGCGACGAACAGAAGCAGCTGGCCGACGCCGTCCGCCGTTTCATCGACAAGGACTACGGCTTCGAAGAGCGCAAGAAGCGCTACGAGAGCGCCGCCGGCTACGGCGAATCCGCATGGAGCGCGCTGGCCGAGCTCGGCCTGACCGCGCTGCCGGTGCCGGAAGCGCAGGGCGGTTTCGCCGGCAAGGCCCTGGACATGATGGTGGTCCAGCAGGAACTGGGCCGCGGCCTGATCGTCGAGCCGTACCTGGCCACGGTGGTGGGCGCCTATGCGCTGGGCCTGGCCGGCGGCCAGGACGCGCTGCTGGAGCAGGTGGCCGGCGGCGAGCTGAAGCTGGCGGTGGCGTTCAACGAGCCGCAGGCGCGCTATGAACTGAACCAAGTGCGCGTCAGCGCCCGCGATGGCAAGCTCAACGGCCGCAAGACCGTGGTGGTGCACGGCGCGCAGGCCGACCAGCTGGTCGTTTCGGCGCGCAGCAGTGGCGGCGAGGCCGAGCAGGATGGCATCTCGCTGTTCCTGGTCGACGCAAAGGGCGCGGGCGTCAGCATCAAGGACTACCGCACCATCGACAACCTGCGCGCGGCCGATATCACCTTCCAGGATGCGCCCGCGCAGCTGCTGGGTGAAGCGGGCAAGGCCTTCGCGCTGGTCGAGCAGGTCGCCGACTACGCCGCCGTGCTGCTGTGCGCCGAGGCCGTGGGCGTGATGGACACGCTCAACGCCGCGACGCTGGAATACGCCAAGACGCGCCAGCAGTTCGGCGTGCCGATCGCGCGCTTCCAGGCGCTGCAGCACCGCATGGTCGAGATGTTCATCCACGCCGAGCAGTCGCGCTCGATCACGCTGCTGGCCGCGGCGCGCTTCGAGGAAGCCACGCCGGAAGAGCGCCGCCGCTACGTCTCCGCCGCCAAGGCGCGCGTCGGGCAGGCCGCGCGCACGGTGGGGCAGGAGGCGGTGCAGATCCACGGCGGCATGGGCGTGACCAACGAACTGCCGGCCGCGCACATGTTCAAGCGGCTGACCATGATCAACACCACGTTTGGCGACGTGGATCACCACCTGGGCCGGTTTGCCGCCCAGCCGGGGTTCCAGGAAGCTGCCTGATCCCGCTAGTCCAGTCAAAACCGCGCTGTAGTCCAGGCGCGGTTTTTTTTCTTTGTGCGCTGTTAGGGGCGGGTTCGGCAAATACGGACGCGCGCGCCGGCCCGCCATGCGATCATCGTGCGGACAAGTCAACCGCATTCACAACGGAGACGCCCCCATGCTGTATTTCGAGGATTTTGAAGTCGGCAGCCGCCGAGAACTGGGCTCCTACCTCGTCACCGAGGAAGAGATCCTGGCGTTCGCGCGCCAGTACGATCCGCAGCCGTTCCATATCGACAAGGAAGCCGCTGCCAACAGCATCTACGGCGGGCTGATCTCGAGCGGCTGGATGACGTG
This sequence comes from Cupriavidus taiwanensis, assembly GCF_900249755.1. Lineage (NCBI taxonomy): Bacteria > Pseudomonadati > Pseudomonadota > Betaproteobacteria > Burkholderiales > Burkholderiaceae > Cupriavidus > Cupriavidus taiwanensis. The sequence goes on from NZ_LT976853.1 coordinate 1,353,483, forward strand.
CTCGATCATGATGCGCCTGCTGGTGCTGAGCACCACCGGCAAGTCGGCCAGCATGGGCTCGCCAGGCGTCGACGAGATCCGCTGGCTCAATCCGGTCTATGCCGGCGACACGCTGACGGTCGTGCTCAACGTGCTCGACACCCGTGCGTCGCAGTCCAAGCCGGACCGCGGCATCGTGCATACCCAGTGGGAAGCGACCAACCAGCGCGGCGAGCTGGTCTGCACCGTCAAGGGCATGGGCATGTACGGCCGCCGGCCGGCGTAACCACACTTAACCGTCAACGAGGAGACGATCGACATGCGTACCATCGCAACGCTGGAAGAACTGGAAGGGCTGCAGGGCCAGGAAGTCGCGGTCAGCGACTGGATCGAGGTGACCCAGCAGCAGGTCAACCAGTTCGCCGACGCCACCGGCGACCACCAGTGGATCCACATCGACGTGGAGCGCGCGAAAAAGGAATCGCCCTATGGCGGCCCGATCGCGCATGGCTTCCTGACGCTGTCGCTGCTGCCCAAGTTCATGCACAACGCGCTGAGCATGCCGTCGAAGATCGGCGTCAACTACGGGCTGAACCGGGTGCGCTTCACGGCACCGGTGCCGGTGGGCAGCAAGCTGCGCGCGCGCATCAAGCTGCTGAAGGTCGAACGCCTGGATCCGCTGCCGAAATCGCCCGAGCTGGTCGGTGCGCAGTCGACATGGGAAGTCACGGTGGAGCGCGAGGGCAGCGAGCGCCCGGTGTGCATCGCCGAGTCCATTACCCGCCGCTACGGCTAGTCCGCGGCGCCGCTTGCGGCACTGCGACAATATGCCACAGCGCTGTGTCGCACCCCGGAGAGCCGCGCAAAGCGCGGCTTTCTGCATATTTACCTGCGTTTTTGTGATGTTGACGTGGATCAAGCGCAGCGCAGTGCATCAAGCCGGCGATTGTCCGTTTAAATGAACAGTGTGTTCCGAAGCGTTGGGTTTACCCCTAATGTTGCGTTGCGGTACAGTCGCGCCCACGATGTTTTACGTGTTGCGCTCCCCGACCGAAAACCGCGCCTGCCCTGACGGCAGGTCTGTCGGGAGGCGCAAAAGCCTCGTATTCCAACGCTACCCGGCCGCTGTACTGAGCCGGGACCGTTCGCGGTTTCGGCCAGGTGCCGCAGCGCCGGCAAGGTCCCACAGGGCCTGCAGCGCGCGCAGTCAGTCCTTCCGTGTTCATGGCGTTGCCAGGCCGCATGGTCCCCGGGCGCAGGATCCGCCCCCAGACCGCAACGCCAGCTAAGGACACGTCCTTCCGGTTTTCCCTCAGCCCCACGCCTCTTGCGCAAGCATCAGGCGGTTTAGCCGCGCTTTTGCCCGAAGCGCGGTGTAACCAAACCAGTCGTGACATGAAGAAACCCATACTGCCGCGGTGGACGCGGTTCCTGCCCTGCCTTGGCCTGCTCCTGCTCGCCGGCTGCAACATGACGCTGCTCGACCCGAAAGGGCAGGTCGGCGTCGACATCAAAGGCATCATCCTGATCGCCACCTGGCTGATGCTGCTGGTGGTGGTGCCGGTGATCGTGCTGACGCTGGTGTTCGCCTGGAAGTATCGCGCCAGCAATACCTCGGCACGCTATGAACCCGACTGGTCGCACTCGACCGCGATCGAAGTGGTGGTGTGGCTGATCCCGTGCCTGATCATCATCGCGCTGGGCATCATCACCTGGAAGTCCTCGCACGACCTGGACCCGTACAAGCCGCTCGAATCCAGCAAGAAGCCGGTCACGGTCGAGGTGGTGGCGCTGAACTGGAAGTGGCTGTTCATCTATCCGGAACTGAAGATCGCCACCGTCAACCAGATCGCCTTCCCGGTCGACACCCCGGTGAACTTCAAGATCACCTCGGATTCGATCATGAATTCGTTCTTCATCCCGCAACTGGGCAGCCAGGTGTACGCCATGGCCGGGATGGAGACCAAGCTCCACCTGATCGCCAATGAAGCCGGCTCTTACGACGGCGTGTCCGCCAACTACAGCGGCGGCGGCTTTTCGGGCATGAAGTTCAAGGCGGTCGCCATGTCGAACTACGAGTTCGACCAGTGGGTCGCCAAGGTTCGCGCCTCGTCCACCGAACTGGGCGTTGAAGGCTACAAGACGCTGGCACAACCCAGCGAGAAGGAGCCGGTCACGTACTACGGCAAGGTGGAAGACCAGCTGTTCCGCCACATCCTGCACAAGTACATGGGCCACAGCGGCGCCGCACTGGCTGCCGACGGGTTCAAGGGCGGCCCGATCTGCACGTCGCGCAACACCCTCGGTGAAGAGCAGCTGTCCTTGACCACGCCGGCCGCGCTGCCGGCGGGCGCGTAATCCTGGGAGCAATGATGTTTGGCAAGTTGAGTTTGTCGGCGATTCCGTTTCATGAGCCGATCATCATGGTCGTGCTGGCCGGTGTCGCCATAGGCGGGGCCGCGCTGCTGGGCGCGATCACCTATTTCAAGAAGTGGGGCTACCTGTGGAACGAGTGGTTCACCTCGGTCGACCACAAGAAGATCGGCGTGATGTACTGCCTGGTGGCGCTGATCATGCTGCTGCGCGGCTTTGCCGACGCGGTCATGATGCGCACCCAGCTGGCGCTGGCCACCAACGGCGCGACCGGCGTGCTGCCGCCCGAGCACTACGACCAGATCTTCACCGCCCACGGCGTGATCATGATCTTCTTCGTGGCCATGCCGCTGATGACCGGCCTGATGAATCTGGTCGTGCCGCTGCAGATCGGCGCGCGCGACGTGGCCTTCCCGTTCCTGAACACGCTGTCGTTCTGGCTGTTCGTGGCGGGCGCCATGCTGGTCAACATCTCGCTGGGCGTCGGTGAATTCGCCAAGACCGGCTGGCTGGCCTACCCGCCGCTGTCGGGACTGGACTACAGCCCGGGCGTAGGGGTGGACTATTACCTCTGGAGCTTGCAGATCTCAGGCCTGGGCACCTTGCTGACCGGCGTGAACTTCCTGGTGACGATCCTGCGCATGCGCGCGCCTGGCATGACGCTGATGCGCATGCCGGTGTTCACCTGGACCGCGCTGTGCACCAACGTGCTGATCGTCGCCGCCTTCCCGGTGCTGACCGTGACGCTGGCGCTGCTGGGCCTGGACCGCTATCTCGGCATGCACTTCTTCACGAACGACGGTGGCGGCAACGCCATGATGTACGTGAACCTGATCTGGATCTGGGGCCACCCCGAGGTGTACATCCTGATCCTGCCGGCGTTCGGCATCTTCTCTGAAGTCATCGCCACGTTCTCGGGCAAGAAGCTGTTCGGCTACAAGGGCATGGTGTACGCGACCGCCGCGATCATGGTGCTGTCGTTCATCGTGTGGCTGCACCACTTCTTCACGATGGGCTCGGGCGCCAACGTCAACGCGTTCTTCGGCATCACCACCATGATCATCTCCATCCCGACCGGGGTGAAGATCTTCAACTGGCTGTTCACCATGTACCGCGGCCGCGTGCAGATGACCTCGCCGGTGCTGTGGACGCTGGGTTTCATGATCACCTTCGTGATCGGCGGCATGACCGGTGTGCTGATGGCCGTGCCGGCGGCCGACTTCGTGCTGCACAACAGCCTGTTCCTGATCGCCCACTTCCACAACGTGATCATCGGCGGCGTGCTGTTCGGCTACCTGGCCGGCATCACCTACTGGTGGCCGAAGGCGTTCGGCTTCAAGCTGAACGAGCGCCTGGGCAAGTGCGCCTTCTGGTGCTGGCTGGTGGGCTTCTACTTCGCCTTCATGCCGCTGTACGTGCTGGGCCTGATGGGCATGACCCGCCGCCTGAACCACACCGACAACCCGGCCTGGACGCCGTGGCTGTACCTGGCCGTGGTCGGCGTGGTGTTCGTCGCGCTGGGCATCTTCTTCCAGGTGCTGCAGATCGTGGTGTCGATCCGCGACCGCAAGAAACTGGCCGACGTGACCGGCGACCCGTGGGGCGGCCGCACGCTGGAATGGGCCACCTCGTCGCCGCCGCCGTTCTACAACTTCGCGCACACCCCGGTGGTGCGTGACCTGGACGCGTTCGCCGACATGAAGGCCCGCGGCGAGACCCTGCCGACCGAAGGCTACGAGAAGATCCACATGCCCAAGAACACGGGCGCGGGCTTCATCATCGGCGCCTTCAGCCTGGTGTTCGGCTTCGCCCTGACCTGGCATATCTGGTGGCTGGCCATCGTTGGCCTGGTGGGCATGATCTGGGCGTTCATCCACCGCAGCAACGACGACCATATCGACTACTACGTGCCGGCCACCGAGGTCGAGCAGATCGAAACGCGCCATCTGCAGCGCATTGCTTCGCAAGCCTGAGAACCATGTCGACCCAAGTCCTAGACCGCATCCCCGCGCAGGCCGGCGCACCGGCCAAAGCCGACGCGCACGGCCATGACCATGCGCACCACGATACCAGTGCCAATACGGTGTATGGCTTCTGGATCTACCTGATGAGCGACTGCATCATCTTCGCCGGACTGTTCGCGGCCTTCGCCGTGCTGCGCGGCGAACTGGCAGGCGGCCCGTCGGCGAAGGAGCTGTTCGAGCTCAACTACGTGCTGGTGGAGACCTTCATCCTGCTGTTCTCCTCGATCACGTACGGCATGGCGATGATCTCGCTGCAGAACCGCAGCCTCAAGCACGTGCAGACCTGGCTCGGCATCACCTTCCTGCTGGGCCTGGCGTTCATGGCGATGGAAATCAACGAGTTCCACCACCTGATCGCCGAAGGCGCGGGCCCGGGCCGCAGCGCGTTCCTGTCGTCGTTCTTCACGCTGGTCGGCACCCACGGCCTGCACGTCGCCAGCGGCATGCTGTGGATGATCGTGCTGATGTGGCAGCTGGGCAAGAAGGGCATCACGCCGACGCTGAGCAAGCGCCTGATGTGCCTGTCGCTGTTCTGGCACTTCCTGGACGTGGTCTGGATCGGCGTGTTTACCGTGGTCTACCTGATGGGACATCTGTGATGGCACAACACAACGCACCGGCGGCGCACGGCGCCCACGACTCGCACGCGCACGACAGCCACGCTGGCGGCCACGCCAGCTTCAAGGGCTACGCGATCGGCTTTATCCTGGCCGTGATCCTGACGGTGATCCCGTTCAAGATCGTGATGGACGGCACCATGGACAAGGGCACCATCCTCTGGATCATCCTGGGCACGGCCGTGGTCCAGATGATCGTGCACCTGAAGTACTTCCTGCACCTGGACTCGTCGTCCGAACAGCGCAGCAACGTGATTGCGCTGCTGTTCACGGCGCTGATCCTGGTGATCGTGGTGGCGGGTTCGCTGTGGATCATGCACAACCTGAACGCCAACATGATGGTGATGTAAGGACTGGCGTCCTGGCATCGAGAAACGGGGCCCTGCGGGGCCCCGTTTTTATTTGTTGGCGAGATCGCGTCCTTGCCGGCGGTTTGCTCCCCTCTCCCGCTTGCGGGAGAGGGGAGAACACATCGCGGTTCGGGCGTTTGCCGCTACGGCTTGAACGTATCCCCCAGCACCACCCCCTCGCGCCGCGGATCCGCGCCGCCCACCAGCACCGCCGAGCCGCCGATGGTGGTGCGGATGATCGCGGAGAGCCCGCTCGACTGCGCCGCCGTATTGACGGTGTGGCCCAGGTTGCGCAGGCCCCTGACCAGCGGGTCGTTGTCGCCCGGCAGGCCGCCGGCCGGCGTGCTGGTGTCGACGTTGGGATGCTCGCCGCCGACGATCATGGCCGAGCCGGCGCCGTTGGAGCCGCCGAAATCGATCATCGAGACCGCCTGCTGCGCATCCAGGCCCCAGTCCAGCGAAGCGACCAGGGTCTTGGCCACGAACTGGATGATGGTGGCGCCGCCCGGCGAGCCGGTGGTCATGTAGAAGTCCCCGCGCGAGCCATCGGTATTGCGCCTGAACACCAGCGTCGGCGCCATCGAGCTGCGCGGGCGCTTGCCCGGCTGCAGCCGGTTGGCCACCAGCACGCCGCCCGGCGCCGGATCGGCATTGAAGTCGGTCAGCTCGTTGTTGAGCAGGAAGCCGTTGGTCATGTGGTACGAGCCCAGGCCGGCCTCGATCGTGGTCGTCATCGCCACCACGTTGCCGTACTTGTCATGCAGCGACAGGTGCGTGGTGCCGCGTTCTTCCACCATCGACGGCGCAAGCGGCACGTCGCCGAGGTTGCCCGCCGCGACCGGCGTCACCATCGAGCCGGTGGTGCTGATCAGGCTGGCGCGCTGGCTCAGGTAGGGCTTGTTCAGCATGGTGTCCCAGGTGCCGCCGGGCAAGGGGACGAAGTCGGTGTCGGCCACGTACTTGTTGCGGTCGGCATAGGCCAGGTGGCCGGCCTCGCCCATCAGGTGGGCGCCCAGCACGCTCGGCCGCCCGCCGTTCTGGTCGACCAGCGTCGGCTTCTGCGCCGCCATGTCGAAGTTCTCGACGATGCCCAGGATCTGCGCCACCGCGATGCCGCCCGACGACGGCGGCGGCATGCCGCACACCTCGTACTGCCGGTAGCTGGTGCACACCGGCGTGCGCTTCCTGGCCTGGTAGCCGGCCAGGTCATCGAGCGTGGTCACGCCCGGCGTGGTGTTGCCGTCGTAGGTGGTCTGGATCTTGGCGACGATGGCCTGGGCGATCGGGCCGTTCTTGTAGAAGGCGTCGGCGCCGCCGGCGGCGACCGCGGTGAACACCGTTGCCAGCGCCGGGTTGCGCAGCAGGGTGTTGACCGCGCGCGGGGTGCCGTCGGGATTCAGGAAGTAGGCGGCCATCTCCGGATCGCGCTTGATATTGGCCACGGTGGCGCTGCTCGAGATCGCCGCGGCCATGCGCGGCGGGATCGCGAAGCCGTCGGTGGCGAGCTTGATCGCCGGCGCGAACAGTTCCTTCCACGCGGTCTTGCCGTAGTCGCGGTGGGCCATCTCCAGCACGCGCAGCGTGCCGGGGGTGCCGATCGAGCGGCCGCTGCGCACGGCGTTGGGCAGCGGCTCGGTCGGGTCGGTCGCGGACTTCCAGCGCAGGTAGTTCCCGTCGGCGGCGGCCGGCGCGGTCTCGCGGCCGTCGTAGGCGGTGACCTGCCGGGTTGCCGCGTCGTAGTGCAGGATGAAGGCGCCGCCGCCGATGCCGGACGATTGCGGCTCGACCAGGTTCAGCACCATCTGCGCCGCCACGGCGGCGTCGATGGCGGTGCCGCCGGCCTTCAGCACGTCGCACGCGGCCTTGGTCGAGACCGGGTTGTTGGTCACCGCCATATAGGTCTTGCTGTAGACCGTGACCTTGGGCGCATAGCCGGTTGCCTGCTCCGGCGCGTTGGGGTCGCCCGGCAGCACCACGGCCTGGCCGCCGGTGCTGCCGTCCAGCTCGCAGCCCGCGGTCGGCGTGACCGGCGGTGGCGGGGGCGGCGGCGGGGGATCGTCGCCGCCGCCGCACGCGCCCAGGGTCAGCGCCAGTGCCGCCAGCGCCAGCTTGCCGCGGCGCTGGCGCCAGGGCGGGGTGGCGCGCCGCGGCTGCGGCTCGGCGGAGGATGCGTGGGGATCGGCAGCGTGCGGCATGATTTTTCCTTCCTTTGGTGTGGGTCCGGGGGAAATGCCATGGCCGGGTCGCGCGGGCGGGACACGGCCAGCTTTCACCGTAGTGCCGCGCCGCGCCGGTCCTAATCATCGAATGTACGGATTTACATGCATTCGAATCCGGGTTCCAGCGCTTGCTTGATCAGGCCCGGCTCCCGAGCCGGAACGCCGGCGCTTGCCAACGGCGCCAAGGTGGCGCAAGCCGAGGTCCGGCGCTGGGCACCATGCACCGGCATCGCACGTGATGGCTGACGCGCACTGTCACAGTGCGCGGTTTCGTTGCACGACGATGGTGCGCGCGCGGCCGCCAAGCATCGCCGGGCCGCACGCGCCGCCTGTGGCCGCGCCGCGTGCGGCTGATCGCCGTGGCACGCTAGTTGCAGATGCATCACCCCGGGGAGCGTAGTCCCTGACCAACACCATAAACGGGAGCTGCAAATGCAACGACGTGACATGCTGAAGCTGTCGGCGATAGCCGCCGCGGCGATGATCGGTACCAGCCCGCTGGCGCTGGCGCAGTCCAAGGAGCCGATCAAGGTCGGCATCCTGCATTCGCTGTCCGGCACCATGGCGATCTCGGAAACGTCGCTGAAGGACGTGGCCCTGATGACCATCGACGAGATCAACAAGAGTGGCGGCGTGCTCGGGCGCAAGCTGGAGCCGGTGGTGGTGGACCCGGCGTCGAACTGGCCGCTGTTCGCCGAGAAGGCGCGCCAGCTGGTCAGCAAGGACAAGGTGGCGGTGACCTTCGGCTGCTGGACCTCGGTGTCGCGCAAGTCGGTGCTGCCGGTCTATGAAGAACTCAACTCGCTGCTGTTCTACCCGGTGCAGTATGAAGGCGAGGAGATGTCGAAGAACGTCTTCTACACCGGCGCCGCGCCCAACCAGCAGGCCATCCCCGCGGTGGAATACCTGATGAGCAAGGAGGGCGGCGGCGCCAGGCGCTTCTTCCTGCTCGGCACCGACTACGTCTACCCGCGCACCACCAACAAGATCCTGCGCGCCTTCCTGAAGAGCAAGGGCGTCGCCGACAAGGATATCGAAGAGGTCTACACCCCGTTCGGCCACAGCGACTACCAGACCATCGTCGCCAATATCAAGAAGTTCTCGCAGGGCGGCAAGACCGCGGTGGTGTCCACCATCAACGGCGATTCCAACGTGCCGTTCTACAAGGAACTGGGCAACGCCGGGCTCAAGGCCAAGGACGTGCCGGTGGTGGCGTTCTCGGTCGGCGAAGAAGAGCTGCGCGGCATCGACACCAGGCCGCTGGTGGGGCACCTGGCTGCGTGGAACTACTTCATGTCGGTCAAGAACCCCGAGAACGACGCCTTCCGCAAGCAGTGGGCGGCCTGGGTCAAGGCCAACAACCTGCCCGGCGGCGACAAGCGCGTGACCAACGACCCGATGGAAGCCACCTACGTCGGCATCCACATGTGGGCCCAGGCCGTGAAGAAGGCCGGCAGCCCCGATACCAACAAGGTGCGCGCCGCCATGTACGGCCAGACCTTCAAGGCCCCGGACGGCTTCACGCTGACCATGGGCGAGAACCACCACCTGTACAAGCCGGTGATGATCGGCGAAGTGAAGGGCGACGGCCAGTTCTCGGTGGTGTGGAAGACGCCGAAGGCGGTGCGCGCGCAGCCGTGGAGCCCGTTCATCGCGGGCAATGAAGGGAAGCCGGACAAGGCGATGTAAGGCTCGTTCGCCTGCCACTACGCGGCTCCCTCTCCCGCTTGCGGGAGAGGGGAGTGGTCCCCTGGTTTGCCAACACCATCGCACTTGCCAGCCCTTATGCGCTATCCCATAACCCTTCCCGCCATGCCCTGGCTGCGCGCCCTGCTGGCAGCGCTGCTGCTGGCCGCGGCGCCCTGGGCCGCGGCGCTGACGCAGGCCGACCTGAAGCCGCTGGCCGAAGACGACTTCGACGCCAAGACCGCGGCGCTGTCAGCCCTGGCCAAGGCCGCGCCCGCCGAAGCGGCGCCGATCCTGAAGGCGCTGCAGGACGATGCCCTGCAATACGCACCGTCGGTCGGCATGGTGCGCCAGCACGGCGACAAGGTGGTCGATGCGATCACCGACAAGCCCGTCACGGTCAAGCCCGACGAACTCGAGTCGCTGACCCTGAACAACAGCCTGCGCGCGCTGGTCGACAGCGCCGCCAGCAGCCTGCTGCTGCAGTCGCCCGACATCGCCGTGCGCGCGCAGGCGGTGGCCACGCTGCGCGACCAGCCCGAGAGCGCGTCGCTGGCGGCGGTGGAAGCCGCGCGCAAGACCGAGGCCGATGCCGGCCTGCGCGCCAGCCTGGACGTGATCTGGGCCAACCTGGTGCTGGCCGAAGCGCCCGCTTCCGACGCGCTCGCCGCGCGCGAGGCGCGGCTCGAAGCCATCCGCATCCTGGCCAAGGACAGCAACCCGCACAGCCGCCAGAAGCTGGCGCCGCTGGTGGAGCGCGACAGCGCCGGCCGCTACCGCGAGCCCGATGGCGGCGTGCGCCTGGCCGCGCAGCAGGCGCTGGAAACGCTGCAGGGCGACCAGCGCCGCGCCGAGGTGTTCGGCAACCTGTTCGCCGGGCTGAGCCTGGGCAGCGTGCTGCTGCTGGCCGCGCTGGGGCTGGCCATCACCTATGGCCTGATCGGCGTGATCAACATGGCGCACGGCGAATTCCTGATGATCGGCGCCTATGCCACCTACGTGGTGCAGTCGCTGTTCCGCGCTTACGCGCCGGACGCGTTCGACTGGTACCTGCCCGCGGCGCTGCCGGCCTCGTTCCTGGCGGCCGCGTCGGTGGGCTTCGTGCTGGAGCGGCTGGTGCTGCGCCACCTGTACGGCCGCCCGCTGGAGACGCTGCTGGCCACCTTCGGCGTGAGCCTGCTGCTGATGCAGGCGGTGCGCACGCTGTTCGGCGCGCAGAACGTGGAGGTGGCCAACCCCGCGTGGATGAGCGGCGGCATCGAATGGATGCCGGGCCTGGTGATTCCCTACAACCGCATCGTGATCGTGCTGTTCGCGCTGGCGGTGGTGGCGGTGGCGTGGGCGGTGCTGAACCGCACGCGGCTCGGGCTGTTCGTGCGCGCCACCACGCAGAACCGCACCATGGCGGCGTGCGTGGGCGTGCGCACCTGGCAGGTCGACAGCTACGCCTTTGCCTTCGGCGCCGGCATCGCCGGGCTCGGCGGCTGCGCGCTGTCGCAGATCGGCAATGTCGGTCCGGACCTGGGCCAGGCCTACATCATCGACTCGTTCATGGTGGTGGTGCTGGGCGGGGTGGGGCAGCTGGCCGGCACCATCGTCGGCGCGTTCGGGCTGGGCGTCCTCAACAAGTTCATCGAGCCCTTCTATGGCGCGGTGCTGGCCAAGATCCTGGTCCTGGTGCTGATCGTGCTGTTTATCCAGAAGCGGCCACAGGGACTGTTCGCGCTCAAGGGGCGCAGCGCGGAGGCATGATGCAGCGATTCCAATCGATTTCTTCCACGCCGTTCCGGCTGGCGGTGCCCGAGCGCCAGTCGCTGTTCTCTGCGCGCGGCTGGATGGTGCTGGTGGCGCTGACGGTGATCGTCGGCATCGGCGTGCCGGTGTGCGCGCTGGTATTGCCCGAGGGCCATCCGCTGCACCTGTCGGCGTATGCGCTGACGCTGGTCGGCAAGATCATGTGCTTTGCGCTGGCGGCGATCGCGCTCGACCTGGTGTGGGGCTACTGCGGCATCCTCAGCCTCGGCCATGGACTGTTCTTCGCGCTGGGCGGCTATGCCATGGGCATGTACCTGATGCGTTCGATCGGTCGCGAGGGCGTGTACCAGAGCGAGCTGCCGGACTTCATGGTGTTCCTCGACTGGAAGGAACTGCCGTGGTTCTGGCACGGCACTGACCACCTTGGCTATGCGCTGTTGCTGGTGGTGCTGGTGCCGGGCGTGCTGGCGTGGCTGTTCGGCTTCTTTGCCTTCCGCTCGCGCATCAAGGGCGTGTACCTGTCGATCATCACGCAGGCGATGACGTATGCGGCGATGCTGCTGTTCTTCCGCAACGAGACCGGCTTCGGCGGCAACAACGGCTTCACCGACTTCAAGCGCATCGCCGGCTTTGCCATCGCCGCGCCGCAGACGCGCACGGCGCTGTTCGTGCTGACCTTCCTGGCGCTGCTGGCCGGCTTCATCGCCTGCCGCTACATCGTCACCTCCAAGCTCGGCCGCGTGGTCACGGCGGTGCGCGACGCCGAGATGCGCGTGATGTTCTCCGGCTACAACCCGCTCGGCTACAAGCTGTTCGTGTGGACCTTCTCGGCGGTGCTGTGCGGCATCGCCGGCGCGCTCTACGTGCCGCAGGTGGGCATCATCAACCCGGGCGAGATGTCGCCCGCCAATTCGATCGAGATGGCGGTGTGGGTCGCCGTGGGCGGGCGCGGCACGCTGGTCGGGCCGGTGATCGGCGCGTTCCTGGTCAATGGCGCCAAGACCCTGTTCACCGCGCACTTCGCCGAATACTGGCTGTTCCTGCTGGGCGCGATGTTCGTGCTGGTGACGCTGTACCTGCCCGACGGCGTGACCGGCCTGTGGCAGCGCTGGCGCGAGCGCCGCGCGCAAGCCCCCGCATCTGTGACGACCGAAGCGGTGTCCGCGCCGGCGGTCACCGCCCGCACCGGAGGTGAAGCATGAATGCCGCGCTGGAACACGGCCAGGCCGAAAGCGGCGATGCCACCGGCCTGGGCCGCGTGCTCGAGCCGGGCACCATCGATGTGTCGCACGGGCCGATCCTCTACCTGGAAGACGTCACCGTGCAGTTCGACGGCTTCCGCGCGCTCAACCAGCTGAACCTGTCGATCGACCACGGCGAGCTGCGCTGCGTGATCGGCCCCAACGGCGCCGGCAAGACCACCATGATGGATGTCATCACCGGCAAGACCGGGCCGCGCAACGCCAGTGTCAGCGGGCGCGTGTTCCTGGGCCAGACCATCGACCTGATGCGGATGACCGAGCCGCGCATCGCGCAGGTGGGCATCGGCCGCAAGTTCCAGAAGCCGACCGTGTTCGAGCAGCACGCGGTGTGGGAGAACCTGGAGCTGGCGATGAAGGCCGACAAGCGCTGGTGGTCGTCGCTGCGCGCGCGGCTGACCGCCGATGGCCATCGCCGCATCGAGGAAACGCTGGCGCTCACGGGCCTGGAGGCGGAAGCCTACCGGCCCGCCGGCCTGCTGTCGCACGGGCAGAAGCAGCGGCTGGAGATCGGCATGCTGCTGATGCAGCAGCCGCAGCTGTTGCTGCTCGACGAACCGGTGGCCGGCATGACCGATGAAGAGACCATGCAGCTCGCCAGCCTGCTCAACGGGCTGCGCGGCAGCTGCTCGATGATGGTGGTCGAGCACGACATGGAGTTCGTCGCCGCGCTGGCGGGAGAGACCGGCAAGGTCACGGTGCTGGCCGAGGGCAGCGTGCTGGCCGAAGGCACGCTCGACAGCGTCAAGCGCGACGAACGCGTGATCGAATCCTACCTGGGAAGATAAGCATGCTGCAGGTCAACGCACTGAACCAGTTCTACGGCGGCAGCCATATCCTGCGCAACGTCAGTTTCGAGGTGCCGGCGGGCAGGCTGACCACGCTGCTCGGGCGCAACGGCGTCGGCAAGAGCACGCTGCTGAAATGCCTGATGGGCGTGGTGCCGACGCGCAGCGGCAGCATCCACTGGGACGGCAAGCCGCTGGAGAAGAAGCCGCCGTACGAGCGCGTCTCGGCCGGGCTGGCCTATGTGCCGCAGGGGCGCGAGATCTTCCCGCGGCTGACGGTCGAAGAGAACCTGCTGATCGGCGCCGCCAGCCGCGCGCGGCCAGCCGGCGTGCCGGAGCGCATCTACCAGCTGTTCCCGGTGCTGCGCACCATGCGCCTGCGCCGCGGCGGCGACCTGTCCGGCGGGCAGCAGCAGCAACTGGCGATCGGGCGCGCGCTGATGAGCGAGCCGCAACTGCTGATCCTCGACGAGCCGACCGAGGGCATCCAGCCCTCGATCATCCAGGACATCGGCCGCGCGCTGCGGCTGCTGGTCGACGAGTTCGGCATGACGGTGCTGCTGGTCGAGCAGTACTACGAATTCGCGCGGCACATTGCCGACCACTATGTGGTGATGAGCCGCGGCGAAGTGGTCGCGCGCGGCGCCGGCGCCAGCATGGAGCAGGACGGCGTGCGCGAGCTGATTGCCGTGTAGGGCGCTCGCAAGCCCCATTCGCGCCCCCCGATGCGACACCCCGATTTCCCTTCGTCCCTCGCCATGCCGGCGGCCTGGCAGGCCACGCTGCAGCTGCGCTTTGCGCGGCGCGGCGAGCGCACCGCGCTGACCGGGCGGCGCCACCAGGGTCCGCTGCTGGTGCAGAAGCCGCTGTACCCCGAAGGGGGCATCTGCCACGCGGTGATCCTGCATCCGCCGGCCGGCGTGGCCGGCGGCGACAGCCTGGACATCGACGTGACGGTGGAGGACGGCGCGCATGCGGTGCTGGCCACGCCGGGCGCCACCAAGTGGTACAAGTCGCTCGGCCGCGATGCGGCCCAGCGGGTGCGGCTGGCGGTGGGCGCGGGCGCGCGGCTGGACTGGCTGCCGCAGGAGAACATCGTCTTCGACGACGCGCGCGCGCGGATCTCGACCGTGCTCGACGTGGCGCCGGGCGGCAGCGCGATCGGCTGGGATGCCGTGGTGCTCGGCCGGCTGGCCTCGGGCGAGCAGTGGACGCGCGGCGCGCTGTGGCTGGATACGCGCATCGGCACCGGCGAGCGCGCGTTGTGGATCGAGCAAGCGCATCTCGAGGCGGCGTCGCCGCTGCGCACCGCGGTGGGCGGGCTCGACGGGCTCAACGTGCTGGGCACGCTGTGGGCGGTAGGCGAGGGCGCCACGCAGGAACTGGCCGAAGCGCTTGCCGAACGGCTGCCTTATACGCCGGCATTGCGCGCCGGCGTGACCTGCCTGTCCGCCAATGGCCAGCGGATGCTGTTGCTGCGCGTGCTGGGGCAGCAGATGGAAGCGGTGCGCCACGTCATGACCGACAGCTGGCAGGCGCTGCGCCTGCCGGTCCAAGGCGTCGCGGCGCGGCCGCTGCGGCTGTGGGCGACGTAGGCCGCCAGTGCGCAATCGAACACGAAACAGGAACGACAGATGGAACTGACGCCGCGAGAGAAAGACAAGCTGCTGATCTTCACCGCCGCGCTGCTGGCCGAGCGGCGCAAGGCCCGCGGGCTGAAGCTGAACTACCCGGAAGCGGTGGCGCTGATCACCGCCGCCATCATGGAGGGCGCGCGCGACGGCCGCACCGTGGCCGAGCTGATGCACGAGGGCACCACCGTGCTGAGCCGCGACGACGTGATGGACGGCATCGCCGAAATGATCCCCGAGATCCAGGTCGAGGCGACCTTCCCCGACGGCACCAAGCTGGTGACCGTGCACCATCCCATTGTCTGAAGACACCAATCCGAACCGATAACCCATTCGATCCGATGACCGCGATGACCCGTACCGCTTGCCTGCGCCTTGCCCTGGGCGCTTCCCTCACCGTTGCCGCCGGCGCCGCGCTGGCGCATCCCGGCCACGATGCCGCCACCGTCGGCGCCAGCCTGTGGGCCGGCCTGGCGCACCCGTTCACCGGCGCCGACCACCTGCTGGCGATGGCCGCGGTGGGCGTATGGAGCGCACTGGTGGCGCGCTCCGCCGCCGATACGCTGCGCCTGCCGCTGGCCTTCGTGGGCCTGATGCTGGTGGGCGCCGCGCTCGGTCTCGCCGGCATGGCGCTGCCCGCGGTCGAGCCGATGATCGCGGCTTCGCTGCTGGTGATCGGGCTGCTGCTGGCGCTGCGCGCGAAGCTGCCGGCATGGGCCGGCACGCTGCTGGTGGGGGGCTTTGCCGTGTTCCACGGCTTTGCGCACGGCGCGGAACTGCCCGCCAGCGCGGGCGCGCTGCCGGCGGTGCTGGCCTATGTGGGCGGCTTTGCCGCGGCCACCATGGCGCTGCATTTGCTGGGCATCGGCGCCGGCACGCTGCTGCGCCGCCGCGCCGGCTGGCTGGCGCGCGCGGCCGGCGCCGGCGTGGCGCTGTACGGCGCCGGCCTGCTGGTGGCCTGAGGAGGACCGCCATGATTCCCGGTGAACTGATGCCCGCCGACGGCGAGATCGAACTGAACGTCGGCCGCGCCACCGTCAGCGTGACGGTGGCCAATACCGGCGACCGGCCGATCCAGGTCGGCTCGCACTTCCACTTCTACGAGACCAACGCCGCGCTCGCGTTCGAGCGCGAGGCCGCGCGCGGCTTCCGCCTGAATATCGCCGCCGGCACCGCGGTGCGGTTCGAGCCCGGGCAGACGCGTACCGTGGAACTGGTGGCGCTGGCCGGCGACCGCATCGTCTACGGCTTCAACGGCAAGATCATGGGAGCGCTGTGATGGCATCGATCTCCAGGCAGGCCTATGCCGAGATGTTCGGCCCCACCACCGGCGACCGTCTTCGGCTGGCCGACACCGGCCTGATCATCGAAGTCGAGAAGGACTTCACCGTCTACGGCGAGGAAGTGAAGTTCGGTGGCGGCAAGGTGATCCGCGACGGCATGGGGCAGAGCCAGCGCATGGCGAAGGACTGCGTCGACACGGTGATCACCAATGCGCTGATCGTCGACCACTGGGGCATCGTCAAGGCCGATATCGGGCTGAAGCACGGGCGCATCGCGGCGATCGGCAAGGCCGGCAACCCCGACATCCAGCCGGGCGTCACTATCGTGGTCGGGCCGGGTACCGAGGTGATCGCGGCCGAGGGCATGATCGTCACCGCCGGCGGCATCGACAGCCATATCCATTTCATCTGCCCGCAGCAGATCGACGAGGCGCTGATGAGCGGCGTCACCACCATGATCGGCGGCGGCACCGGGCCCGCCACCGGCACCTTCGCCACCACGGTGACGCCGGGGCCGTGGTACATGGAGCGCATGCTGCAGGCGGCCGACGCCTATCCGATGAATATCGGGCTGCTCGGCAAGGGCAACGCCAGCCAGCCGGGGCCGATCCTGGAGCAGGTGGAAGCCGGCGCCATCGGCCTGAAGCTGCATGAAGACTGGGGCACCACGCCGGCGGCGATCGACACCTGCCTGTCGGTGGCGGACGCGACCGATACGCAGGTGGCGATCCACACCGATACGCTCAACGAAGCCGGCTTCGTCGAGGCCACCATCGCCGCGTTCAAGGGCCGCACCATCCATACGTACCACACCGAAGGCGCGGGCGGCGGCCATGCGCCGGACATCATCAAGGTGTGCGGCGAGTCGAACGTGCTGCCGTCGTCGACCAACCCGACGCGCCCGTACACCGTCAACACGCTGGACGAGCATCTCGACATGCTGATGGTGTGCCACCACCTGGACCCGTCGATCGCCGAGGACATCGCCTTCGCAGAAAGCCGCATCCGCCGCGAGACCATCGCCGCCGAGGACATCCTGCACGACCTCGGCGCGTTCTCGATGATCTCGAGCGATTCGCAGGCGATGGGTCGCGTCGGCGAGGTCATCATCCGCACCTGGCAGACCGCGCACAAAATGGCGGCGCAGCGCGGCAAGCTGCCGGGCGATCCGCACGACGCGCGCGGCGGGCACGACAACTTCCGCGTCCGCCGTTATGTCGCCAAGTACACCATCAACCCGGCGCTGACCCATGGCATCGCGCATGAAGTGGGCTCGGTCGAAGCCGGCAAGTGGGCCGACCTGGTGCTGTGGCGTCCCGCCTTCTTCGGCGTCAAGCCCAGCCTGATCCTGAAGGGCGGCATGATCGCCGCGGCGGCGATGGGGGACCCCAATGCCTCGATCCCGACGCCGCAGCCGGTGCACTACCGGCCCATGTTTGCTTCGGCCGGCGGCGCCTTGCATCGCTCCTCGCTGACCTTCGTCTCGCAGGCCGCGCTGGCGGCCGGCATCGGCGAACGCTACGGCCTGGCCAAGACGCTATCCGCCGTGCGCGGCACCCGCACCGTCAGCAAGCGCGACATGATCCACAACGACTGGCAGCCGCACGTCACGGTCGACCCGGAGACCTACCAGGTCGTCGCCGACGGCCAGCTGCTGACCTGCGAGCCCGCCACCGAGCTGCCGATGGCGCAGCGTTACTTCCTGTTCTGACCGGCCGCGGCGCGTGCCGCGGAAATGCCCATGCTGAAGATCGATAAACTCCTCGCCGCTCCGCACGGCATCGCCAGCGTGCTGGTGCGTCGCGCACCCAAGCTGGTACTGCCGTTCGGCGACCGCAGCAAGAGCCGCCTGCGCGCGGTACTCGACAACGGCGCCGACGCCGCGCTGTTCCTGCCGCGCGGCACCGTGCTGCGCGGCGGCGACCTGCTGGTGGCGCAGGACGGCAGCCTGGTCGAGGTGCGGGCCGCTGCGGAATCCGTGCTGGAGGTGCGCGCACAGGACCCGCACGCGCTGATGCGCGCGGCCTACCACCTCGGCAACCGCCACACGCCGGTCGAGATCGGGCGCGACTATCTGCGGCTGGAATATGACGCGGTGCTGGCCGACATGCTGCGGCGGTTGGGCGTGCGCGCGGAACGTGCCGAACTGCCGTTCGAGCCGGAGGCGGGGGCTTATGGGGGTGGGCACAAGCATGGACATGATGCGACGTTCGCCGAGGATTATGCGGCGGCGCAGGCGGTGTTTCGGGAGCATCATGGGCATGGGCATTCGCACGGGCATGAAGACGAGCATGTCCATGGGGAGCATTGCGGGCATCGGCACTGACGTGTTTAATCAGTGCAGGGAGGAGCGCGCGACCATGGCTGACGATATCGAGTTCAACTCGCCCATGCTGACGTCTTTCGCTCGCGGGGCTGCGGGTTCGCTCCCCTCTCCCGCCTGCGGGAGAGGGGCCGGGGGTGAGGGCAGGCGCTTGCATACCGCGGCGCATGACTTCGTTGACACGCCCGGCCCTCACCCCGGCCCTCTCCCGCAAGCGGGAGAGGGAGTACACAGGCGGCAAGCATCAGGCGCTGCGGTGCAGTCCAGCGCTGCGGGTTTGCTCCCCTCTCCCGCCTGCGGGAGAGGGGCAGGGGGTGAGGGCAGGCGCTTGCATACCATGGCGCATGACTTCGTTGACACGCCCGGCCCTCACCCCGGCCCTCTCCCGCAAGCGGGAGAGGGAGTACACAGGCGGCAAGCACCGGGCGCTGCGGTGCAGTCCAGCGCTGCGGGTTTGCTCCCCTCTCCCGCCTGCGGGAGAGGGGCAGGGGGTGAGGGCAGGCGCTTGCATACCGCGGCGCATGACTTCGTTGACACGCCCGGCCCTCACCCCGGCCTTCTCCCGCAAGCGGGAGAAGGAGTACACAGGCGGCAAGCATCGGGCGCTGCGGTGCAGTCCAGCGCTGCGGGTTTGCTCCCCTCTCCCGCTTGCGGGAGAGGGGCAGGGGGTGAGGGCGAGCGTATGCCGAAGCCAGCGTTCGCTCGCTTGCTGCGTGCAAACCAGACCAACGCGGAGCAGCGTCTTTGGTACCGGCTGCGCGACCGTCGCTTCATGGGGTTGAAGTTCAAGCGGCAGCACCCGGTGGGCCCGTTCATTGCCGACTTCGTCTGTATCGAAGCCATGCTGGTGATCGAAGCAGACGGAGGCCAGCATGGCGATGCCCGGGACGGAGCTCGCGATGCCTGGTTCCGGCAGCAAGGCTTCCACGTCTTGCGCTTCTGGAACTCCGAGGTGCTGGCTGAGACCGAAGCGGTGTTGGAAGAAGTTCGCCAATTCGTGCTGGAACGCACCGATCCGCCGAGGTGGCCATGACCCGCCTCCACCAACTCATCTCCCTTCTGCATCTCGCATCCCCCGCCTTGCCGATCGGCGGCTTCAGCTATTCGCAAGGGCTCGAGGCCGCGATCGATTGCGGCAGCGTGAGCGATGCGTCGACCGCCGAGCGCTGGATCTCCGACAACCTGAAGCATGTCCAGGCGCAATGCGAGGCACCGCTGTGGCTGCTGCTGCATCGCCACTGGCAGGCCGGCGACGCCGCACAGGTACGCAGCTGGAACGACTGGTTCCACGCCACCCGCGAGACCTCCGAGTTGCGGCTGGAGACCGAGCAGATGGGTTGGTCGCTGGCCCGGCTGATCGCGCAGATGGAGTGGGGCACGCCCGCATTGCGCGACACGCTGGCCACGCTGTCGCCCGTTTGCCTGCCGACCGCGTTCACCGCCGCCTGCGTCGCGCTGGAGATCGGCGCGCGCGACGGCCTGGCCGCCTATTGCTTCAACTGGGCGGAGAATCAGGTGGCCGCCGCGATCAAGGCGGTGCCGCTGGGGCAGGTGGCGGGGCAGCACATGCTGCGCCGCCTGCATGGCGCCGTGCTCGATACCGTCGACGAAGCCGAGCGCCGCGCCGATGCCACGCCGCCGCAACTGTCGACGTTTTCCCCGATGCTGGGCTTGCTGTGCGCACGCCACGAAACGCAGTACTCCCGGCTGTTCCGATCCTGAACCGATACCGCACCATGACCCACGCCCGTACCAAGACCAACCCTCCGCTGCGCGTCGGCGTCGGCGGCCCCGTCGGCTCCGGCAAGACCACGCTGCTGGAGATGCTGTGCAAGGCGATGCGCGACCGCTATGACCTGGTCGCGATCACCAACGACATCTACACCAAGGAAGACCAGCGCCTGCTGACCATCTCCGGCGCGCTGCCGGCCGAGCGCATCCTGGGCGTGGAGACCGGAGGCTGCCCCCACACCGCGATCCGCGAGGACGCTTCGATCAACCTGGAAGCGGTGGATCGCATGCTGTCGCGCTTCCCCGATGCCGACGTGGTCTTCATCGAGTCCGGCGGCGACAACCTGGCCGCGACCTTCAGCCCAGAACTTTCTGATTTGACGATCTACGTGATCGACGTCGCCGGCGGCGAGAAAATTCCCAGGAAAGGTGGGCCGGGCATTACCAAGTCGGACCTGCTGGTGATCAACAAGACCGACCTGGCGCCGTATGTGGGCGCATCGCTGCCGGTGATGGAAAGCGATGCGCGCAAGATGCGCGGCACCCGGCCGTTCGTGATGGGCAGCGTCAAGTCGGGGCAGGGCCTGGACGAGGTGATCCGCTTTATCGAACGGCAGGGCATGCTGGGGCTCTAGCCTTCCTGGCCGGGGTCGGCTTCGGGTGCGAGCCTTGCGGCGGGACTGCCGTGCCCCAGCGGCGGGCGGAAACTGCCCTTGCCGGCCAGCGCCCGCGCCACCGCGGCCACCAGGTTCAGCTCGGGCTCGCTCAGCTCGGCCATATGGTGCACGGTGGCCTCGATTGCCGCGCGCTGGCGGTTGCCGAACGGCGCGCGCGATTGTTCCACCTGCAGCTGGCTGGCGTCGTGGCGGCTGAAGTCGAGCATCTCGGCGGTGGGTACGGCCAGGGTCTCGGCCAGGCGGCAGATGTTGGCCAGCGCCAGGTTGCGCTTGCCGCTTTCGATGCCGCTCAGGTACGAGCGCGACAGCCCGCTTTCGAGCGAAAGGGTCTCCTGGGACCAGCCTCGTTGCTTGCGTAGCCAGGCGAGATGCAATCCGAAAAGTCTGAGATTTCGAGAGGTCATGGGATCAACAAAAGTTCGGAGTGGTCTGAGGCTAAGGGTTTGACCTTGAGGCCACGACAACTTATCCTCATCCTCACTATCGGTGTCCGATCCGCAAATTGAGGGACGCGCCAGGCAATGGCGCGGCACGATGGCATCAACCGGGCGGCCTCATCGCAGCGCCGCGCCAGACGGGTCATTGCGCAAGACCGAGCGTCACGCCGCCACGCGTGCGCCGTCTGCGCGGGCAGGCGCAGCGCGCCTGCCGCCCTGCAGGGGGATTGCCATGCAGATCTTCACGCTGTTCGAGGCGCGCATGCGCGCCATCGATGCCGACCGCTGCGCGCCGTCGGATTTCACTCCCGGATTCCAGCCACGCTTGCTTGCCGCCGCTGCCGGTCTCGGCTGCACCTGCGACTACGTCTTCCTCTGCGCCGGCGAGCGCCAGCCTGAATTTTCAGCGGATTGCCATGAATGGTGGGGCTGCCTGCGCGGCGGCCTGCGGCTGTATTCGCCCGGACGCGGCAGCCTGATGCTCGGCGGCGGCGAACTGTTCGCGCCCGCGCCGGGCGTGCCGATGCAGGTGCAGGCGGTGGCCGACACCATCCTGGTGCGCGCGGTGCCGCAAGGCCCGGCCGATGCCGCACGTCCCGTGGTCATGCCCGCGGGCGCGTGGCACTGCGCGCTGGGCGCGATCGCCCCGGCCGGCGCCGATGGCGGGGCGCAAGCGCATGCGTTGACTGACGTGCTGGAGGTGGATGAGCGGCTGGCGCAGCCGGGTATGCGCCCGGAGTTCGTCCAGCTGGATGAGTCGACGGATGACTGGGGCCGGCGGCTGCAGGCGCGCGGCTTGCGCTGGGCGCTGTGTTACCGGGGCGCCGTTGCCCTGCACTGGCATGGCGCGCTGGTGCGGGCCGGGGGCGACATGGCCTTCCTGCAGCCCGGCGCGCTCTACGCGCCGGACGCGCATGAGTCATGCCGGCTCGACGTGCTGGTGCCGGGCACCGGCCTGCTGTGCTGCTTCGGGCCGGGCGATGCCCCGCATGACGGCGCGGTTGCCCGCGGCGGCCGCCGCGCGGACGGGCAGGCGGTGGCGCGCGATGTGCTGGCGCTGGCCTGACCGCCCGCGTGCCCGCACACCGGCGCCATGCGCAAACGGCGCAGCCGCCGGCCGGCGCGCGGGGTTCAGTGATGCTTCAGTGACGCTTGTACTGCGTGGCGCCGAACAGCACTTCGCGCGCCTTGTCGTCCTGCAGCGCCTTGCGCGCGCTGGCCAGCACCTCGACGCCGCGCTTGACCGCGGGACGCTCGGCGATCTCGTTGAACCAGCGCTTCAGGTGAGGATAGTCGTCCAGCTCGACGCCCTGGTTCTGCCAGCTGCGCAGCCACGGGAAGGTGGCGATGTCGGCGATGGTGTACTGGTCGCCCGCCAGCCATTCGTGCTTCGACAACTGCGTGTCGATCACGCCGTACAGGCGCCTGGCTTCATTGGTGTAGCGGTTGACCGCGTATTCGATCTTCTCGGGCGCATAGATGCGGAAGTGGTGCGCCTGGCCCAGCATCGGGCCCACGCCGCCCATCTGGAACATCAGCCACTGCAGCGCCTCGTACTTGCCGCGCACGTCCCCGGGCAGGAACTTGCCGGTCTTGCCGGCCAGGTAGAGCAGGATGGCGCCCGATTCGAACAGCGAGATCGGCTTTCCATCGGGGCCCTCCGGGTCGACGATGGCGGGAATCTTGTTGTTGGGGCTGATCTTCAGGAAGTCTTCGCCGAACTGGTCGCCGGCGCCGATGTTGATCGGGTGGACCTTGTACTCCAGTCCGCATTCCTCCAGCATGATGTGGACTTTGTGGCCATTGGGCGTGGCCCAGCTGTAGACGTCGATCATTGCAGGGATCTCCTGGCTGCATTCATGGGAACGGCCACATCAACCACTGACGTGGCGAACCGCGCGATTTAAGCACAGAAGAAAAAAACGCGCAGCCAGGCTGCGCGTTTTCCATATTGCCGGCAGGGGCAGGCCCCGACGGCGCGTTGCGGCGCGCTCAGAAGCCGCGTGCCACCGGCATCTTGATGCTGTCCGGGTTGACGTTCATGTGCTTGGCCAGCTCCAGCTTGGCGATGGCGTTGCGGTGCACCTCGTCCGGGCCATCGGCCAGGCGCAGCGTGCGCTGGTGCGCCCACCAGTTGGCCAGCGGGAAGTCGCTGGAAACGCCGGCGGCGCCATGGACCTGGATGGCCCAGTCGATCACCTTCAGCGCCACGTTGGGCGCCACCACCTTGATCATGGCGATCTCGGCCTTGGCCACCTTGTTGCCGACCGTGTCCATCATGTAGGCGGCCTTGAGCGTCAGCAGGCGCGCCATCTCGATCTCGCAGCGGGCTTCGGCGATGCGCTCCTGCGTCACGCCCTGGCTCGACACCGGCTTGCCGAACGCGACGCGCGACAGCGCGCGCTTGCACAGCAGTTCCAGCGCGCGCTCGGCCACGCCGATGCTGCGCATGCAGTGGTGGATGCGGCCCGGGCCGAGGCGGCCCTGCGCGATCTCGAAGCCGCGGCCTTCGCCCAGCAGGATGTTCGAGACCGGCACGCGCACGTTCTTCAGCTCGATCTCCATATGGCCGTGCGGCGCGTCGTCATAGCCGAACACCGGCAGGAAGCGCTTGATGGTGATGCCCGGGGTATCGGCCGGCACCACCACCATCGACTGCTGCTCATGGCGGCCGGCGTCGGGATCGGTCTTGCCCATCACGATGTAGACCTTGCAGCGCGGGTCGCCGGCGCCCGACGACCACCACTTGGTGCCGTTGATCACGTAGTGGTCGCCATCGCGCTCGATGCGGCATTCGATATTGGTCGCATCCGACGAAGCCACGGCCGGCTCGGTCATCAGGAAGGCCGAGCGGATCTCGCCGGCCAGCAGCGGCTCCAGCCACTTGTCCTTCAGTTCTTCCGACGCGTAGCGCTCCAGCGTTTCCATGTTGCCGGTGTCCGGGGCGGCGCAGTTGAACACCTCGGGCGACCAGGGCACCCGGCCCATGATCTCGCACAGCGTGGCGTATTCCAGGTTCGACAGGCCCTGCGGGGCGCGCGGCGAGCGCGGCAGGAACAGGTTCCACAAGCCGGCGGCGCGCGCCAGCGGCTTCAGCTCCTCGATCACCTTGGTCGGGATCCAGGCGTTGCCGGCGCGGCGGTTGGCGTCGATCTCCTCGGCGAAGCGCTTTTCGTTCGGATAGATGTGCTGGTCGAAGAAGGCCAGCAGCTTGGCCTGCATCTCCTTGACCTTCGGGCTGTACTCGAAATCCATGTGGTCTCCTCGCTACGGGATCGGTGGGCGCCGGGTGTCACCGGCGCCGGTTTGGCTTCGTCTAAGGGCAATAACTCTGCCGATGGAATGCACTCTATCTGAAAGCCGGTAATTAGAAAAATGAATTTACTGGATTTGCCAGTATCAATTCCCTGCATTCCGTGCCAGAATCACCAGCATGCAGCTCTCCCGCATCGACCTCAACCTCTTCGTCGTGTTCGACGCCATCTACAGCGAAGGCAGCATCACCGCGGCCGCGCGCCAGCTCAACCTGACGCAGCCGGCGGTCAGCCACGCGCTGGGGCGGCTGCGCACGCTGTTCGACGATCCGCTGTTCGAGCGGCGCGGCCAGGGCATGGCGCCCACGCCGCTGGCCCGTTCGCTGGCGGCCGAGGTACGCAGCGCGCTGCAATCGTTCGCGCGCACGCTGCAGGACACGCCGCACTTCGACCCCACCAACACCGTGCGCCGCTTCACCATCGGCATGCGCGACGCGCTCGAGTCGACGCTGCTGCCGCCGCTGATGAGCCGCGTCACGGCGATGGCGCCGCAGGTGGAAATCGCGGCGATCCGCTTCGACCGGCGCGAGATGGAATCGGAACTGCTGGCCGGCACCATCGACGCCGCGCTCGATATCCTGCTGCCGGTGTCGCCGGCGATCCACCATGCGCCATTCATGGCCGACCCGATGGTGGTGCTGGCGCGGCGCGACCATCCGCTGGTGAAGAAGGAGCTGACGCTGGAGCGCTACCTGGCGGCCGAGCACGTGCACGTGTCGTCGCGGCGGCGCGGGGCCGGGCTGGAAGACCAGGCACTGCATCGCATGGGGCTGACCCGGCGCGTGCGGCTGCGCTGCCAGCATTACGCCGCGGCGTGCCGCGTGGTCAGCTGCACCGACCTGCTGGCCACGCTGCCGCTGCGCTATGCGCGCATCGCCAACGAGCCCTATGCCAACCGGCTACTGTCGCTGCCGTTCAAGGTGCCGTCGCTGGAGCTGCACCTGTACTGGCACGCGGGCGGCGAGAACGACGGCGCCAACCGCTGGCTGCGCGAGCAGCTGATGGCGGTGATGGCCTCGCTCGGCAGCGGCATGGCCGACGTGGCCGCGGCGGGCTGACGGCGCGCACTGGCACGGCGACAATCCGCCCGGGTGCGGCGCGCGCGGGTCACACGTAAGCAATTGTTCTCGGGCTAGACCCTCGCGGTCGCGGCCCATACCATCGTCCCGTCTTTCTGCCCCGGCGCCATCACAGCGAGCCCGTGCTGCACGGTGGCCCGCGATGGATGTCGCGCCGGCTGTCCGCGATCGCGGATCCCGCGGGCAGACCCATTCGCCGAACTCCACCACGACGACTCAGACCGATGACCGGGAAACGCTTGCCTGCCGATTGCCAATCGAACCCTCTGCGCCGCGCGCCGCGCACCACGCTGGCCCTGACCACGCTCTGTACCGCCGCCGCGCTGGCGCTGGCCGCCTGCGGCGGTGGCGATGGCGGTGACGGTGGCACGCCGGCAAGCGCCGCAGGCGGGTCCGCCCCGTCCGGCGCGCAAGCGGGCGCACAGGCGGGCGCGCCGGCTGGCGGCCAGGGCGCAGCCACGTCCCCGACATCGCCCACCGGCTCCACCACCAACACCACTACCACGGCCAGGGCCTGCTATACCGTCAGCGGTGCGGCGCCGGCCGCCGCGCCGGGCAGCGGCATCTCGCTGCTGCCGGCGCGCGGCAGCGCGGTCAGCAACTACCGCGTGCTGGAAGAGCCGCGCACCGCGGGCCTGTGCTACGCCAACTATCGCCGCGAGCAGGTGGGCCTGCCGCCGCTGGCCGCGCGCGACCCGCTCAATGCCGCCGCGCAGGCCCACACGGACTATATGCTGGCCAACGCCACGCTGACGCACGACGAAAGCAGCGGCAATCCGGGCTACACCGGCGCCACCGCCCACGAGCGCATCCAGGCCGCATATCCGACCGACGCCACCGCGGAAGTGGTGGCCGGCGCCAACCGCTGGACCTCGGTGGCCAATGCGCAGCTGTCGATGTCGCCCAAGGACGCGCTGGTGTCGGACCTGGTGGACGCGCCGTTCCACCGCGCCGCGCTGCTGGGCAGCTATGGCTCGGCCGGCAGCGGCTTTGCCGAGCGCGTCGGCGCCGACGGCAGCGGCACCTCGGCCAGCTACTACCAGACCGTCGACCTCGCCGACCGCGTCAAGGGCGGCAGCGACAGCCAGATGGTGGCCTATCCGTTCGATGGCCAGAACGACGTGCCGGTCAACTGGGTCAACACCGAAAGCCCCAACCCGGCGCCGGGCTATGAAAGCCGCACCATGGGCTACCCGGTGTCGCTGCAGGCGGTCAATACCTCGCTGCAGTTCGATGCCGACAACTTCGTCATTACCGATGCGCAGGGCGGCAACGTCAACTGCATCAAGGTCGACAGCCGTTCGTCGGGCCTGAGCAGCGCAGCGCGCGGCCTGGCGGTGTGCACGCCGGTGGCGCCGCTGGCGAGCCAGCAGCGCTATACCGTGCGGGTGACAGGCCGGCTCGGCGCGCAGCCGGTCGACCTGAGCTGGTCGTTCACCACGCGCTGACCCTTTCCGAGGGCAGGGCCGCCGCCAGGGCGGGATGTGGCGGGCGCCAGACTTCCGCCTCCCGGGATGCCCGGATCGACACTACAATCGTCTGATCCTGCTCCCGGAGATATCGCATGGCTCACCCTGACCTTACTTCGATGGCGTGGCGCGGCGCGCTGGCGCTGGCCCTGTCGGCGCTGCTCGGTGCCTGCGCCGCCCCGGGCGCAGGCCCGGCCACCGCGGACGCCACGGCTGCGCCCGCTGCCGCAACCCCGCCCGCGGCGCTGCCGCCTGCGCCGGAAGTGGCTTCGGGCTACCGCCCCGGCATGGCCACCGTCTTCGCGCAGCGCCATATGGCGGCCGCGGCCAATCCGCTCGCCACTGAGGCCGGGCGCGCGATGCTGCGCCAGGGCGGGTCGGCCATCGACGCCGCCATCGCCATGCAGGCGGTGCTGACGCTGGTCGAGCCGCAGGCCACCGGCATCGGCGGCGGCGCCTTCATCATGTACTGGGACGGCAAGAACGTGCAGGCCTTCGACGGCCGCGAGACCGCTCCCGCCGGCGCCACCGAGAACCTGTTCATGCGCCCGGACGGCAAGCCGATGGCATTCAGCGAGGCCCAGATCGGCGGGCGCTCGGTCGGCACGCCGGGGGTGATGCGCGCGTTGGAGATGGTCCACCGCAAGCACGGGCGCCTGCCCTGGGCCAGGCTGTTCCAGCCCGCCATCGAGCTGGCGGAGAAGGGCTTCCCGATCTCGCAGCGGCTCTACACGCAGGTCGCGGCCGACAAGTTCCTGGCCAGTTCGCCCGAGATGGCCGCGTACTTCCTCGATGCCCAGGGCAAGCCCAAGCCGGCCGGCACGGTGCTGAAGAACCCGAAGCTGGCGCAGACGCTGCGCGACATTGCCCGGCGCGGCGCGGGCGTGCTCTACGGCGGCCCGATCGCGCGCGATATCGTCGCCAGGGTGAACAGCGGCAGCAATGCCGGCTCGCTGTCGCTGGCCGACCTGGGCAGCTACCGCGCCAAGCAGCGCGTGCCGGTGTGCACCGACTACAAGCGCTGGAAGATCTGCGGCATGCCGCCGCCGTCGTCGGGCGGCATCGCCATCGCGCAGATCCTCGGCACGCTGCAGGCGCTGGAAACCAAGAACCCGAAATACGCGCTGGCGGCGCTCAAGCCGCAGCGCGTGAACACGCCGGCGCAGCTCGAAGCCCATCCTGACGCCGTCCATGCGATTGCCGAGGCCGATCGCCTGGCCTATGCCGACCGCGGCCTGTACGTCGCCGATACGGACTTCGTGCCGGTCGATGTCAGCGGCATGGTCAACCCGTCCTACCTCGCCGTGCGCGCCGAACTGATCGGCGACCAGAGCATGGGCAAGGCCCAGCCGGGCACGCCGCCGGGCGCAACAATGGCCTACGCGCCGGACCGCTCGCCGCCGCGCCTTTCCACCTCGCAGATCGTGGCCGTCGACGATCGCGGCGGCGCGATCTCGATGACCACCACGATCGAGTCGTACTTCGGCTCGCATCTGATGGTGCGCGGCTTCATGCTGAACAACCAGCTCACCGACTTCTCCTTCGTGCCCAGCGAAAACGGCAAGCCGGTGGCCAACCGCGTGCAGCCGGGCAAGCGCCCGCGTTCATCGATGGCGCCGACGCTGGTGTTCGACCGCCAGAGCGGCCAGCTGGTGGCAACGCTCGGCTCGCCGGGCGGCTCGCAGATCATCGAGTACGTATCCAAGGCGCTGGTCGGCATGCTCGACTGGAACCTGGACCCGCAGGCGGCGATCGGCATGGGCAACTTCGGCAGCCGCAACGGCCCCACCGAAGTCGAGCAGGGCCTGGTATCGCCTGGGCTGGTGCAGGCACTGCAGGCGCGCGGCCACCAGGTGACGGCGATCGAGATGACCAGCGGCACGCAGGCGATCGTGCGCCGCCAGGGGCCGGACGGGAAGACGGTGTGGGCCGGCGGGGCGGATCCGCGGCGGGAGGGGGTGGCGTTGGGGGATTGAGACGGAGGTTGGCTATCCGTCCCGGCACCGCCGGTTTGCTCCCCTCTCCCGCGTGCGGGA
>NZ_LT976853.1:1382612-1503152 GCF_900249755.1 Cupriavidus taiwanensis
CGGCATACCACCGGCAGTACTTTGTGGAAGCTCCGGCCCTCACCCCGACCCTCTCCCGCAAGCGGGAGAGGGAGTACCCAGGCGGCAGGCCTCAGCCCTTCGCCTTCTTCGCATACTCCCACCCCATCTCAGCCATCGGCCGCGCGCGCTTGCCGGCGTCGGTGGCCTGCGCCGACGACGCGGTGCCGTCGACCACGCGCTTCATGATCCCCTGCAGGATGCCGGCGATGCGGAACATGCTGAAGGCCAGGTAGAAGTTCCAGTCGCCGGTGATGGGGCGGCCGGTGCGCTGCTCGTACTGGCGGCGGTAGCTGGCTTCGTCGGGGATGCCGAGCGCGGCGAAGTCGAGGCCGGCGATGCCGCGGAACTGGCCGGGGGCGATATGCCAGCTCATGCAGTGGTAGCTGAAGTCGGCCATCGGGTGGCCCAGCGTGGACAGCTCCCAGTCCAGCACCGCCAGCACGCGCGGCTCGGTCGGGTGGAACATCAGGTTGTCGAGCCGGTAGTCGCCATGCACGATCGAGGTCAGGTCGGCGTCTTGCTGCGGGATATGCTGCGGTAGCCAGTCCATCAGCGAGTCCATGGCCGGAATCGATTCGGTCTCAGACAGCTTGTACTGCTTGGTCCAGCGCTCGATCTGGCGCTGGAAGTAGTTGCCGGGCTTGCCGTAGTCGCCCAGGCCGATGGCGTTGTAGTCGACCGAGTGCAGCGCGGCGATGACGCGGTTCATCTCGTCGTAGATGGCGCTGCGCTCGGCGGTGGCCATGCCTGGCAGCGACTGGTCCCACAGCACGCGCCCGGCGACGAATTCCATGATGTAGAAGGCGCGCCCGATCACGGCTTCGTCCTCGCACAGCGCGTACATGCGCGCCACCGGCACGTCGGTGCCGGCCAGCGCGGCCATCACGCGGTATTCGCGCTCGATCGCATGCGCCGACGGCAGCAGCTTGCTCTTGGGGCCGGGCTTGGCGCGCATGACATAGGTCTGTCCCGGCGTGATCAGCTTGAAGGTGGGGTTCGACTGGCCGCCCTTGAACTGCTCCACGGTCAGCGGGCCGGCGAAGCCGTCCACGTGCTGGCGCATCCAGGCTTCCAGCGCGTCGGTGTCGAAACGCTGCTGGTCGGCCACCGGGCGCGTGCCCTCGAAGTGCGATACGTTGCTCGTCATGCTGTCTCCGTTGGTTTTCTGTTCGGGGTTCGATGAGGGGAATCCAGCGCCGGCAACGTCAGCCGGGTTGCTGGCGTCCCCGCAAATACTGGTGCAGCAGCACTTCCATGGTGGTGTGGCGCGTGCCGCTGTGCACGGGCGTGGGCGGCGAGAAGTTGGTCATGCGCACGACCCAGTCGAGCGGGCCGTCGCCCATGTCGAGCACGTTGATGCAGCCGGCGGTCTGCAGCAGCGAGCCGAAGAACACGCGCCGCCCGCAGGTGATGGCCTGCGACAGGATGGCACGGTTGGTGCCGCCGTGCAGCACCATCAGCACGGTATCCCAGTCGGGGTCGTCGCGCAGTCGCGCCAGCGCGGGCAGCACGCGGTCGAGGAAGGCGCCGATGGTCTCGCCGTTGAGAAAGCGCTTGTCTTCGGGCACCTCGCCTTCGAAGGCGCCGACGAAGGCGTCGCGCAGGTCTTCGCTGGCAATCGCGGCGAGGTCGCCGCCGCGGATTTCCTGCAGTGCCGGCCAGACTTCGGGGACCATGCCGTCCATCCCGGGCAGTTCGGCCAGCACGCGTTCCGCGGTCTCGACCGTGCGCGGCAGGCCGCTGACGATGACGCGGTCGAAGCGGATCTGCTCCGCGGCAAAGGCACGGCCGGCGGCGCTGGCCTGCATGCGGCCGGTCTCGTTCAGCGGCACCAGCTCGGGCAGGGCGGTGCGGCGCCCGTCGTCGTCGAAGTAGGACACGGCACCATGCCGCATCAGGTAGATGCGGCGACGCGAGGACGGCGGCAGTTCCATGCGTGGTCTCCTTGCTTTGTGGCGGCATGCCCGTCTGTCGCGGGCTGGCCGTGGGGGTGATCCGCGCGCGGATCCGTTGCCATGATCCGCGAGCGGATCAGCGGTATTGCGGCTTGCGCTTCTCCAGGAAGGCGCTGATGCCTTCGCCGCCGTCGGGGTGGTGCAATGCCGCCACGAAGCTGTCGCGCTCGGCCAGCAGATGCTCGGCGCGCGACGCGGTGGCGGCATGGTTGATCAGCGCCTTGATGCGGCCCACCGCGTGCGGCGACTGCCGCGCCAGGCCGGCCGCCAGGCGCAGCGCTTCATCCAGCGCCTGGCCCGGCTCGGTGACGCGGTTGACCAGCCCGAACTGCGCCAGCCGGCCGGCGTCGGCCGGCTTGCCTTCCATCATCAGTTCGCTGGCCAGCGGCCGCGGCAGTGCGCGCGCAATCTCGTACGAGCCGCCGCCGTCTGGCGTCAGGCCGACCGAGACGTAGGCCATCACGAACTTGGCATCGCGCGCCGCCACCACGAAATCGCAAGCCAGCACCACCGAGAAGCCCGCGCCCGCGGCCGCGCCTTCCACCGCCGCGATGATCGGCTTGGGGAAGGCGTGCAGCGACTCGATCCAGCCGTTCAGCAGCGCGATGCTGTCGGCCTGCACTTGCGGCGGCTGGCTGCGGTTGCCGAGCAGCCGGTTCAGGTTGCCGCCGGCGCAGAAGATGCCGTCGGCGCCGGTGATGACGACCGCGCGCAGCGAGTCATCGGCAGCGGCCTGGTCCAGCGCCGCTTTCGATGCCGCATAGATGTCCGGGTGCAGCGCATTGCGTGCCTCGGGGTTGGAGATGGTCAGCACCAGCGTCGAATCGACGCGTTCGGATAGCAGCTGTGCGGGCATGGGGGCGCTCTGGTTGGGTGCGGTGCTGTTGCGGGATTACTGCTCTTCGGCCAGCAGCGACAGGCCCAGGCCGGCACGGCGCCACAGCCACGGGCTGGGGCGGTAGCGCATGTCGCCGGTCAGCGCTTCCATGTTGCGCAGCGTCTCCAGCACCAGCTGCGGGCCGACCGCATCGCCGAGCGCCAGCGGGCCCTTCGGGTAGCCCAGGCCGAGGTTCACGGCCAAGTCGATGTCCGACGGCGTGGCGATGCGCTGCTGCGCGATGTCGCTGGCGATATTGATGATGCAGCAGAGCACGCGCTGCGCGACGAAGCCGGCCGAGTCGCGGATCACCGTGACCGGCACGCCGTCGCTGGCAAAGAGGCCGTGCGCGGCATCGCGCGCGGCGGCGCTGGTGGCCGGCGTGGTCATCAGCGTGCGGCGCTTGGTGGCCTCGAACGGCAGCAGCGTGTCGATGGCGACGGTGCGGGCCGGGTCCAGGCCCTGTTGCAGCGCGCTGGTGGTGGCGTCCAGGCCCAGCGGCGTGACGATGATCAGCGCGTCGGCCGACGGCTGGTTGCCGCCTTCCGGGGTCACGCCCAGCGCGCCCAGCAGCTTGGTGACCATGGCATGGCCGCGCTCGCTGGCGTGGCTGACCCAGACGCTCGACGGGCGCGCGGCCGGCGCCGCGGCGGCGGCCGGCACCTGCTTCTGGCCATCGGCGTACGAATAGAAACCAGCACCGGCCTTGCGCCCGATCAGCCCGCCGACCGCGCGGATCGCGGTGATCGGCGACGGCCGGTAGCGCGGCTCCTGGTAGAACTGGTTGTAGATCGATTCCATCACCGGATGCGACACGTCCAGCCCGGTCAGGTCCATCAGCTCGAACGGGCCCATGCGGAAGCCGGCCTGCTCGCGCATGATGTTGTCGATATCGGCAAACGCGGCCACGCCTTCCTGCGCCACCTTCAGCCCTTCGATATTCATGCCGCGGCCGGCGTGGTTGACGATAAAGCCCGGCATGTCCTTGCAGCGCACCGGCGTATGGCCCATGCGGCGCGACAGCGCCATTAGCGCATCGCCTACCGCAGGGTTGCCCGACAGGCCGTCGATCACCTCGACCACCTTCATCAGCGGCACCGGGTTGAAGAAGTGGTAGCCGGCGATGCGGCCCGGGTGCTTCGCGCCGACGGCGATCGCCGTGATCGACAGCGACGACGTGTTCGAGGCGATGATGGCGTCCTCGCGCAACACGGCTTCGAGCCTGGCGACCAGGTCGCGCTTGACCTCCAGCTTCTCGACGATGGCTTCGAGCACCATGTCGCAGCCGGCCAGGTCGTCGAGCGCGCCGCAGGGCTTGACGCGGGCCAGCGTGGCCTCGGCGTCGGCGCTGCTGATCTTGCCCTTGTCGGCCAGCCTGGCGAGCGTGTCCTGCAGGTACTTGCGCGCGGCTTCCACCGCCTGCGGGTTGGCGTCGTACAGGTTGACGGTCAGGCCTGCCTGCGCGGCGATCTGCGCGATGCCCCGGCCCATGGCGCCGGTGCCGACGATACCCAGCGTATCGATGGTGAAAGTGCTCATCATTGGTCCCAAAAGTTGTGGTTAAATTAGCACGATCGTACGTTTTTTGCACCTTCCGCGACAGACCGGCGGGGCAGGCGGCGTGCGCTGATCGGCCAGCCGGTTCACTGCAGACCCCGGATGGTCCACAATGCCCCGATCCACGCCACACGATGCGGGGACCCTTCCCATAACGGAGACAGACGACATGCTGAAGCTCTGCGGATTTGCCGCCAGCAACTACTACAACAAAGTGAAGCTGGCGCTGCTGGAAAAGAACGTGCCGTTCGAAGAAGTGCTGGCCTGGATCGGCGAGACCGACCCGGCGGCGACGCCAGCGGGCAAGGTGCCCTACATCATCACCGAATCCGGCCCGCTATGCGAGTCCGAGGCCATCGCCGAATACGTGGAAGCGGCCTATCCGCAGACGCCGCTGCTGCCGGCGGATCCGTACCAGGCCGCCAAGGTGCGCGAGCTCGTTGTGTTCCTGGAACTCTATCTGGAGCTGACCGCGCGCGAGCTGTACCCCGAGGCCTTCTTCGGCGGCAAGGTCAGCGACGGCGTCAAGGAGCGCCAGCACAAGCTGCTGAGCCGCTATATCCCCGCCTTCGCCAAGCTGGCGAAGTTCTCCCCGTTCATCGCCGGCGACCGCTTCACGCTGGCCGATTGCGCAGCCGCGGTGCACCTGCCGCTGGTGTCGTCGTGCACCAAGATCATCTACGGCACCGACATGCTGGCGGACCTGCCGGTCAAGGACTACCTGAAGACGCTGTCGCAGCGCGAGTCGGTGCAGAAGGTCAATGCCGACCGCAAGGCGAATACGGAGCTGATGATGAGCCGGAGGAAGTAAGCGGTTCGATTTGCCGCATGTGTGCTCCCTCTCCCGCTTGCGGGAGAGGGGAGCACACCGGCAGCTTGGGATAGTCCCCAGATAAAAAAACGCCCGCGAGTTCATCGCGGGCGTTTACGTTTCACTTCACAGCTTCCCCAACCGCTCCAGCGCCAGCGCCAGCGTCTCTTCCTTCTTCGCAAAGCAGAAGCGCACCACGCCCGCTTCACGCGGCTGCGAGTAGAAGGCCGAGACCGGGATCGCGGCCACGCCGATCTCGCGCGTCAGCCACATGGCGAAGTCGGCCTCGCTCAGGTCAGAGATGGCGGAATAATCGACGCACTGGAAATACGTGCCGTCCGACGGCAGCAGCTTGAAGCGCGAACCGGCCAGCCCCGCGCGGAAGAAATCGCGTTTGGCCTGGTAGAACGCCGGCAGCTGCAGGTAGGGCGCGGCATCGGCCATGTAGTCGGCCAGGCCGTGCTGCACCGGCGTGTTCACCGTGAATACGTTGAACTGGTGCACCTTGCGGAATTCCGCCATCAGCGCGGCGGGCGCGGCCACGTAGCCGACCTTCCAGCCGGTCACGTGGTAGGTCTTGCCGAAGCTGGAGATGACGAAGCTGCGCCGCGCCAGCTCCGGGTGGCGCGACACCGAGGCATGCGGCTGGCCGTCGTAGACCATATGCTCGTAGACCTCGTCCGACAGCAGCAGGATGTCGGTGCCGGCGACGATCTGCGCCAGCCGTTCCATGTCGGCCGCGCGCCAGATCGTGCCGGTGGGGTTGTGCGGCGTGTTGATCAGGATCATGCGCGTGCGCGGCGTGATCGCGGCGGCGAGCTTGTCGAAGGGCACGCGGAAGGCGGGCGCTTCCAGCGCGACCGGCACCGCGGTGGCGCCGGCCAGCTCGATCGCGGGCAGGTAGCTGTCGTAGCACGGCTCCAGCACGATCACCTCGTCGCCCGGATGCACCGCGCACAGGATCGCGGTCAGGATGCCCTGCGTTGCGCCCGCGGTGACCGTGATCTCGGTGTCCCAGCTGTACTGGTGGTCATACAGGCTGGCGATCTTGGCGGCGATGGCCTGGCGCAGGCGCGGCACGCCCGCCATCGGCGGGTACTGGTTATGGCCGGCGCGCATGGCGCCGGCCACCGCATCGACGATCCTGGCGTCGCAGTCGAAGTCCGGGAAGCCCTGGCCCAGGTTGACCGCGTTCTTCTCGGCGGCGAGCGCCGACATCACGGTGAAGATGGTGGTGCCGACGCCGGGCAGGCGCGAGGGCGGCGGCGTCAGGGGAGCGAGCGTGGTGTCTGCGGACATGGGGCAGGGTGTCGATGCGATGGGAACGGTTGGCGGTCAGCGTGCGGCCGCGCAGGGCAGCGCCGCGAGCCGCCATTCTAAGGCGGATCGGCCCTAAAGCGGATCGGCGGGCGCGTCCAGCGCGGCCAGCCAGGCGCCGAATGCCGGCGGCGTCATCACTTCCACGCCGCTGCTGCGGCGCAGCCGCGTGCGCAGCTTGAGCACGGCCTTGTCCTTCGAGACCAGGCAGGCGGCGCCGGCAAAGTGGGCCAGCTCGACGAACTTCTGGTCGTCGGTGTCCTTGCAGCGCGGCAGGCGGATCGCGTCGCAGTCGGCCTGCGGCGGCGCCGCTTCCAGGCTGGCGAGCCGGTCGACGGTGGCCAGCGCCGCGCCGATATCGACGTCGAAGCGCGCGAATTGCGGATAGGCCAGCACCCGGCGCAGTTCCTCGCGGCAGTCGGCGCGGATCACCGGGGCGATGGTGCCGGCTTCCAGCGCGGCGCGGATCGGCTCGACGTGCGGGTCGCGGAACACCAGCAGGTCGACCCAGATATTGGAGTCCAGCACCACGCGCGGCGCGGATGTGATGCCGGCGGGGCAGTCGGCCGTGCCGGCGGGCGGGTTGGTTGCGGTGGTGTCGAGGCGCATTCGCTACAATCTGGGCTTGTTTGTCCTTGGCTACTGCCGCGATTTTGCCATGCTCATCGTTTTGTCTCCCGCCAAGTCGCTGGACTACGAGACTCCCGCCCGCATCAAGACCCACACGCTGCCGCGCTTCATCGACCGTTCCGCCGCGCTGATCGAGCGCCTGCGCCGGCTGGCGCCGCAGGACGTGGGCGCGCTGATGGACATCTCGGACAAGCTCGCGGTGCTCAACGTGACGCGCTACGCCGACTGGTCGCCAACGTTTACCGCGGCCAACAGCAAGCAGGCGGTGCTGGCCTTCAACGGCGATGTCTACGACGGCCTCGACGCCAAATCGCTGTCGGCCGAAGACCTCGGCTTCGCGCAGAAGCATCTGCGCATCCTGTCCGGCCTGTACGGCGTGCTGCGCCCGCTGGACCGGATGCAGCCCTACCGGCTGGAAATGGGCACGCGGCTGGACAACGCCGCCGGCAAGGACCTGTACGCGTTCTGGGGCGACGATGTCACGCAGATGCTCAACGCCGACATGTCCGAGCTGAAGCAGGAAGGCGCGCCGGTGCTGGTCAACCTTGCTTCGGAAGAGTATTTCAAGGTGGTGCGGCCCAAGGTGCTGCAGGCGCGCATCGTCACGCCGGTATTCGAGGACTGGAAGGGCGGCCGCTACAAGATCATTTCGTTCCACGCCAAGCGGGCCCGCGGCACCATGGCGCGCTACGCGGTGACGCACCGCGTGACCGAGCCGGACAAGCTCAAGCGCTTCGCCGAGGACGGCTATGCCTTCGACAAGGCGGCGTCGGACGCGACCCGCTGGGTGTTCCGCCGCCGCCTGGAAGACTGAGAACGCGCCCCGCAACCATCGCACGAGCCCGCCACCCATGCTGCATATCTCTTCGCATTTCGATTCCGGCGCCATCGAGGTCGAGGCGCTCGACCGCGCCGACGATATCCGCCTGCGCATCCGCGCCGATTCGCACGCCGACTTCCGCCAGTGGTTCCATTTCCGCTTGCAGGGCGCGGCCGGGCAGGCGTGCCGCCTGCACTTCCTGAACGCGGGCGATTGCACCTATCCGGATGGCTGGCGCGACTACCGCGCGGTGGCGTCCTACGACCGCGCCAACTGGTTCCGCGTGCCGACGCGCTTCGACGGCCAGGTGATGACCGTCGAGGTCACGCCCGAGCACGACAGCATCTGGTTCGCGTATTTCGAGCCGTACCCGGATGAGCGCCACCTGTCGCTGCTGGCGAGCTGCCAGCGCTCGCCGCTGGCGCGGCTGTCGCACCTGGGCAGCACCGTCGACGGGCGCGACATGACGCGCGTCACCGTCGGCGAGCCCGGCCCGGGCAAGTCGACCATCTGGATGATCGCGCGCCAGCATCCGGGCGAGAGCATGGCCGAATGGTTTGTCGAGGGCGTGCTGCAGCGGCTGACCGGCACCGGCATGTGGGCAGGCGACCCGGTCGCGCGCAAGCTGCTCGAGCGCGCGGTGTTCCATATCGTGCCGAACATGAACCCCGACGGCTCGGCGCGCGGCAACCTGCGCACCAATGCCGCCGGCGCCAACCTGAACCGCGAGTGGATGGCGCCGAGCCCCGACACCAGCCCCGAGGTCTACCACGTGCGCCGCGCGATCGAGGCCAGCGGCTGCGACATGTTCTTCGATATCCATGGCGACGAGGGCCTGCCGTACAACTTCGTCGCCGGCAGCGAGATGCTGCCGGGCTTCACCGAAGCGCGCCGGCGCGAGCAGCAGCGCTTTATCGAGGCCTTCAAGCGGGCCTCGCCGGACTTCCAGGACGTGCATGGCTATGCCGCCAGCAAGTACAACGCCGATGCGCTCAAGCTGGCGTCGAAGTACATCGGCCATACCTTCGGCTGCCTGGCGCTGACGCTGGAGATGCCGTTCAAGGACAACGCCGACCTGCCGGATCCTGAGGTGGGATGGAATGGTGCGCGCAGTGCGCTGCTGGGGACGGCGATGCTGCAGGCGATACTGGATTACCTGGGCTGAGGCCGGCGAGGGTTTGCTCCCCTCTCCCGCTTGCGGGAGAGGGGAGAACCCAAGCGCTGGGCGCGAATGCCTCGGGCTTACTGCTTCTTCTTGCTGCTAGCCTTGGCCGAACCCGACGTCGATTTCGCCGACGTCGACCTGGCCGAACCCGACTTCACCGACTTCGATGCCGAAGCCTTGCCCGACTTCGCCGCCGTGCTCTTGCCCTTCGCGCTCTTGCGGCTCTTGCTGGCCGACGTGCGCGTGGCGGTGGGCACCGCCGGCGCGGCGGCGGGCTCGCTGATGGTGGCGCCGCCGCTGTCGAGCAGTTCGTACGCCAGCATCATGCCGTCGTCATAGCCGCAGCGCACCTTCACCGGCTGCCAGTCGTCGCTGCCGCGGCGCTTGTGCGCGGTGGCGGCGAAGGTGACCACCGAGCTGACCGGCACCGCCTGCTTGCCCGGCGAGAAACGCCCGCTCCAGGGCTCGGTGGTGGCCTGTCCCGCGGCGAGCGCGCCGGTGGGGATCTTCAACGCGTCGTAGGTGGCCGAGCGCGGCACCACCCAGCTGGCGTGGGCGGCGCAGTCGGCCACGTCGCTGGTGGCGTTCTCGGTCTTCATCAGCTGTTCGCGCATGCGCGCGCGGTACTCGGCCAGGCTGACGCGGCCGCGGTCGGGCAGGTTGATGGTCTTGGTGGGGGGCGATGCGGAGACTGCCGGGGCGGGTGCAGGGGCCGGGGCGGCGGCGGGGCGGGCTTGCGCCGCGGCGGGGGCCGGGGCCGTGCTGGTGGCGCCGGCGCTGCCGGCGGCCTCGTCCGGCAGGTTGGCGCAGCCTGCCAGCGCGATCGCACCGGCCACTGCGGCAGCCACCATGCGGAGCCGGCTGCCGAGCATTGCGGAGATTCGTCGGATCACGGTGTGAGCGGTGTGTGCTTGCCTGGGATTGCCTGCCGGCGCCATGGGCCGGCAGCCAGGATGGGTTCGCAAAGGATTGCCATGATAGAGGAAACCCACCTGCCAAAGTTCCTAAATCTTGTTACCCATTCTTCTAAAGCATGGCGAGCACGCCACCGCCCGCGCGAAGTGATTCCGGCGCGGACGGGAATTCTCCGAGCGCGGCCCCGGCGGCGAAGCCGCCCCCCGGGCCGCGGCGGATTTCAGGCCACGCGCGATGGCATCGCGCGCGTAAAGCGCAGCAGTTCGTCGAGCAGGCTGTTCAGGTCGTGCCGCAGCTTGGCAAAGCCGGCGCTGTGCGTCAGGCCCGCTTCGTCCATGTAGAGCTTGCGGTTGACTTCCAGCTGCAGGCTGTGGCGGCCGGCCTGCGGCTGGCCGACCACGCGCACGATCTCGACGCCCTTGTACGGGTGGTTGCGCCAGACCTCGTAGCCCATCTCCTTGAGCAGGCCCTCGACCCGGTCGGTAAAGCGCTTGTCGCAGGTGGTGCCGTCGCGGTCGCCGACGACGAAATCCGGATGCTCCAGGCCGGGGAACTCGGTCGCGAAGGGCGCGGCGTGGCTGGGCATCGAATGGCAGTTGATGTGCCACGCGCTGCCATGGCTGGCAACGGCATGCTCGGCCAGCTTCTGCAGCTGCGCGTAGTAGGGCAGGTAGCAGCGCTCGATGCGGGCCTGCACCTCGGCCACGCTCAGCTTGCGGTCGTAGATGGCTTCGCCGGTGTCCAGCACGCGCCAGACCAGGCCCTTGCCCAGCCGGGTCTTGGAAGTTTCCTGCTTCGCGCCGGGCCAGGGCGCGTCGAGCAGGGCTTCGTCGATTTCCTCGAGCGCGCGGTTGGCGTCGAGGTAGCTGCGCGGAAAGCCCGCGCACAGCAGCGGGATGCCGCGCGCCGGGGCGCCTGCGTAAAGCTCGTCGACAAAGGTGTCCTCGGCCTGGCGCAGCAGCGGCAGCGGCAGCGCGGGATCGGGGCGGAAGTCCGTCGGGTACGTGGTCGCGCTGTGCGGCGAGTCCAGGAACAGCGCCGCGGGCTCGCCCTCGGGCTGGTACAGGCAGAACGGACTATCCGCGGTGGTTCGGTCGGTGTCGGTCATGGTGATGCTGTGGGGTCAGTCGAGCGAGATCTTGGCGGCGGCGGCGACGCGCTTGTTCTTGGCCACTTCGGTCTTGATCTGGGCGGCAAAGTGCGCCGGGGTGTCGCCCACCGGGGTTGCGCCCAGCTTCTCCAGCTTGGCCTTGACCTCCGGCAGCGCCAGCACCTTGAGCGCGGCGGCATGCAGCTTGTTCTGCAAGTCGGCCGGCAGGTTGGCCGGCGCGATCAGGCCGAACCAGGCGGCGTCGTTGACTTCGCCCAGGCCGAGTTCGGCGAAGGTCGGCACATTGGGCAGCGCGGCCACGCGCTTGGGCGCCGCCACTGCGAGCGCGCGCAGCTTGCCGGCTTCGATGAACGGCAGCGACGACGGCAGGTTGTCGAACAGCACCTGCACCTGGCCGGCCAGCGCGTCGTTCAGCGCCGGGCCCACGCCCTTGTACGGCACGTGCAGCAGTTCGGTCTTGCTGCTCATCTTGAACAGTTCCCCCATCATGTGCGAGACGCTGCCGTTGCCGGCCGAGCCATAGGCCAGCTTGTTCGGCTGCGACTGCGCCAGCGCGATGAAGGACTTCATGTCGGTGGCCTTGACCGCCGGGTTGATGCTCATCACGTTCGGCACCGAGGCCAGGTTGGTGATGGTGGTGAAGTCCTTGGTGGCATCGTAGGACAGGCGCGGGTAGACCGCCGGGTTGATGCCATGGGTCGACGCCGTGGCGATGCCGAGCGTGTAGCCGTCCGGCGCGGCCTTGGACAGGAAGGTGGTGCCGATGCTGCCGCCGGCGCCGCCGCGGTTATCGACCACCACGGGCTGGCCCAGCTGCTGGCCGAGCTTGTCGGCGACGATGCGCGCGACGATGTCGGTGGTGCCGCCGGCCGGGAACGGCACGACCAGCGTGATCGGCTTGCTAGGGTAGCCGGGCTGCGCGGCGGCGCTGAAGGAAATGCCGGCGGCGACGGTGGCCGTCGCGGCGGCCAGGATTCGGAGAAGGTGGCGACGTTGCATGGGGGAATCCAGGGCAAGAGGAAGAATTAAGCGGACTTCACGATTCTGCGCGCCCGAGCAAGGGCGCCGCAAACGAAATAAAATCCCTAGCTCATTCCATCTGGTCGTGAAGTAGAGGTGATTTATGCGACGCCTATGTCCGTCGCTGACCGAGTTGCACGCCTTCGAGGCGGCGGCGCGCCATAACAGTTTTACCGTAGCCGCCCGCGAGCTGCATGTCACGCAGGGCGCGGTCAGCAAGCAGGTGCGCAGCCTGGAGGCCTACCTTGGGGTGGAGCTGTTCCAGCGGGTGCGCCAGCGGCTGGTGCTGACCCCGGCGGGCGAGCGCTACCTGGAGCGCATCGGCCCCAGCCTGAACGAACTCGAGGCCGCCACCGTTGAGCTGATGGCGGGGCAGGGGCGCGGCGGCGTGCTGCATATCGCCAGCATGCCGACGCTGGGCGCCAAGTGGCTGATCCCGCGCCTGCCGCAGTTCTTCGCGCGCCATCCGGAGGTCACGCTGGAGTTCGTGCCGCATGCCCAGGGCTACGATTTCTCCGAGCCAGACCTCGATGCCGCGATCCGTTTCGGCGACGGCGTCTGGCCCGGCAGCCTGGCCGACTACATGACCGGGCGCGAAGTCTTGCCGGTGTGCCGGCCGGGCCTGCTGGCGTCAGAGCCCGATGGCGTGGCGCCGACGCCGGCGGCGCTGCTGCGCTATCCGCTGCTGCACCACACGACGGTGCCCGAGGCCTGGCCCGACTGGTTCGCGACGCTGGGCCTGCCCACGCGCGACGCCTGGAGCGGCGCGCGCTTCGACCAGTTCTCGCTGCTGACGCAGGCGGCGCTGTCGGGGCTGGGCATCGCGCTGATCCCGCGCTGCCTGATCGAGCAAGAGCTGGCCACCGGCGCGCTGGTGGTGGCGCATCCCGCGCAGGTGCTGGCCAAGAAGGGCTATTACCTGTGCTATCCGGAGCAGAAGCAGCACCTGCCGGCGCTGCGCACGTTCCGGGCGTGGGTGATGGAGGGGGCGGACCTGGCGCGGCCCGCCTGATGGTTGATGGTCAGCCGTTGCCCGATGTCAGCTGGCGCAGTTGCTCCAGCAGCTTCGCTGCCGGCGCCGGCAGGATGCCCTGGCGGCGCCGGTACACCGACAGCCGGCGCGGCATCCGGGCGCCTTCAATGGGCAGCGGCAGGATCAAGCCGGCCTTTTGCTCGGCCTCGTACATCGGCGCCGCCATCCAGCTGAGGAAACCCGCGCGGGCCACCAGCGCCTTGAGCGCAATGATCGAGCGGGTTTCGGCGACGATGTCCGGCGGCGCCAGCCCGGCCCGCGCGAACAGCCGCTGCAGTTCGTCGAATGGCGCCGTGCCGCGCGGCGGCATGACCCAGCGGCAGCCGGCGGTATCCGCCAGCCGCAGCGCCGTCCGGCCCATCAGCGCATGCCCGGCCGCGGCGACCACGAAGCTGCTGTCGCTCCAGCCCACGTCCGCCACGGCGCAGATTTCCTCGTTCTCCGGCAGCGCGATGCCGATGGCCAAGTCGATCTCGCGGCGCAGCAGCGCATCGGCGAGGAAATCTCCCACCCCTTCGACGATGCGCACGCGCAGCCCGGGCCAGCGGGCCAGCACCGCCTCGATCGCCTCCGGCAGCACCACGCTGGCCACGCTGGCGACGGCGCCGACGCGGATGGTGCCGGCGGCCAGCCCGCGCAGCGCGCGCACGGCCTCGGTGGCGTGCTCGGCTTCGTGGCGCAACAGGTTGGCGTGCGGCAGCAGGGCCTCGCCGCAGGCGGTCAGCACCATGCCGGTGGCATAGCGTTCGAACAGCGGCGCGCCCAGCTGGGCTTCCAGCCGCTGGATGGTGCGGCTCAGGGCCGGCTGGGTGACATTCAGCTGGGCGGCGGCGCGGCCCAGGCTGCCGTGTTCGCACACCGCAAGGAAGGCAAGGAGCTGTCGCAGGTCGAGGGTCATGCCGAATCGTAATGACTTTGCCCCAAAACGGCAATTTCCGGGCAAGGGCTGGCTGTCCATACTGGTCGGCAAGCTTAGTCCCCGATTCCGCACCGGAGCCTCCACCACCATGGCCAGTTCTGCCTCGCCTGCCGCCTCCGCCACTCCCGCCTCCTCCACCACCGTGCGCAGCGCCGTGCTGGACCTGCTGCGCGCGTTCGGCATGACCACCATCTTCGGCAATCCCGGCTCGACCGAGCTGCCGCTGTTCCTCGATTTCCCCGACGACTTCCGCTACATCCTCGGCCTGCAGGAATCCGTGGTGGTGGGCATGGCCGATGGCTATGCGCAGGCCACCCGCAACGCGGCCTTCGTCAACCTGCACTCGGCGGCCGGAGTCGGCCATGCCATGGGCAGCATCTTCACCGCGCACAAGAACCGCACCCCGATGGTGATCACGGCCGGGCAGCAGGCGCGCTCGATCCTGCCGTTCGAGCCCTTCCTGTTCTCGGCCCAGGCCACCGAGCTGCCCAGGCCGTATGTGAAGTGGAGTTGCGAGCCGGCGCGCGCCGAAGACGTGCCGCTGGCGCTTGCGCGCGGCTACTACATCGCCATGC
This sequence comes from Cupriavidus taiwanensis, assembly GCF_900249755.1. Taxonomy (NCBI): domain Bacteria; kingdom Pseudomonadati; phylum Pseudomonadota; class Betaproteobacteria; order Burkholderiales; family Burkholderiaceae; genus Cupriavidus; species Cupriavidus taiwanensis. The sequence goes on from NZ_LT976853.1 coordinate 1,397,339, forward strand.
AGCCGCCGCGCGGGCCGGTGCTGATTTCGATTCCCGCCGATGACTGGGCCCGTCCGTGCGAGCCGGTGCTGCCGCGCACGGTCAGCACGGAAAGCCGCGTGCAGCCCGAGCTGCTGGCGCAGGTCGGCGCAGCCCTTGATGCCAGCCGCCGGCCGGCGTTCGTGGTGGGCGCGGCGGTGGACCGCGATGGCGCCTGGGACGATGTGGTGCGCCTGGCGGAACGGCACCAGGCGGCGGTGTGGGTAGCGCCGATGTCGGGGCGCTGCGGCTTTCCGGAAGACCATCCGCTGTTTGCCGGCTTCTTGCCGGCGATGCGCGAGAAGATCGTCGCGCTGCTGACGGGCCACGACCTCGTGTTCGCGCTGGGCGCGGCGGCCTTCACCTATCACGTCGAGGGGTTTGGCCCCCATGCGCCGCCCGGCGCGGAGGTGGTGCAGCTGATCGACGACCCGAATATCGCCGCATGGGCGCCGGTGGGCACGGCCGCGGTCGGCAGCATCCGCCAGGGGGTGGCCGACCTGCTGGCGCGCCCGGCGCCGCCGCGGCGCGAAGCCCCGCGCCCGCGCGTGCCGGCGCCGCGCGCCGAGCCCGGCGCGCCCGGTGCGCCGATCAGCGTCGCCTATGTCCTGCAGACGCTGGCGCAGCTGCGCGACCCCGATTCCATCGTGGTCGAGGAAGCGCCCAGCGCGCGCCCGGTGATGCATCGCTACCTGCCCATCCTGCGCAGCGAGACCTTCTATACGATGTGCAGCGGCGGGCTTGGCTACGGGCTGCCCGCGGCTGTCGGCGTCGCGCTGGGCAAGCCGGGGCGCAAGGTGATCGGCCTGGTCGGCGACGGCTCCAGCATGTATTCGATCCAGGCGCTGTGGAGCGCCGCGCAACTGGGCCTGCCGATCACGTTCATCGTGCTCAACAACCGGCGCTACGCCGCGCTGCAGGAGTTCGCGCCGACCTTCGGCTTCGGCAGCGCCGATGCGCTGGTCGGCACCGCCTTGCCCGACCTCGATTTCGTGTCGATCGCGCTCGGGCACGGCTGCGAGGCGGCGCGGGTGACCGACGCCTCTGCATTGCGCGAAACGCTGGCCGCGGCCCTGCGCATGCGCGTGCCGACCGTGGTGGAGATCGAGGTGGCCTGAGCCGCGCCGCCGCAAGACCGACGAAGTATCCCTTTCAGGAGACGCCAGGATGCAAAGCATCACCATGCTGATCAACGGCGAGCACACGCACGCCGCCAACGGTGCCACCTTCGAGCGCCGCAACCCGCTTGACCACAGCGTGGCCACGCGGGCGCCCGCGGCCACCGCCGCCGATGCGCTGGCCGCGGCCGACGCTGCCGCGCGCGCCTTCCCGGCCTGGCGCGACACCGGTCCGGGCGAACGGCGCGCCTTGCTGATGCGTGCGGCGCAGGCACTAGAAGGCAAGGCCGGGGCGCTCACCGCCGCGATGGCGGCAGAAACCGGTGCGTCGGCAATGTGGGCCGGCTTCAATGTGCACCTTGCCGTCGGCATGCTGCAGGAAGCGGCCGCGCTGACCACGCAGATCAACGGCGAGGTGATTCCCTCCGACGTGCCGGGCAGCCTGGCCATGGCGGTGCGGCAGGGCGCGGGCGTGGTGCTGGGCATCGCGCCTTGGAACGCACCGGTGATCCTGGGCGTGCGCGCCGTGGCCACGGCGCTGGCCTGCGGCAATACGGTCATCCTGAAGGGCTCGGAGATCTGCCCGGCCACGCATGGCCTGATCGTCGATGCGCTGGCGGAAGCGGGCTTCCCGGCGGGCGTGGTCAACTTTGTCACCAACGCCTCCGCCGATGCCGCCGCGGTGGTCGAGGCCATCATCGCTCACCCGGCCGTGCGCCGCATCAACTTCACCGGCTCCACGCGCGTGGGGAGGCTGATTGCGCAGACCTGCGCGCGCCACCTCAAGCCAGTGGTGCTGGAACTGGGCGGCAAGGCGCCGCTGGTGGTGCTCGACGATGCGGACCTGGACGCCGCGGTGGACGGTGCCATCTTCGGCGCCTTTGCCAACTCGGGCCAGATCTGCATGTCCACCGAGCGCATCGTGGTGGATGCCAGCATCGCGGACGCCTTCGTGGCGCGCTTTGCCGCGCGCGCCGGCGCCTTGCCGCTGGCGGATCCGCGCACCGGCCCGGCGGTGCTGGGTTCGGTGGTCGACATGAGCACCGTCGAGCGCTGCAACGCGATGATCGACGACGCGCTGGCCAAGGGCGCGCGGCTGGTCTGCGGCGGCAAGGCAACCGACACGCTGATGCGGGCCACGGTGCTGGATCACGTGACGCCGGACATGGAGATCTATCGCGAGGAATCGTTCGGGCCGGTCAAGGCGGTGGTGCGCGTGGATGGCGTGGAGGCGGCCATTGCCTGCGCCAATGATTCCGCCTATGGCTTGTCGGCGGCCGTGTTCGGCGGCGATGTGGCGCGCGCGATGCGGGTGGCCGGCCGCATCGAATCGGGCATCTGCCACGTCAATGGCCCGACCGTGCACGACGAGGCGCAGATGCCGTTCGGCGGCGTCAAGGCGAGTGGCTATGGCCGCTTCGGCGGCAAGGCCGGGATCGATGCCTTCACCGAACTGCGCTGGATCACGGTGCAGACCACGCCACGGCAATATCCGTTCTGAGTGGCGCCGCGCAGCGCTGCGGCAGGCATTGCCACAACGCAAGACAGGAGACAACCATCATGCGATTCCCCCACCGTATCGCGCGCGCCCGTTGCGCCGCACTGTGCGCACTGGGCCTGCTGGCTGGCGCGAGCGCGCCGGCTGCCGCGCAGCCGTGGCCGTCCAAGCCGATCCGGCTGGTCGTCAACTTCCCGGCCGGCGGGGCCGCGGATACGCTGGCGCGCGGCATCTCGCCCGGGCTGTCCGAGGCGCTGAAGCGTCCGGTGGTGATCGACAACCGCCCCGGCGCCAACGGCATCGTCGGCGGCGATGCCGTGGCCAAGGCGCCTGCCGATGGCTATACCTTCCTGCTGACCTCGGGCGGCGCGGTGGCCATCGATCCCTTCCTGTACAAGAAGATGCCGTACGACCCGCTCAGGGACCTGACCCCGGTCGCGTCGGTGGCGCTGGTGCGGGTCTACCTGCTGGTGCATCCGTCGGTGCCGGCGAAGACGCTGGACGAGTTCATCGGCTATGTGCGCGCGCATCCCGGCAAGCTCAGCTACGGCTCGGCCGGCAACGGCAGCACGCCGCATATCGCTGCCGAGATGTTCAAGCGTGCCGGCAAGCTGGACGCCATGCACGTGCCGTACAAGGGCGCGGCACCGGCCCTGAGCGACCTGCTGGCAGGGCAGGTGCAGTTCATGTTCGATCCCGGCCCCGGCCTGCAGCACGTGGCCAGCGGCAAGCTCAGGCTGCTGGCGGTGGCCAGCGCGAAGCGCGCGGCGCAATACCCGGACGTGCCGACGCTGGCCGAAGCCGGCCTGCAGGACGTCGACGGCGACTCGACCTTCGGCGTCTATGCGCCCGCCGGCACGCCGCCGGCCATCGTCGAGCGCATGAACCGCGAGATCAACCGCACGCTCGCCGGCGCGCAGCTGCAGGAAAACGTCAGCAAGCTGGGCGGCGCCGTGGCGCCGCTGAGCATCCAGGCGTTTGCCGAGCGGCAGAACGCGGATCGGGCGCGCTATGGTGGGTTTATCCGGCAGGCGGGGATTACGGTGGATTGAAGCATGAAAAAGGGCGGCATGTTGATGCCGCCCGAATTCGCTGAATGGCGTCGCCAGCGCCGGTTTGCTCCCCTCTCCCGCTTGCGGGAGAGGGGCAGGGGGTGAGGGCAGGCACTGGCATACCACTGGCCGGATTTCATGGATACGCCCGGCCCTCACCCCAGCCCTCTCCCGCAAGCGGGAGAGGGAGCAAACAAGCAGTCCTTACTTCGACAACACCTTCATCGCCTGTTCCAGCCCCGCCAGCGTCACCGGATACATCCGCCCCTTCATCAGCTGGTTGATCACCGTGATCGACTGCCGGTACTGCCACAGCCCTTCCGGCTCCGGGTTGAGCCAGACGAAGTGCGGGAACTGCTCGGTCATCCGGTTCAGCCACACCGCGCCGGGCTCGGCGTTGTTGTACTCGACCGAGCCCCCGGGCTGCAGGATCTCGTACGGGCTCATGGTGGCGTCGCCGACGAAGATGATCTTGTAGTCGGGCGTGTACTTGTGCAGCAGGTCCCACGTCGCCAGCTTCTCGGCGTGGCGGCGGCGGTTGTTCTTCCACACGTAGTCGTACAGGCAGTTGTGGAAGTAGTAGTACTCCAGGTGCTTGAATTCGGTCTTGGTGGCCGAGAACAGCTCTTCCACGCGCTTGATGTGGTCGTCCATCGAGCCGCCCACGTCCATCAGCATCAGCACCTTGACCTTGTTGTGGCGCTCGGGCCGCAGCTTGATGTCGAGCAGGCCGGCGTTGGCCGCGGTGGAATGGATGGTGTCGTCCAGGTCCAGCTCGGTGTCGGCGCCTTCGCGGGCGAAGCGGCGCAGCCGGCGCAGCGCGACCTTGATGTTGCGCGTGCCCAGTTCGACCTGATCGTCATAGTCCTTGTAGGCGCGCGCCTCCCACACCTTGATCGCGGTGCGGTTGCCCTTGGACGGGCCGCCGATGCGGATGCCCTCGGGGTTGTAGCCGCCATGGCCGAACGGCGAGGTGCCGCCGGTGCCGATCCACTTGTTGCCGCCCTCGTGCTTTTCCTTCTGCTCCTCGAGCAATTGCTTGAGGCGCTCCATCAGCTTGTCGAGGCCGCCCATGGCCTCGATCTTGGCTTTTTCCTCGGGCGACAGTTCGCGCTCCAGCGTCTTCTGCAGCCAGTCGAGCGGGATGTCGGACTTCCAGTCGACCAGGCTCTCAACGCCCTTGAAATAGGCGGCGAAGGTCTGGTCGAACTTGTCGAAGTGCTTCTCGTCCTTGACCAGCGTCATCCGCGACAGGTAGTAGAACTCGTCGATGGACGGCGAGATGACCTGCGCCTTGAGCGCTTCCAGCATGGTCAGGTATTCCTTGACCGAGACCGGCAGCTTGGCGTGGCGCAGCGAGAAGAAGAAATCGATCAGCATGGTGCCTCGCTTTCAGTCGGCGGCCGCTTCAGCGCGGACGGTCGAGCTGGAATTGCAGGTGTTGCCGCACCGCCGGCCATTCGCTGGCGATGATCGAAAACACCACGGTGTCGCGCAACGAGCCATCCGGCATGCGCATGTGGTTGCGCAGCACGCCGTCCTGCCTGGCGCCCAGGCGCGCGATCGCGGCGCGGCTCTGCTGGTTCATCCAGTGCGTGCGGAATTCCACGGCGATGCAGTCGAGATGGTCGAAGGCATGGCCCAGCAGCATCAGCTTGCATTCCGTGTTCAGCGGCGTGCGCTGGACCCGGCGCGCATACCAGGTCGAGCCGATCTCCACGCGCCGGTTGTTCGCGTCGATATTCATGTAGGTGGTCATGCCGGCCAGTTCGCCGGCAGCATCGCGCACCACGAACGGCAGCATCGAGCCCTGTTCCTGCAGCGCCAGGCGCCGCGCGATCTCGGCTTCCATGCGCTCGGGCGCGGGCACGCTGGTGTACCAGAGCTTCCACAGCTCGCCGTCGGCGCAGGCGGCGCGCAGGCCCTCGGCATGCTCGGCGCGCAGCGGCTCCAGCGTGACGTGCCGGCCCACCAGCGTGACGGGTTTGACGAACGCAGTCATGACGGGCGGTGCCTCAGCGGTTGGCGCGGTTCATGAACACCAGGCGCTCGAACAGGTGCACGTCCTGCTCGTTCTTCAGCAGCGCGCCATGCAGCGGCGGGATCGCGGCCTTCTTGTCCGGGCTCTTGAGGGCCTCGGGCGGGATGTCCTCGGCCATCAGCAGCTTGAGCCAGTCGATCAGCTCGGACGTGGACGGCTTCTTCTTCAGGCCCGGCAGGTTGCGCATCTCGTAGAACGATTCCAGCGCGGCGGCGACCAGCTCGCGCTTGATGCCGGGGTAGTGCACGTCGACGATCTGCTGCATCGTCTCGGCATCGGGGAACTTGATGTAGTGGAAGAAGCAGCGGCGCAGGAAGGCGTCGGGCAGCTCCTTTTCATTGTTCGAGGTGATGATCACCAGCGGGCGATGCTTCGCCTTGACCAGTTCGCGGGTCTCGTAGACATAGAACTCCATGCGGTCGAGTTCGCGCAGCAGGTCGTTGGGGAATTCGATATCGGCCTTGTCGATCTCGTCGATCAGCAGCACCACCTGCTCGTCGGCCTCGAAGGCCTGCCACAGCACGCCCTTGACGATGTAGTTGCGGATGTCGTGCACGCGGTCGTCGCCCAGCTGCGAGTCGCGCAGGCGCGAAACCGCGTCGTACTCGTACAGGCCCTGCTGCGCCTTGGTGGTCGACTTGATATGCCACTGCAGCAGCGGCATGCCCAGCGCGGCGGCGACTTCCTCGGCCAGCATGGTCTTGCCGGTACCGGGCTCGCCCTTGATCAGCAGCGGGCGCTGCAGCGTGCGCGCGGCATTGACGGCGAGCTTGAGGTCGTCGGTGGCAACGTACTGGTCGCTGCCTTCGAAGCGGACCGGCTGGGTGGAGGCTTGGGCGGAAGCGTTGGCGGTGTTTGACATGAGGCAACCTGAGGTGACGGCCTCGGATCGAGGGCCGGGTTGGCGTGCTTGGCGCGGTCTCTTCGCGCTGTCCTGCGCGCTTTCGTTATGGAAACAGGGTTCGGGGCAGGGTGCGCGCGCTGCCGGAGGCAGCATTCGCGAACGGTCGTGCGGATTCCCGGAATGGGCCAGTATAAAAGACCTTTGCGGTTCGTGTTGGCGCGCGCTGACAGGCCGCCGGCGGCCCGGGCCGTTTGCTGGACTGGCAGGTGCCGGCTGCGGTACAATGCGGCGGTTTGACGCGCCCCCACGTCCAGTTCTCCAGTATCCGGCAGTCCGCGTTCAGAAGTCCCAGCGGCCCTTCCGGGTCGCGGCGATTGCGCGAGGTGGTTCCAGAATGGTGTTCCACACCCCGGCAAACCGACCGGATGCGACATCTCTGGCGGGTTGCACCTCGGCCGGCTGGCTGCCCTGGTTGCCCCGCAGAAGCATTCTGAAACCGTCTCCGCCCGGCAGGGCAGGTCACACGGTTTAACTTCCAATCCGCAAAGACAATGAAAAAGCTCCTCACGATGGTGGTGCTGGGCGCGGCTGCAACGGCCGTGCAGGCACAGGAAGTCAAGGGCAATGGAGACGCTGCCAAGGACAAGGTTGCAATGTGCATCGGATGCCACGGCATTCCGGGCTACCGTGCGTCCTTCCCCGAGATCTATGAAGTGCCGCTGCTGGGCGGCCAGAGCGCCAAGTACATCGAGAACGCGCTGAAGGCCTACCAGAAGGGCGAGCGCAAGCACCCCACCATGCGCAGCATCGCCGCGACGCTGACCGAGCAGGACATCGCCAACGTGGCGGCGTACTACTCGCAGCAGAACGCCGGCACGCAGAACAATTCCCTCAAGTAAGAGACCCCACATGAAGACGCTCAAGACGCTTTCGTTCGCGCTCGGCGCACTCGTGCTGGGTGCTGCCGCCATGCCGGCCTTTGCCGCCGACCTTGCCAACGGCAAGACGCTGGTCGAAAAGGGCAACTGCGTGGCCTGCCACGGCGCCGGCATGAACAAGCCGATCTCGCCGGACTATCCCAAGCTGGCCGGCCAGCATGCCGACTACCTGTACCACGCGCTGATGTCCTACCAGGTGTCGGGCAATGCGCTGGTGGGCCGCTCCAACGCGATCATGGCCGGTCAGGTCAACGCCAACCCGGCGGTCACCGACAAGGAAGGCAAGCCGCGTCCGTTCACGCGCAAGGAGCTGAAGGACATGGCCGCCTACATCGAGTCGCTGCCGGGCGACCTGGTGCTGAAGAAGTAAGGGCCGGCGGCGCCGGCCGCCTGCGCGCAAGAAAACCGCTTCGCTGGAAGCGGTTTTTTTTCGCCCGCGGCCAGGTGTTCAGGCCAGCCGCAGCCTTTGCGCCATGCCTGCGGACATCCATCGGCCGCCATCGCCCACGATCAGCCCGTCGACGCCGGCGTTGCCGCCGGTCAGCCGCGCCCAGGCCGGCTGGCCGGCCACCATCAGCGCGGCGCCCAGCCCGTTGACCGCCGCCACGGTCGGTGCCACCAGCGTGACGCCGTGCGGGCCGGCCGACGGCAGCCCGGTGGCGGGATCGAGCACATGGTGATAGCGCCGGCCGCCGGCGACAAAGCAGCGCTCGTAGTCGCCCGACGACGCCACCACGGCGTCGCTCACCTGCAGCACGCCCAGCAGCCGGGCCGGCGCGAGCGGGTCGCGCACGCCGATGCGCCAGTCGCGCCCTTGCAGCTGGCCCATGGCCAGCACATCGCCGCCGCCGTTGATCATCGCATTGCGCAGGCCGTGGTGCCGCAGCACCCGCATGCCCGCGTCAAGGATCGGCAGCTTGGCAATGCCGCCGAGGTCCAGGCGCATGCCCGGGCGGGCCAGCATGGCCTCGCTACGGCGGGCGTCGAGCCGCACGTGCCGGTAGTCCACCAGCGGGCGCTCGCGCGCCAGTTCGGCGGCGTCGGGAACCCGGTTGCCATCCGCGCCGAAGCGCCAGCCGGCGAACGCGCCCACCGTGATATCGAACGCGCCGCCGCACCGTGTGGAAACCGCCGCGGCGGCCTGCAGCACCGCCATCAGTTCGGGCGCGACGCGCACCGGTTGTCGGCCCGCCGCGCGCTGCAAGGCGCTGACCTGGCTGTCGGGCCGGTAGCGGCTCATCAACTGCTCCAGCCGCGCCATCTCGGCAAAGGCTGCGGCGATGGCGGCCTGCACCGCGCCGCGGCCGTTGTCCTGCACGACGATGTCCACGCGCGTGCCCAGCAAGCGGCGCGATGCGTGCGTGACGGCGGCGTCGGCCAGCGCGGGCCGCACGAACATTCCGATGGCGAGCAGCGGCACGCTCGCGGCGCCGCGCACGATGGCGCGGCGCCGGCGGTCGATGTGCCGCAGGCGGGGAAGGGAAGACTGTGTGGGCAGTAGGGTCTTGAAGCGCATGACGAGGGTGGTGTCGATCGCGAAAGCGGCGGTAAGCCTTGCCGTGCCGCCATTCTGTCCGCGCCGCCGGCGAAAAACATGCATCGTTAATGAATATTCAAGAGAACCATGACGATCATCAACCTCGATTGCGTCAACTGCTTCGACCATCTGTAGCCGGCAGCAGCAAGCCACCACAACACCAACACGCAGCAAGCCGGCGGAGCGGACTCCGCCTTTGCCATGACGGTTCGAGGAACGAAGATGACCAGGCCCACGCAGCACCCACTGCCACCCCACGACGCACCGGCCGCGCCCGCGCGGCGGCGCTTCATCAACACCGCGGCGCTCGCCGGCCTTGCCGGCGTGGCGGCCTGCACCGACAAAGGCGGCGCGCCGGTTGCGGCCACGCCGGCCAGCGGCGCCCATGCCGCGCATGCGGACAACGCCGGCCCCGCAATACACCTGAAGCCGGGCGAACTGGATACCTACTACGGCCTGTGGAGCGGCGGCCATGCCGGCGACGTGCGCGTGCTGGGCCTGCCCTCCGGGCGCGAACTGCACAGGATCCCGTGCTTCGTGCCGGATGCGCTGACCGGGTGGGGCATCACCAATGAATCGAAGCGCGTGATGGGCACGCGCGCCGACGGCAGCCTGCAATACACCGTAGGCGATACCCACCACGTGCATGCCTCGTACAAGGACGGCAACTACGACGGCCGCTATGCCTGGATCAACGACAAGATCAACGCCCGGCTGGCGCGCATCCGGCTCGACTACTTCATCTGCGACAAGATCACCGAGCTGCCCAATGTGCAGGGCTTCCACGGCATCTTCCCCGACAAGCGCGATCCCGTCGACGCCAGCATCAACTACACCACGCGCGTGTTCTGCGGCGCCGAGTTCGGCGTGCCGCTGCCCAATACGCCGACCGAGGACGGCAGCAAGTACCGCTCGCTGTTCACCTGCGTCGACGCCGAATCGATGGCGGTGCGCTGGCAGGTGCTGATCGACGGCAACTGCGACCTGGTGGCGAGCTCGTACGACGGCAAGCTGGCCGCGACCAACCAGTACAACGTGGAAATGGGCGTGCGCTTCGAGGACATGATGTCGGCCGAGCGCGATGCCTGCCTGTTCTTCAACATCGCCCGCATCGAGGCCGCGGTCAAGGCCGGCAAGTTCAGGACCATCGGCGACTCGAAGGTGCCGGTGGTCGACGGCACGCATGCCGCCAACCAGGACCCGAAGACCGCGCTGACCGCGTATGTGTCGGTGCCCAAGAACCCGCACGGCGTCAATGCCAGCCCGGACCAGAAGTACTTCATCTGCGCCGGCAAGCTGTCGCCCACGGCCACGGTGATCGACCTGGCCAGGGTGCTCGACTGGTTCGACGGCAAGCTGGCGCGGCTCGACGACGCCATCGTCGCCGAGGTCGAGCTGGGGCTGGGGCCGCTGCATACCGCCTTCGACGGCCGCGGCAACGCCTACACCACGCTGTTTCTCGACAGCCAGGTGGTCAAGTGGAACATCGACGCGGCGATCCGCTTCCACCGTGGCGACAAGAGCGCCAAGTACGTGGTCGACCGGCTCGACGTGCAGTACCAGCCCGGCCACCTCAATGCCTCGCAATCCGAGACCGTGGCTGCGGACGGCAAGTTCCTGGCGGTGGGCTGCAAGTTCTCGAAAGACCGCTTCCTGCCGGTGGGCCCGCTGCACGCCGAGAACGAGCAGCTGATCGATATCTCCGGCGACAAGATGGTGCTGCTGGCGGACCACCCGGTGCACAGCGAACCGCACGACTTCATCATCTTCCGGCGCGAGCTGCTGCGGCCGAAGCAGGTCTACGCGCTCGACGATTTCCCGCTGGCGATCAAGGACTCGCAGCAGTCCGGCGTGTTCCGCAACGGGCGCAAGGTGACGGTGAAGCTCACCTCGCAGGCGCCGGTGTTCAGCCTGCGCGAGATCAGGCTGAAGCGGGGCGACGAGGTCACGCTGATCCTGACCAACCTGGACAAGATCGAGGACCTGACGCACGGCTTCGCCATCCCCAAGTACAACATCAACTTCATCGTCAATCCGCAGGAGACGGCGTCGGTGACCTTCGTCGCCGACAAGCCCGGCGTGTTCTGGTGCTATTGCACCCACTTCTGCCATGCGCTGCATCTCGAGATGCGCAGCCGCATGATCGTCGAGGCCTGAGACGGCTGGCGCGGAGCGTTGCGCGCGGCGCTCCGCCTGCCGCCTTTCCATGATGCACGCAATCTTCAAACGACTCGTGGCCGTGCTGGCCGCGTGGCTGCTGGCGCTCGGCCTGGTTTCGTGCGCGCATGCGGGCGCCTACGAGGCCGAGCTGCCGCCGCAACTGGCCACCGCGTCCGACCTGTGCGCGCTGGTGCCGTGCGCGCAGGTGCTGCCCGGCGCCACGCAGTTCTCGGCGCGCATGGGCCAGCCGCCCTATGTCGAGGGCTATCGCACCGGTCCTGACGGCAAGCGCGAGCTGCTTGGCTACGTCATGCTGTCCACCGACATCACCGATACGCCGGCGTATTCCGGCAAGCCGGTGGTGACGCTGATCGGCATGGACACGCAGGGGCGCTATGCCGGCGTCAAGGTGCTGAAGCATTCGGAGCCGATCCTGCTGCTCGGCATCCCGGAATCGGCGCTGCTCGATTTCAACCGGCAGTACGTCGGCAAGTCCGTTGCCGACAAGATCGAAGTGGGGCAGTCGCGACCCGACGAAGGCGTGGTCGGGATCGATGCCATTTCCGGGGCGACGGTGACGGTGATCGCGCAGAACCAGGTGCTGACTACGTCAGGCGCGGCGGTGGCGCGGCAGGTCGGCCTGCTGGCGCCGGCGCAGCGCGCGCCGGCGCGGTTCGCCGAACACGGCACGCACTACAGCTGGGCGCAGCTGGTGGCGCTGGGCGCGGTGCAGCGCCTGCTGGTGCAGCCGGCGCAGGTGGGGCTGGCGGGCGGCGGCGTGCCGTTCATCGAGTTGTGGTTCGGCGACCTCAACCATGCCGATATCGGGCGCAGCGTGCTGGGCGATGCCGGCTGGCAGGGGCTGCGCGCGCAGCTGCGGCCGGGCGAGCACGCCATCTTCGTGATCCGCACCGCGGGCACGGAATCGTTCAAGGGCTCGGGCTTCGTGCGGGGCGGCATCTATGACCGGGTGCAGGTGCGCCAGGACACGGACGCGTTCACCTTCCGCGACCTGGACTACCTGAACCTCTATGGCGTGGCCGCGCCGGGCGCGCCCGCGCCGACCGAGTCGGCGATCTTCGTGATCCGCTCGCCCGCGTTTTCCGCGGCGTATCCGTGGAAGCTGTCGTTCCTCGGCAACCGGGTCGACCGCGCCACCGGCACGCGCAGCTTTGCCAGCTTCGACGCGCCGTACTGGCTGCCGGCGGCGCTGCTGCAAGGTGGCCGCCCCCATATCGACGTGCCCGAGGCGCCGTGGCGCAAGGTCTGGCGCCGCCAGGCCGGCGCCATCGCGCTGTTCGCCGCGCTGCTGGGCGCCGTCACGCTGGTCTACGCGCTGCGCGACCGCCTGACGCGGCGTGCCACCCACCGGCGCAAGTGGCCGGTGAATGCGTTCAAGTACACGGCCTGGGCCATCAGCATCGTGTTCGTCGGCTTTGGCGCGATGGCGCAGCCTTCGGTGACGCAGGTGCTGACCTGGTTCCATGCGCTGCTGCTGCGCTGGGACTGGGCGCTGTTCCTGAGCGATCCCTTCATCTTCTGCTTCTGGATCTTCATCATCGCCACGGTGCTGCTGTTCGGGCGCGGGCTGTTCTGCGGCTGGCTGTGCCCGTTCGGCTCGCTGTCCGAGGCGCTCTACAAGCTGGGCCGCGTGGCGGGGCTGAAGCGATGGCAGCGGCAGTTGCCGCGGCGCTGGCATGACCGGCTCAAGTGGGTCAAGTATGGCGTGTTCTTCGCGCTGCTGGCGGTGTCGGTGTTCTCGATGGGGCTGGCCGAGCGGCTGGCCGAGATCGAGCCGTTCAAGACCACCTTCCTGGTCGGCATCGGCAACCGCGCGTGGCCTTACGGGCTGTTCGCGTGCGCGCTGCTGGCGCTGTCGCTGTTCATCGAACGGCCTTACTGCAAGTACCTGTGCCCGCTCGGTGCGGCGCTGGCGATGCCAAGCACGTTCCGCTGGTTCGGGCTGCGGCGCAAGCCCGACTGCAACCGTTGCAAGGCTTGCGCGGCGGGCTGCGGCGCGCAGGCGATCGATGCCGACGGCCGCATCGACCAGCGCGAATGCCTGCATTGCCTCGACTGCATGGTGCTCTATACCGATATGCACGGGTGCCCGCCGCTGGCGCGCGAGCGCAAGCGGCGCGAGCGCGACGGGCTGCCAATGACGCCGGTGGCGCGCAACGGGTACTTCATTCCGCTGGTGCCGGTGCAGACCGAAGCCGTGCCGCCATCGGGACCTGATCCGCGCATGCCGACCGATGCCGTGGCACCGCCTTACGCCGCCATGACCGGCGCGGCGCGCTGCTTCGCCGAGCTGTGGGACCACCTGTGGCCATGGAGCGGGCAGGGCTGGCGCTCCGCCGCCGCGTTGCAGCTGGCAGGGGCAGCGCTGGCGCTGGCGGCAACCGTGGCATGGGCGCTGGCGGCCGGCGGGCAGCTGCGCGCCGGCGCGGTGATCGGCTGGTGGCTGGGCTGGAGCCTCTACGAGGTGCTGATCCGGCTGTCGGCAAAGCGCTACGTCAAGGACGGCCCATGGTGGCGCGGGCGCTTCCGGCACGCCACCGTGATGGACATGCTCAGCTATGTCGGCTTCAAGAACCTGCTGGTCGGTGCCGCGCTGTTCCTGGCGCTGAAGGCGATGGGGATGCTGGTCGCATGAAGCTGGTGCCCGCTATCGCGCTGCTATGGCTGGCCTGCGGAACGGCAGTTGCGCACGCCGCCATCTGGCGCGTGCAGCCCGGCCAGTCGCTGCAGGCGGCGATCGATGCCGCAGGCGCGGGCGACACCATCGAGGTCGCGCGCGGCCACTATACCGGCAACTTTACCGTCGGCAAGCCGCTGGTGCTGCGCGGCATCGCGCGGCCGACGCTGTCCGGTGCGCTGCGCGGCGATACGCTGCGCATCGCCGCGCCCGACGTGGTGGTCGAGGGGCTGATCGTGCGCGACTCCGGCGACAGCCTGAAGGACCAGAACGCCGGCATCTACATCCAGCCCGGCGCGCACCGCGCCGTGGTGCGCCGCTGCGAGCTGACCTACAACCTGTTCGGCCTGTGGATCGAAAAGGCCGACGACGTGCGCGTCGAGGCCAACACCATCACCGGCAAGCGCGACTACAACTCGGCGCAGCGCGGCAACGGCGTGCAGCTCTACAACACGCGCGGCGCGCGCATCGTCGACAACCACATCAGCTTCGTGCGCGACGCGCTCTACGTCGACGTCTCGCACCATGCCGTCTTTCGCGGCAACCGGCTGCACCACAGCCGCTATGGCACCCATTACATGAACTCGTACCACAACCTGTGGGAAGGCAACGACAGCTACCGCAACCGCGGCGGGCTGGCGCTGATGGAAGTGCGCGACCAGGTCGTGCGCAACAACCGCACCTGGGCCAATGCCGACCACGGCATCATGCTGCGCACGCTGCAGGACTCGGTGATCGAAGGGAACGTGGTCGCCGATAACGCGCGCGGCTTTTTTATCTACGACGTCGAGTATGCGCAGCTGCGCGGCAACCTGGTGCTCGGCAACGACGTCGGCGTGCACCTGTCGGCGGGCTCGACCCGCAACGTGGTGCAGGGCAACGACTTCATCGGCAACCGCGAGCCGGTGCGCTATGTCGGCGCGCGCGACGAGACCTGGGGCGCGCGCGGTCCGTCCGAGCGCCGGCAGGGCAACTACTGGAGCAACTACCTGGGCTGGGACCGCGATGGCGACGGCGTGGGCGATCTCCCGTACCGGGCCAACGACCTGGTCGACCGGCTCAGCTGGCGCTATCCGGGCGTGGCGCTGCTGCTGGGCAGCCCGGCGCTGCAGGCGCTGCGGCTGGCCGGGAGGCAGTTTCCGGTGATCCGGGCGCCGGGCGTGGTCGACCCGTATCCGCGCATGCGCCCGGCGCGCGCCAACTGGAGGCAATGGCATGAAACGGCCGACGCCAGCCACTGATCCGGCCATGGGCACCATCGTGCTGTCCCACGTCAGCAAGCACTTCGGCGCGCTGCGCGCGGTCGACGATGTCAGCCTGAGAGTCGGGCAGGGCGAGCTGCTCGGGCTGATCGGCCATAACGGCGCGGGCAAGAGCACGCTGTTCCGGATGATGCTGGGCCTGCTGCCGCCCACGCGCGGCACGCTGGCCGTTGCCGGTGCCGCGGTGGGCACGCGTGCGTTCCGCGCCGCGCGCCGAAGCATCGGCTACCTGCCCGAGCACCTGGTGCTGTACGACAACCTGAGCGGACTCGAAACCCTGCGCTTCTTTGCACGGCTCAAGGGCGTGCCGGCGCAGGCGTGCCTGCCGATGCTGGCACAGGTGGGGCTGTCAGATGCCGCCGCGCGGCCGGTGCGCGAGTACTCGAAGGGCATGCGGCAACGGCTGGGGTTTGCGCAGGCGCTGCTGGGCGCGCCGCGCGTGCTGTTCCTGGACGAGCCGACCAACGGCCTGGACCCCGCCGCGATCCGCGACTTCTACGCCATGCTCAATGCGCTGCGCGCGCGTGGGGTGACCATCGTCATCACCTCGCACATCCTGGCCGAGCTGCAGCAGCGCATCGACCGCTTTGCCATCCTGTCCGCGGGCCGGTTGCAGGCCGCCGGCAGCCTGGAGGCGCTGCGCGCGCGGGCTGGGCTGCCGCTGACGCTGTTGCTGCGGGTCGAGGCGGGTGCGCGTGACGAGGCGTTGCGCAGGTTGCGCGCGTTGCCTGCGCTGGAGGTCGACAGTGCGCCGGGCGACCTGACCGTGCGCTGTGCGCCCGCCGCCAAGATGGCCGTGCTGGCCGCCGTGCAGCCGCTGGCAGGCCGGCTGCTGGACCTGCAGATCCGCGAGCCGTCGCTCGAGGACCTGTTTCTCGGGATGGGGGAATAAACATGGGCGCGTGGTTCGACGCCAGGCAGGTGGCCGCGCTGGCCGGCAAGGAGTTTCGCGACCGGCTGCGCAACCGCTGGGTGCTGGCGGTGGCGGTGGTGTTCACCGCGCTGTCGCTGGCGATCGGCTACTTCGGCGGCGCGGAGCAGGGCGTGCTGGGGCCGCGCTCGCTGGAGTTCGTCATCACCAGCCTGGCCAGCCTGGTGATCTACCTGGTGCCGATGATCGCGCTGCTGCTCGGCTTCGACGCCGTGGTGGGCGAGCGCGAGCGCGGCTCGCTGGACCTGCTGCTGTCCCTGCCGCTGACGCGTGGCGAGCTGCTGCTGGGCAAGTATCTCGGCCTGGCCGCCGCGCTGGTGCTGGCCACCGCCGGCGGCTTTGCGCTGATGGCGCTGCTGCTGACGCGGCAGTTCGGCTGGGCGGGGCTGTATCACTACCTGGGTTTCGTCGCGAGCGCGGTGCTGCTCGGGCTGGCGTTCCTGAGCCTGGCGCTGTGGCTGTCGGTGCTGAGCCGCGACCGCGCGCAGGCATCTGGGCTGGCGATCGGGCTGTGGTTCTTCTTCGTGCTGGTGTTCGACCTGGTGCTGCTCGGCATGCTGGTCGCCGGCAGCGGCAGCGGCGACCAGCACGCCGCCACCGACTGGATCGCGTGGCTGCTGTTGCTCAACCCCGCCGACCTGTTCCGCATCGTCAATGCCTTTTCACTGGACCAGCTGCGCAGCGCCGCAGGCGTTGCCAGCATCGTGCCGCCCGCGCTGGCCAGCCCCTGGCTGAGCGGCGCCGCGCTGCTGGCGTGGATCGCCGCGCCGCTGGGCCTTGCCGCCAGGAGTTTCCGCTGATGTGTGCTCATTTCTCATGCCATCGCCGCCGGCTGTTGCTGACGCTTGCCGGCAGCGCCGTGCTGATCGCCGGTTGCGGCCGCAAGCCGGAAGCCGCGGCACAGCCGCAAGAATTCGACGTTGCCACCGCCTGCTCGCTCGACGGCATGCTGCTGGCCGACTACGCCGGGCCCAAGGCACAGGTGTTCTATGCCGGCGAGGCGCGCCCGCACTGGTTTTGCGATACGGTGGAGATGTTCGACGCGCTGCTAAGCCCGGAGCAGCAGCGGCCGGTGCGCGCGGCCTTCGTGCAGGACATGGCGCGCGCCGACTGGGAGCAGCCGCGCGGCCACTGGTTCGATGCCACCACCGGCATCTACGTGGCTGGCAGCCGACGGCACGGCTCGATGGGGCCGACGCTGGCGAGCTTCCGGACGGAAAGCGACGCGGCCGCCTTTGCCGCCCGCCATGGCGGGAAAGTGCTGCGCTACGCGGAAGTCACGCCGGAACTGGCCGACCTCAGCGGCGGCGCGATGCATGACAGCCGGATGTAGGCGGCTGCCATGCCGGCGGGCTCAGCGCCCGCCGTCATTGCTTCGGTGTGCGCCTCAGTTGCCGCTGCCCGACACCAGCCGGCGCTGGCGCACCGACTCGGCCAGGCCTTCGAGCACCTTGACCGAATCGTCCCAGCCGATGCAGGCATCGGTCACGGACTGGCCGTAGGTCAGTTCCTCGACCGGCTGGCCCTGCACGTGGTCCTGGCGGCCCGCCACCAGGTGCGATTCGACCATCACGCCGATGATGCGCTGGTCGCCGCCGGCGATCTGGCGGCCGATCTCGGCGCACACCGGGATCTGGTTCTCATGCTTCTTGCTGCTGTTGGCGTGCGAGGCGTCGATCATCAGGCGCGACGCCAGCCCGGACTTGGCGATGGCATCGCACGCTTCCTGCACGCTGGCGGCGTCGTAGTTGGGCGCCTTGCCGCCGCGCAGGATCACGTGGCAGTCCTCGTTGCCCGAGGTCGACACGATCGCCGAATGCCCGCCCTTGGTCACCGACAGGAAATGGTGCGGCTGCGACGCGGCCTTGATCGCGTCGACCGCGATCTTGACGTTGCCGTCGGTGCCGTTCTTGAAGCCCACCGGGCACGACAGTCCCGACGCCAGCTCGCGGTGCACCTGCGACTCGGTCGTGCGCGCGCCGATCGCGCCCCAGCTGACCAGGTCGGCGATGTACTGCGGGCTGATCATGTCGAGGTACTCGGTGCCGGTCGGCACGCCCATTTCGCTGATGGTCAGCAGCAGCTCGCGCGCGGTGCGCAGGCCGTCGTTGATCTTGAAGCTGCCGTCCATGTGCGGGTCGTTGATCAGCCCCTTCCAGCCCACGGTGGTGCGCGGTTTTTCGAAGTACACCCGCATCACCACCTCCAGCTCGCCGGCGAAGCGCTCGCGCTGCACCTTGAGCAGCTTGGCGTATTCGAGCGCGGCGCGGGTATCGTGGATCGAGCACGGGCCGATGATGACGATCAGGCGGTCATCCATGCCGTGCAGGATGCGGTGCATGGCCTGGCGCGCGCCGTAGATCACGTCCGATGCCTGTTCGGAGCAGCCGAACTCGCGGATCAGGTGCGCGGGCGGCAGCAGCTCCTTGAGTTCGCGAATGCGCAGGTCGTCGGTGTTCTTCAGCATGATGGCTCCAGGGTTCTTGTGAGGTCGTGAGTGTGTGGGGAAAACAAACAGGTATAAAAAAACCGCCAGGGTCGCTGGCGGTCTTTTTTGTATTCGGGGCGCTGCTTACAGCCGTCCCTCCCTATCCGCCAGCGGTGTGAGATCGCTAAAAAAGTAAAAGTAAAACTTAGCGGACATGGCGGGAAAGGGCGTTGGCTTGGGTCAGCTTGAAACGATTTTCTTCGCGGGCGCCGGATTTATGCTGCACTGCGTGGCAGAAAGGCAGGAAATTGCGCGCCGCTTGGTTAATTTTCGTTGCGCATCGGCTGCTTGCCGCGCGACGAAGCATCTTTATAGCGCCTTTTATCAGGGTTGGCAAGTGTCGTCGTCGCCATGCCGTGCCCTGGAACATTGGCTCTCCTCGCTTTCCCGCGCCGCCCGGGAAGCCGGGTGCCGCTGTCGCTTCCAGCTTTGCGCTGCTTATGCGGCGCCTATATTGGAAGCGGGGAGCAGTGCGCACGGGGAGGTGCATCATGAGCGTCGATGAAGCGAGGCTGAATGCCTTTATGGAAAAATTCGTCGGCGATATCGGCGCGGTGATGCATGCCGCGACCGTGGTCGTCGGCGATGAACTCGGGCTGTACAAGGCGCTGGCGGAAAAACCGATGACCGTCGCCGTGCTGGCGGCCAAGACCCATACCGACGAGCGCTACCTGCGCGAATGGCTGTCGGCGCAGGCGGCCAGCGGCTACGTCGACTATGACGCGGATTCCGCGCAGTTCAGCCTGAACGAGGAACAGGCCTATGCGCTGGCGCAGGAAGGCAGCCCGGCCTTTATCCCGGGCGCGTTCCAGATCGCCGTGGCGCAGTTCCGCGCGATTCCGAAGATGATCGACATCTTCCGCAATGGCCGCGGGCTGGGCTGGCATGAGCATGATCCCGCGCTGTTCCATGGCACCGAGCGTTTCTTCCGGCCGGGCTATGCGGCGCATTTGGTCTCCGAATGGATTCCCGCGCTCGACGGCATGGCGGCGCGGCTCACGGCGGGGGCCACGGTCGCCGACGTCGGCTGCGGCCATGGCGCGTCGACCATCATCATGGCGCAGGCGTTTCCGGCGTCGCGCTTTGTCGGCTTCGACTACCACGAGCCTTCGGTGCGCCATGCCGCCGAGGCCGCGCGCCGCGCCGGCGTGGCCGAGCGCGTGCGCTTCGAGGTGGCCAGCGCCAAGGACTATGGCGGCAGGGACTATGACCTGGTGGCGGTGTTCGACTGCCTGCACGACATGGGCGACCCGGTCGGCGCGGCGCGCCACGTGCGCGAGACCCTGCGCGCCGACGGCGCGTGGATGATCGTCGAGCCCTTTGCCAACGATGCGCTGGAGCAGAACCTGAACCCGGTGGGCCGGGTGTTCTATTCCGCGTCGACCTTCATCTGCACGCCGGCGTCGCGCTCGCAGGAAGTGGGCCTGTGCCTGGGCGCGCAGGCGGGCGAGGCGCGCATGCACGCGGTGGCGGAGCAGGCGGGTTTTCGCAGCTTCCGGCGGGCGGCGCAGACGCCGTTCAATCTGGTGTATGAGGTGCGGCCCTGAGGTGCGGCCTTGGGGGGGCGTCCTGGATGCTGATTGAGCGCTCCTCTCCCAGCAAGCGGGAGAGGGGAGCAAACCGCCTGATTAGACAGCGGCCTCAGGCAGTCCCGCCCACCGTCATATTCTCGATGCGCAGCGTCGGCTGGCCCACGCCCACCGGCACGCTCTGGCCTTCCTTGCCGCACACGCCGACGCCGGAATCGAGCCGCATGTCGTTGCCGATCATGGTCACGTCCTTGAGCGATTCCGGGCCGTTGCCGACCAGCGTCGCGCCCTTGACCGGGTAGGTGATCTTGCCGTCCTCGATCATGTAGGCCTCGCTGGCCGAGAACACGAACTTGCCGTTGGTGATGTCGACCTGGCCGCCGCCGAAATTAACCGCATACAGGCCGCGCTTGACGCTGGCGATGATCTCCTGCGGGTCCTTGTCGCCGTTGAGCATGTAGGTGTTGGTCATGCGCGGCATCGGCAGCGCGGCATAGCTTTCGCGGCGCGCGTTGCCGGTGACCGGCATCTTCATCAGGCGCGCGTTGAGCGTGTCCTGGATATAGCCGCGCAGGATGCCGTCCTCGATCAGCGTGGTGCACTGGGTCGGGTTGCCTTCGTCGTCGAGGTTGAGCGAGCCGCGGCGGTTGGCCAGCGTGCCGTCGTCGACCACGGTCACGCCCCGGGCCGCGACGCGTTCGCCCATGCGGCCGGCAAACGCCGACGAGCCCTTGCGGTTGAAGTCGCCCTCCAGCCCGTGGCCGACGGCTTCATGCAGCAGCACGCCGGGCCAGCCCGGGCCCAGCACCACGGTCATCGCGCCGGCCGGGGCCGGGCGCGCGTCCAGGTTGACCAGCGCCGACGACACCGCTTCGTCCACGTACTGCTGCAGCAGGTCGTCGGTGAAATAGCCATAGGCATAGCGGCCGCCGCCGCCCGACGAGCCGATCTCGCGGCGCCCGCCCTGTTCGGCGATCACCGTGACCGAGACCCGCACCAGCGGGCGCACGTCGGCGGCGATCACGCCATCGCTGCGCGCCACCAGCACCACGTCGTACTCGCCGGCCAGGCCTGCCATGACCTGGACCACGCGCGGGTCCTTGGCGCGCGCCATGCGTTCGATGCGCTCCAGCAGCGCGACCTTTTCCGCCGCGCTCATGGAGTCGAGCGGGTCGTTGGGGGTGTACAGGTTGCGCCCGGCGTGCGTGGCCAGCTCGCCGGCCACCTTGACCCGGCCGCTGCCGGCGCGGCCGATGGTGCGCGTCGCCGCGGCGGCCTGCGACAGCGCCGCCAGGCTGATGTCGTCCGAATAGGCAAAGGCGGTGCGGTCGCCCGAGACCGCGCGCACGCCCACGCCCTGGTCGATGCTGAAGCTGCCCGACTTGACGATGCCTTCCTCGAGGCTCCAGGCCTCGTTGCGGGTGTACTGGAAGTACAGGTCGGCGTAGTCGACCTTGTGCGTGAAGATATCGGCCAGCACGCGCTGGAGCCTGGCTTCGTCCAGGCCGTATGGCGCCAGCAGTAGTTGCTGCGCGGTGGCCAGGTTGCGGATTCCGAGATCGCCGGCGTTCATGAGAGGTCCTTTTTTTCCTTGGGCCGCGCGGGCTGGCCGGCGCGGCAGACAATCCTGTGGGCGGGGGCGCCATGGGCCCCCGCGCTTGCGTACATGCTACAGCACCCGGTGCCGCAGTGCCGGCAGGTTCTGCCGGACTTCCTCCAGCCGCGCCGGGTCGATCACGCCGCCGACCACGCCTTCGCCTTCGGGCAGCATCGCCAGCACTTCGCCCCACGGGTCGACCAGCATCGAATGGCCCCAGGTGCGGCGGCCGTTCTCGTGCTTGCCGCCCTGCGCCGCCGCCAGCACATAGCACTGGTTCTCGATGGCGCGGGCGCGCAGCAGGATTTCCCAGTGGGCCTGCCCGGTGGTGTAGGTGAAGGCGGCCGGCATCAGAATCAGGCTGGTGCCGCCGTCGGCGGCGAGGCCGCGGTACAGCTCCGGGAAGCGCAGGTCGTAGCACACCGACATCGCCACCCGGCCGCACGGCGCATCGAAGCTGACCGGCGTGCGCCCGGCCAGGATGGTGCGCGACTCGTCATAGCTTTCGGTGCCGCGGGTAAAGCCGAACAGGTGGATCTTGTCGTAGCGCGCGATGCGCTCGCCGCGCGGGTTGAACGCGAGCGAGGTGTTGTACACGCGCTGCGGGTCGTCGCACCACATCGGCAGCGTGCCGCCGACCAGCCAGATGCCATGGCGGCGCGCGGTGTCGGCCAGGAACTGCTGCACCGGGCCGTCGCCGTCGTGCTCGCGCACCGCGACCTTGTCGGATTCGGCGCGGCCCATGATGCAGAAATACTCGGGCAGCAGCACCAGTTCGGCACCGCCGGCGGCGGCCTCGGCGATGCGCGCCTCGGCGCGCGCCAGGTTGGCATCGAGCGAGGTGCCGGTCACGGTCTGGACCGCGGCAACGCGGAACGGGGCAGGGCTGGCTGGCTTGGCTGGGCTCATGGGGGCGGCATCTTCTTCTAGCGCGGGAAGGCCGGGTCCGCGCGGTTCTGGAAGGTCGGGCCTTGCGCCTTATTGTCCTCCACTTTGCCGACCTGTGGGTTGGCCCAGCTGCCCGAGATCCGGTAGTGCTGGGTGAACATCTTGGAGAACTCGTCGGCGAACAGCAGCTGCGCGGCGAGCGTGCCGATGCCCAGCGCCGGGTTGATGAAGGCCGCCGCGATCGAGGTGGTGGTGGCGTTGATGCGCGGCACCACCGCCACGTGCAGGTCCTGGGTCTCGCGCAGCAGATTGGCGGTGCCGCTCATGCTGGCGATGATCTGCGGGCTGCGCAGCTGGAAGTCCTGGATCGTGCCGACGCCGTTCTCGATGGTGCCGCTGCCGGTGATGCGGTCGAACAGCAGCCCGCGGCCCGACAGCGTGCGGAAGTCCAGCGTGGCAAAGCGCAGCAGGCCCTGCAGGCTGAGCACGCCCAGCAGGCGCGCCGCGCCCGGCTCGACGCTGAGGATCTGGCCGTTTTCCAGGTCCAGCGCCAGCTTGCCGGTCAGCGTGGGATAGTCGATCGACAGCGGCGAGCCGCGCCACGCCACGCGGCCCTCGAGCTTGCCCTTGCCGTCGCTGAGCGTATGCGGCAGCCCGAGCCGGTCCAGCGTCGCGCCGGCATCGCGCATGTCGATGGCGAAGGACAGCAGCGTGCGGCGCTCGGCGCTGGCATCCGCGCGCAGGCGGCGCGGCACGCGCCAGCTGCCGTTGCCGGTCAGGGTCGCGCCGGGCTGTTCGATCTGCAGCTTGTCCAGGGTCCAGACCGGGTCGGCGCCGCCAGCGCCGGTGTCGGTATGCGCCTTGACCTCGAGCTTGCCGAAGTCGTGGCCGCGCAGCATGAACTGGTCGGCGACCAGGTCGATCGCGGGCAAGGTGTCGATGCTGCTGGCCAGCGCATCGACCACGTTGTGCTCGTCGTTGGCATCGGGCACGTTCAGGCGCGCCAGCCGCAGCCGCAGCGAGCCGGCTGCCGACGGCCCGGCCGGGCGCCATTGCACCGCGCCGGCGATCTGGCGCGAGTCGACCTTTGCGTTCCAGCCGTCGGCTTCGCGGCTGGCGTCGAGCGCGACCTCGTCGAGCGTGCGGCCCATGCCGTGCAGCGTGCGCGCGCGCAGCGCGATGCGGTTCGGCAGGAACGGCGAGGGCGGCTCGGCCGCGCCCGCGCTGCCGGCGTTGCTGCCGCTGCCACCGCTGCCACCCGCAAAGGCCGCGCGCCAGGCATCGATATCGAGCTGGTCGAAGGTGGCCGCGGCACTGACGCCGGCCGCCGGCAGCGGCGCCGCCTGCTGCACGCCGATGCCGCCCGCGAGCACGTCGAAGCCGTTGCTGCCGTTGCCGCCGCCATCGCGGCGCAGCAGGTAGCGGGCGTTGAGCACATTGCCCAGCTGCACGGTCAGTTCGTCGGTGCCGGGGCGCGCATTGGCGGTGGTGGCCGGCCGCAGTTCCACGCGCAGCGGCAGCGCGGGCGCGGCTGCCTTGGCCAGCGGCGCCGGCAGCTGCAGCGCCATGCCGTTGAGCTCGGTGTTCAGCTGGAGCTGCAACTGCCGTTCGCGCACGCCGATCACCGCGCTGTAGCCGGTGGCGCCTTCCAGCCGCGCCGCCAGCGGCGCCAGCGCCGTGCCAGCGGCGGCCTCGCGCAGCCCGGCGGCGGAAGCCTGGCCGCTGGCGCTGACGCGCGTGGCGCCGTCCGGCTGGGTGCCGCCGGCCAGGCGCAGCTCGCCGCCGAGGAAACGGGCGCGCAGGTTCTCCAGCCCGAAGCCGTGCTCGTTGAAGGTGATGGTGCCGCTGGCATTGCCCAGCGCCGGCAGTTGCGGGTGGAGCACGACATCGTTGCCGGGAAAGCGGAAGCGGCCGTCGACCCTGGCCGCGTCGGCGTGCTCCAGCGGCATCTCGAGCCTGAGCTTCAGTTCGCCGTTGCCGCTGGCCTTGGCGGCGTCGGCCACGTGCGCGGTCCATTCGCGCACCGGCGAGGCGTTGATGTAGCGCACGAAGCCTTGCACCGGCCCGGTGGCGCTGCCGTCGATGGCGAGCTTGCCGCGCGGGCTCAGGTCGTCGATGCGGCCGCTGACATCGTGCAGCGTGACGCCGGCAATGTCCTGCACCGTGGCCCGGCGCGCCAGGAAGGTCATGCTGCCGCGGTCGAACACTACGCGCCCGGCGATATCCGTGAACACCGGCCATGACGCTGCGACGGCGGGGGTGCCGTGCGCCGCCGCGTGCGTGGCTTGCGGGGAGTCATGCGGCGCGATCTGGTAGCTGACGTGTTCGATCGGCACCTCGACGCGGAACTCGCCGGCCTTTTCGTGCGGCGCCTGGAACGGGAAGTGCGCCAGGTCGCCGCGCAGCACGAAGCTGACTCCCGCGGCTTCGCCGCCCGCCAGCGCGCCGGCCAGGTAGTGGCGGGTGGCGGCGGGAATATCCAGCGGCAGGTAGCGCGGCACGCGCGCCACCGTGGCGCGCGTCATCTCGCCGGCCAGGTCGGCGATGCCCGACTTGCCATCGCCGCCTTCGCGCCAGGTGCCGCGCACCGAGCCGGCGGCGTCGGCATTGGCAAAGCGCAGGTTGTCCAGCGTCACGGCGAGCTTGCCGTCGCGATGCTGCCAGCGCACGTCGCCGCCGATCTGGTCGAACGCCAGGCGCGGGTCTTCGAACAGCCCCGGCAGCATCAGCGCCGCGTCGTTGCCCTCGAAGCGTGCGGTGCCCTGCTGGTCGTCGAAGGCGAAGGTGCCGGACAGGCGCGAGAAGCCCGGCGTGCCCAGGCGCGCATGGCCGGCGGCGTCCTGCGCCGGCACGGCGGGCTGGCCGTTGACCGAGACTTCGCGCAGCGTGCCCTGGATGCTGTAGTGCGGCTTGCCGCTGCCGCGCTCGAGCATGCCGGCGCGCGCGCGGGTCCAGCTGACATTGAGGTTGTCGAGGTGGCCGGCCGGCTGCAGCGCGCGCAGCTTGCGCAGCACCGCGGTGTCGATCGGCATCGACGCAGCCACCGCGCGCACCGTGTTCAGGTCCAGCGTCGGCGCTTTCAGCGAGAACTGGCTCAGGGTGCCGTCCTTGGCCCGGGCCCAGCCGATGGCGACCTTGCGCATGCCTTCGCGCCAGCTGCCGTCGGCCACCGCAGGCGCGTGGCTGTCGTCGGGCACGGCCGGCTGCTGGGCCTGCAGCGGCTGCCACAGCAGCGTGTCGACGGTCAGCAGGTTGCTGCCGTCGCGCTCGGTTCGGTGCAGCAGCAGCGCCTGCGCATTGGCCAGCCGCAGCGGCGCGGCCGCGCCGGCCAGCTGCAGGTCGACGCCGCTGGCGCGCAGCCGGGTCTGGCTGCGCACGATGCGCCCCTGGCGGAATTCGATGCTGC
Source organism: Cupriavidus taiwanensis (assembly GCF_900249755.1). NCBI lineage: Bacteria > Pseudomonadati > Pseudomonadota > Betaproteobacteria > Burkholderiales > Burkholderiaceae > Cupriavidus > Cupriavidus taiwanensis. The sequence continues at coordinate 1,423,344 of NZ_LT976853.1, forward strand.
CGTCGGTGCTGAAGGTGCCGCTGGCGACCCGCTCGAATATCGCCAGGTAGCGCTGCAGCACCGGCAGCTGCAGCTGGCCGAGGTCCCAGGTGGCCTGGCCGGCCCAGTGGCGCCAGTTGCCGGCGCTGTGCAGGTAGTCGTCGCGGAAGGTGGAGCGCACCTCCAGCGGGCGCGGGCCCAGTGCCGGCGAGCGCGCTTCGAGGTGGAAGCTGTGGCGCGCGCCGTCGCGGCGCGTGTCGAGGCGGATCTCGCCGATGTCGAGCTGGGGCAGGCGCGCCTTTTCGTCGAGCCAGCGCAGCTTGCCGTCGGACAGCGCCACTCGCCCCTGCGACATCAGCCAGCCCAGGAAGCGGTCGTCGTCCTGCTGGCCGCCGGTGGCGTCGACCACCATGCCGGCGACCAGCAGCCGGCCCTCGGGGGTGCGGCGCACCAGGATGTCGGTGCCGGCGGCGCTGAGGCTGACAAACTGCAGGTTCATGCTGATGAGCGAACGCCACGCCAGCTTGCCGTCGAGCGTGGCGGTCGACAGCAGCGCGCGCTGCTGGGCGTCGATCGCGCTCAGGCCGCGGGCGCGGAAGGCGGGATGCCAGCCGTCCCAGTACGTCTCCAGCGAACCGATGCTGACCTGCGCCGACAGCGCCTGCGAGCCGCGCTGTTCCAGCCACTCGCGCGCGGCGGCGGCCTGCGGCCACAGCACGAAGCGGATCAGCAGACCCGCCGCCAGCGCCAGCACGGCCAGCACCAGCGCCAGCCGCACCAGCGCGCGGCCCAGGCCGCGCCAGAACGGATGGCGCACGCCCGCCGCGGCGGCGCGGGCACCGGCGCGGCCCCATGCCGCGGCACGCGCCCAGGCGGAGGGCCGGCGCGGGGCGTCAGCGGTTTCGGGGGTTTCGATGCCGAGGGAGCCGGTGGGCCGGGCCGGCAGCATGGTGGCGGCCTCGTGCCCGCCCGCGCCGCCATTGGGGGGAGAACCGTGAGCGGGTTGTGGGGCGCGGCTGGACATGCGCAGATTATCCGACAATACTAGCCGCTCTCCAATCTGGTGCCCGGCCGGCTGATACAAGTATGCGCAAGCTGCGCGCACCGCAGCGGCGATGGCGCGTCCGCGGCGCGAGCGGCAGGGCGCAGGCAGCGGGATGCCCCTGGCCGCACCTTTCTCGCATTTCAAATACTGGAATGACTGCCTCTGATCCGACGAGTTCCGCCGCCGGCGGCGCTGCAGACCAACATGGCGCGCGCGCCACGCCGGAAGCCGCCCACGCGGCGTCCGCCGCACCGGGGCAGGGCCCCGGCACCATGGCTGCCGGCGCCTTTGCCGTCACCGCGGCGCAGGCGCTGCCGCCGCACGGCGAAGGCGCCCGGGCAGGCGGCGACGTATTGTACTCGGCCGCGTACTCTCACTACGCACGGCGCGTGCTGCAGGCCCGCCCCGACCTGCCGGAGATACTGGCCGCCGCGGTGGCGCAGCCGCTCACGCGCGCCTGGATGGCGGCGCGGCTGCAGGCGCTGCACACACCGTCGGCCGACGCCGAAGACGCCGCCAAGCGCGCGCTGCGCCGACTGCGCGCCGAGGTCATGTGCGCGGTGATCGAGCGCGACCTGCGCGGCCTGGCGACGCTGGGCGAGGTCACCGGCGCCATGACCGACCTGGCCGAACTGGCGATCCAGCATGGCCTGGCGATGCTCGGCGACGATCTTGCCGCCACCTTCGGCCGCCCGGTCGGCGCGCACAGCGGCGAGGTGCAGGAACTGGTGGTGGTGGGCATGGGCAAGCTGGGCGGGCGCGAGCTCAATGTCTCGTCCGACATCGACCTGATCTTCCTCTACGACGAAGACGGCGAAACCCAGGGCGGGCCGCGCACCCTGTCCAACCACGAGTACTTCATCCGCCTGGGCCGCCGGCTGATCAACCTGCTGGCCGACGTGACCGCCGACGGCTACGTGTTCCGCGTCGACATGCGGCTGCGCCCCAATGGCGATGCCGGCCCGCTGGCGTGCAGCCTGGGCATGCTCGAGGAATACCTGGTAGTGCAGGGCCGCGAGTGGGAGCGCTATGCCTGGATCAAGGGCCGCGTGGTGTCGGCGCTGGACTCGCCCCATGCGCAGCGTACCGCCGGCCTGCTGGCGCGGCTGACCACGCCGTTCGTGTTCCGGCGCTACCTGGACTACGGCGTGATCGCGGCGATCCGCTCGCTGCACGCGCAGATCCGCAGCGAGGCCGCCAAGCGCAGCGGCGGGCTGGCGGGGCATGGAGTCAACCAGCGCTCGTTCAATATCAAGCTGGGCCGCGGCGGCATCCGCGAGATCGAATTCATGGCGCAGGTGTTCCAGCTGATCCGCGGCGGACAGGACCCCGCGCTGCGCATCCGGCCGACGCTTGAGGTGCTGGCGGTGGCGGTCGAGCGGGGCCTGCTGCCGGCCGGCCAGGCCGCGCAGCTGGGCGACGCCTATCGTTTCCTGCGCCAGCTCGAACACCGGCTGCAATACCGCGACGACGCCCAGACCCACCACCTGCCGACGTCACCGGACGAGCAGCAGGCGGTGGCGCAGATGATGGGTTGCGCCGACTGGCCGGCATTGCTGGCGCGGCTGGCCGAGTTGCAGGAGCCGGTCGCGCAGCAGTTCGAGGCCACCTTCTCCGACCCGGATGCCGGCCCCTGCGAGGCCCTGTGGCCGGACATCGTGATCCACGACAGCGCCGCGCGCGCGCAGGACAACCCGCGCCAGGACGCGCAGCAAGGCGAAGCCGACAGCGCGGTGCCGTGCCAGCGGCTGCAGGCCGCCGGCTTTACCGACTGCAATGCGCTGCTGGACCGCCTGCGCGCGATCGCGGCGTCGCTGCGCTACCGCGCGCTGTCCGAATCCAGCCGCGCGCGCTTCGACCAGCTGGTCAACCGCGCGCTCGACCTCGCCGCGCGCCAGGACGATCCCGACAGCACCATCGGCCGCTTTATCGATTTCCTCGAAGCGATCAGCCGCCGCGCCTCGTACCTGTCGCTGTTGTCGGAGTACCCGCAGGCGATGGACCGCGTTGCGCAGACGCTGCATGCCTCGCGCTGGGCCGCGGCCTACCTGACGCGCCATCCGCAACTGCTCGACGAGCTGCTCGACAGCGACGCGCTGGCCGGCGCGCCCGACTGGGCCGCGTTCCGCAAGCGCCTGCATGAGCGGCTGCTGGCTGCGGAAGGCCAGGTCGAGCAGCAGATGGACATCCTGCGCCGCGAGCACCATGCCGAGACCTTCCGCGTGCTGCTGCAGGACCTGCAGGGCATGCTGACGGTGGAGCAGGTGGCCGACCGCCTGTCGGACCTGGCCGATGCCATGCTCGACGCGACGCTGGAAACGGTCTGGCGCCAGCTGGCCACGCGCCACCGCGAGGTGCCGCGCTTCGCCGTGATCGCGTATGGGCGGCTGGGCGGCAAGGAGCTGGGCTATGCCTCGGACCTGGACATCATCTTCCTGTACGACGACGAGCACGAGCGCGCCCCCGAGGTCTATGCCGCGTATGCGCGCCGGCTGATCACCTGGCTGACCAGCCATACCGCGGCCGGCGCGCTGTTCGACGTCGACACGCGGCTGCGCCCCAATGGCGCGGCCGGCCTGCTGGTGACCAGCTTCGACGCGTTCCGCCGCTACCAGCTGCGCGAGGGCGACAACACCGCCTGGGTCTGGGAACACCAGGCGCTGACGCGCGCGCGCTTCTGCGCCGGCGATGCCGCCATCGGCGCGCGCTTCGAGGCGCTGCGCGGCGAGGTGCTGTGCCACGAGCGCGACGCCGCGGCACTGCGTGGCGAGATCGCGCAGATGCGCCGCAAGGTGGCCGAAGGCCATCCCAACCCGACCGACCTGTTCGACCTGAAGCACGACCGCGGCGGCATGGTCGATATCGAATTCACGGTGCAGTACCTGGTGCTGCTGCACAGCCGCGCCCATCCGCAGCTGACGCGCAACGCCGGCAATATCGCGCTGCTGCGCGAAGCCGGCGCGCTGGGCCTGATCGATGCCACGCTGGCGCTGGCAGTGGGCGACGCCTACCGGCTGTTCCGCGCGCGCCAGCACCAGCTGCGCCTCGACGGCCAGGCCCACGCGCGCGTGGCGCCGGCGTCGATGGCCGACCAGACCGCGGCGGTGCGCACGCTGTGGCGCGCCGTGTTCGGTGAGGACTGACGCCGCCGGCCTGCCGGCGCCGGCGGGCGCATCGTGGCCGGGGCTGCTGGCGGCGCTGGCGCTGGTGTGGGCGCTGTCGGCGGCCTTCACCTTCCTGCCCTGGTGGCACGCGCATGGCCTGTACCTGCGCGACGCGGTGCTGCACGACAGGCAGTGGTGGCGCCTGGCCACGGCGATGTGGGTGCACCTGGACGGGCATCACTGGCTGGCCGACATGCTTGCCGCCACCGGCGTGCTGGCGATCTGCGCGCGCGTGGCGCGGGCGCGCAGCCTGTTGCTGGTGCTGGTGGCGTGCGGCATCGCGGTGCAGCTGGTGCTGCTGCGGGTGCCGGCGATTGCCTGGTACGGCGGGCTCTCGGGCGCGCTGCACGGGCTGGCGCTGTGGGGCGCGCTGGGGCTGCTGCGCATGCCGGGACTGGCGCGTGCCACCGGCGTGCTGCTGTGCCTGGGCGTGCTGGCCAAGGTCTGGGTGGAACAGTCGTGGCTGGCGCCGGTGGTGTTCGACCCGGCGTGGGGCTTCGGCGTGGTGCGCGTGGCGCACGCGGCCGGCGCGGTGGCCGGCCTGCTGTGCTGGGTCCTGCAGGAGTGGTGGCTGGCGCGGCGGCCGGCGCGCAACGGCGCTGGCGCCGCCTGAGTGCTAGCCGCGGCGCCGCAGCGCGAAGCCGGACAGGCCCGCCACGGCGAGCAGCATCGCGCTCCACAGCGGCACCGCGCCGCCGCCACCGCCGTCGTCCGCAGCCGGCGCCGGCGCGGGCTGCGCCGGCGGCATGCCCACCGCGGTCAGCAGCGCGCCGTCGGCATCGAGCATGCCCGCGCCGCACACGCCCTGGTTGGTGGTGCAGAAGGTGCCGGACGGATGCGGACGCGCCGAACTCTTCAGCGCCGCGGTGACCTGCGCCGGCGTCAGCGAGCCGTTCAGCGTGAACATCATCGACACCACGCCCGAGACCATCGGCGCGGCGAAACTGGTGCCCGCGGACGATGCCACCACGTAGTTGCCGAGCGCGGTCTTGCCGTCGTTGCTGAGCGTGCGGATCACCGAGGGCGTGACCGTGCAGCGGCCGTCGACCACCTGCGAGTTGCCGCAGCCCCCGCCCGGCGCGCTGATCGCCACCTGCGGGCCGACGTTGGCATAGCTGGCGTTCTCGCCGCCGTTGGCATGGGCCGTGACCGCGATCACGCCGCTGCAGTCGCCCGGCGCTTCGACCGCGCCGCGGTTGTTGCCGGCCGCGGCCACCACCACCACGCCGCGCGCATTGAGGTCGTTGACGGCCTGCTGTTCGATGCTGCTGCAGGTGCCGCCGCCCAGGCTGATATTGACCACGCGCGCCGGCGTCGGATTGTCCGGCACGTTGGGGACCGGCAGCCCGCCGGCCCAGCGCATGCCGTCGACGGTGTCGGACAGCAGCGCGCCGCAGCGTCCCGAGACCCGCACCGGCAGGATGCGCGCATTCCAGTCCACCCCCGCGATGTCGCGCGCGTTGCCGGTCAGCGCCCCCAGCACGCCGGCCACGCGCGTGCCGTGCCAGCTGTTGTTGGTGGGCTCGGTGGTGGGCGTGCTGCTGCCCGGGCAGGTGAAGCCGGCCGGCAGGTTGTCGCCGGCATCGGTCGGGTCGCCGTCGCGGCCGTCGCCGTCGTTGGAGACCGTGGTGGTGCTGATGAAGTCAAAGCCGGACAGCAGCCGTCCCTGCAGGTCGGGGTGGGGCAGGATGCCGGTGTCGACCACCGCCACCACCATGCCTGTGCTGCCGCGGGTGCGGTCCCACGCGCGCGGCAGGTTGACGCCGCCGACGGCGGTGCCGGTGCCCTTCAGGTAGGGCTGGTTGACCTGGAACTCGGGATCGTCGGGCAGGGTGTCGTGCAGCCGCAGCCAGCGGTCGGGCACGGCATCGGCGACGCGCGGGTCCTGGCGCAGCCGTGCCGCCGCGGCTTCGGGGTCGGCGGCGAAGGCGTCGGCGACTTGCAGCAGTTGCAGGTTGCCGCCCATGGCGCGGCGTGCCGAGACCGCGATGCCGGTGCGTTCGCTCAGCTGCTTCAGGGCTTCGGCGGCGGCGGGCGACTTGGCGCTGCCGTTGCCGTCGACCGCGGTGGTGCCGTCGCGCCAGCGCACGATGATGTGGCCAGTATAGGCTGGCGCGGACTGCGCGCCCGCTGCGAGCGCCGCGCCGGTCGGGACCGCGCCGCACGCAGCGGCGGCGGCCAGGGCGAGGGCCCGCCAGCGGCGGCCCGCGAAGCTGCGGCAAGAAACGGACAGCGTGGAAAGCACGGGCAACGCGGACAGCGCGGATTGCGGCATGGATGTCTCCTCCCTGGGGCGTAGCGCGCTCGGGCCGGGCCGGCGCGTGGGCATCTTATGTAGCGAATACGATCCCGCCGGCTTGTGCAAGGGCGGCTTTGGGGTCGTTCGCGTGCGTTAATGCGGCATTCCGTACAGATGCAATCGCGTCCTAGCGCGCCGGCATGTCGCGGCTGGTGGGGATATTGCGGCTGGGCTTGAGCAGCCGGTCGGGTTCGGCGGTGTCGATGCGCGGCGTAGCGCGCAGCGTGTCGACGGCCTGGTCGAGGGTGGCATCGGCCGACGGCGAGATCGCCGTGACCAGCCAGACCCCGCCCGACATCGGCCGCTTGACCACGTAGCGGATCGGGCCCTTGATCTCGGCCAGCAGCTTGCCGGCGTCTTCGGACATGTCCACCGCGGGCGGCTTGAAGCGGACCATGATGTCGCCGAGCGCACGGTCGTCGGTGATGCTGCCCGGCGGCGGCGCCGAGGCCTTGGGCTGGGCCTGGCAGGCGGACAGTGCCAGCAGTGCGGCCGAGGCGGCGGTGGCGACGGCCAGCAGGGCGCGCAGCGAGGCGCGCTGGCGGGGCCGGTGGCCGGTGGGCGCTGGGCGGGTCATGGGGAAGCTCCTGTCAATGGATGGGATTGGCGCGCGATGCAACGCAATGCCGCGCAATGTGGCGCGACGTCAGCCGGCGGCGGCGCGGCGGCTGCGCTTGCCGTCCTTGCCCGCGCGCGCGGGCTGGCCGGCGCCGCTGTCGGCCATGCCCTGCGCCAGCATCTCCTGCGCATGCTGCAGCGTGGTGGCCGTGACGGTGGCGCCGCCCAGCATGCGCGCGGTCTCGACCACGCGGCCGGCCGGGTCCAGCACGCGGATACGCGAACGCGTCACCGACGCGTCGGCCTCGGCCGTGGTTTCCTTGCTGACCAGCAGGTGGGTGCCGGCCTGCGCCGCCACTTGCGGCAGGTGAGTCACGCACAGCACCTGGCGCGCGCGGCCCAGTTCCTGCAGGCGCCGGCCCACCACCTCGGCGACCGCGCCGCCGATGCCGGTATCGACTTCGTCGAAGATCAGCGTGGGCGTGGGCGAGGCCTCGCTGGTGATCACCGAGATCGCCAGGCTGATGCGCGCGAGCTCGCCGCCGGAAGCCACCCGGGCCAGCGGCCGCGCGCTCACGCCGGCGTGGCCGGCAACCAGGAATTCGACCTGCTCGAGGCCGTAGCTCTGACCTTCGTCGAGCGCATTGAGCGCCGCGACGAAGCTGCCGCCCGCCATCGACAGGCCCTGCATGGCCTCGGTGACGGCTGCGGACAGTGCCTGCGCGGCTTGCTTGCGCGCGTGGCTGAGGTGCTGCGCCAGCGTCAGGTAGGCGGCCTTGGCCGCGGCCTCGCGCGCCATCACCTTGTTCAGGTCCTGCGCGGCCTGCAGGTCATCGAGCTGCTGGCGGCGCGCGATCAGTTCGTCGGGCAGCTGCTCGGGCGGCAGGCGGTACTTGCGCGCGGTGGCGTGCAGCGCCTGCATGCGTTCTTCCACCGCCTGCAACCGCTCGGGGTCGAGTTCGAGCCGGTCGACATAGCGCGTCAGTGAATGCGCGGCTTCCTCGGCCTGCACCTGCGCCGGCTCGAGCGCGGCCAGCACGTCGCGCAGCGCGGGATCGACATCGGCCAGTTGCTGCAGCTTGTGCACGATGCCGTTGAGCGCCGACAGCACCGACCCGTCGGCCTCGGACAGCGCTTCGAGCGCGGCGCGGCTGCCGTCGATCAGGCCGGCGGCATGCGAGAGCCGGTTGTACTCCGACTGGATCTCTTCCCACTCGCCCGGCTGCGGGTTGAGCTTGTCGAGCTCGCCCACCTGCCATTCGAGCCGCTCGCGCTCCAGCTGCATCTCGCGCGATTGTTGCTCGACCGCTTCGCGCTGGCGCACGCAGGCACGCCAGGCGCGCCAGGCCTCGGCCACCGCAGCGGCCTGCTGCGTCAGGCCGGCGTGGGCGTCGAACAGCAGCCGCTGGGCATCGGGGCGCAGCAGTTGCTGGTGCGCATGCTGACCATGGATGTCGACCAGCTGGTCGCCCACTTCGCGCAGCTGCGCCAGCGTGGCGGCGGCGCCGTTGATAAAGGCCTTGCTGCGGCCGCCGGCATCGACGGTGCGGCGCAGCAGCACGGTCGGCACGCCGCCGTCGTCTTCGCTGTTGAGCTCGCGCTCGGCCAGCCAGGCATCGAGCGCGGGATGGGTCGAGAACGTAGCGCTGACGCTGGCGCGCGGCGCGCCTTCGCGCACCACGCCGGCATCGGCGCGCTCGCCCAGCACCAGCGCCAGGGCGTCGATCAGGATCGACTTGCCGGCGCCGGTCTCGCCGGTGAAGACGGTAAAGCCGGAGGCGAAGTCCAGGTCGAGGGTGTCGACGATGACGAAATCACGGATGGACAGGCTGCGCAGCATCGTGGCGGGAAGGGTGGTCGGTCCGATAACGGTCGGGCTCGGGCTGAGGGGCGGCTGGATGACGCTCGGAGGCGGCTCGGAGGCGGCTCAAAGGCGATTGTCTTCGGACGGGTATTCGTGCCAGTGCAGCTTCTTGCGCAGCGTGGCGTAGTAGTTGTAGCCCACCGGGTGCAGCAGGTTGATGGTCTTCTCCGAGCGCCGCACCACGATGCGGTCGCCCGGCAGGAGCGAGGTCAGCGACTGCATGTCGAAGTTGACGCTGGCATCGCGCGCGCTGGCCACCTCGATGGTGACCTCGGCGTCGTGCGGCAGCACGATCGGCCGGTTCGACAGCGCGTGCGGGGCGATCGGCACCAGCACCACGCCCGACAGCGTCGGATGCAGGATCGGGCCGCCGGCCGACAGCGCGTAGGCGGTCGAGCCGGTGGCGGTCGACACGATCAGGCCGTCGGAACGCTGGTTGTACATGAAGTGCCCGTCGACCGAAACCGCCAGCTCGACCATGCCGGAAATGCCGGAGCGGTTCACCACCACATCGTTGAGCGCCAGCGCGGCGAAGATGTCCATGTCGTCGCGCACCACGCGCGAGGCCAGCAGCAGCCGGGTCTCGGATTCGTAGCGGCCGTCGAGCATGTCGGGCAGCACGGTGTGCGCGTCTTCCAGCGCAATATCGGTCATGAAGCCGAGCCGCCCGTGGTTCACCCCGATCAAGGGCACGTCATAGCCGGCGAGCTGGCGCGCGATGCCCAGCAGCGTGCCGTCGCCGCCCAGCACCACGGCCACGTCGGCCTGCCTGCCGATCTCTTCGGCGGACAGCGCGGGGTAGGCGGTCAGCCCGGTGGCAAGCGCGGTCTCGCGCTCGAACACCACGTCCTGGCCGTTGCGCAGGATGTAGGAGGCGATCTCCTCCAGCGGCCCTTCGATGCCGGCGGTGGAGTACCGGCCCACCAGGGCGACGGTCTTGAATGGAGTGCGCACGGCGCTGGCTTTGGGTGGGGCGGACATGCCGGGATTAGACCATACCGCCGTGACGGTTGTCAGCAGGCGCCGGCGGCCCCTCCCCGGGCACATCGGGCCGGGCCGCCAGAAGGTCCAAAACTTGCGTAAAATCGGGGCATCATGGATGAACGTTCCAAAACGCTGCTCAAGACTCTGATCGAGCGCTACATCGCCGAAGGCCAGCCGGTCGGCTCCCGCACCCTGTCGAAGTACTCGGGGCTGGACCTGTCGCCGGCGACGATCCGCAATGTGATGTCCGATCTCGAGGAAATGGGTTTTATCTCCAGCCCGCACACGTCGGCCGGCCGGATCCCCACGCCGCGCGGCTACCGGCTGTTCGTCGACTCGATGCTGACCGCCAAGCCGCTCGAGCGCAACGCCGACCTGGCCGAGCTGACCGGGCAGATCCAGGACCAGCTGGGCGGCCAGCAGCTGGGGCCGCAGCGCATGATCACCGCGGCCGCGCGCACGCTGTCGAACCTGTCGCACTTTGCCGGCGTGGTGATGACGCCGCGCCGCGCGCAGGCGTTCCGGCAGATCGAGTTCATGCGGCTGTCGGACAAGCGCATCCTGCTGATCATCGTCAGCCCCGAGGGCGACGTGCAGAACCGTATCATCCAGACGGAACTCTCGTACACGCCGGCGCAGCTGATCGAGGCGGCCAATTTCTTCAACTCGCACTATGCCGGCATGAGCTTCGACACCGTGCGCAGCCACCTGCGGCTCGAGCTGCAGGACCTGCGCCGCGACATGTCGCAGCTGATGCAGGCCGCGGTCGAGGCGGGCAGCACCGCCGAAGACGAGGACGACGACCACGTCTATATCAGCGGCGAGCGCAAGCTGCTCGAAGTCGACGACCTGGCTTCCAGCATGGACAAGCTGCGGCGCCTGTTCGACGTGTTCGAGCACAAGACCAGCCTGCTGCAGCTGCTCGACGTGTCCAGCCATGCGCAGGGCGTGCAGATCTTTATCGGCGGCGAAAGCCGGCTGGTGCCGATCGAAGACATGGCGGTCATCACCGCCCCGTACGAGGTCGACGGCCAGATCGTCGGCACGCTGGGCGTGATCGGCCCGACGCGCATGGCTTACGAGCGCGTGATCCCGATCGTCGACATTACCGCGCGGCTGCTGTCCAGCGCGCTGAGCCAGAACTAGTGGTCCGGCGTTCCGGCCTGGCCAGCGGCTCCCTCCCTGGCCCGCGTGGCTGGCGCCGGCGCGCCGCGCCCGCCCCATCCCGGCATCGCGCCAACCCGGAAGCGACATGACGTTTTCTCCCGAACCGGCCTACCAGCACGGCCAGGCGCCGCGCACGGCGATCCTGCTGGTCAACCTGGGCACCCCCGACGCCCCCACGCCCAAGGCGGTGGGGCGCTACCTGAAGGAATTCCTGTCCGACCCGCGCGTGGTGGAGATCCCGCGCGCGGCGTGGCTGCCGCTGCTGTACGGGGTGATCCTGCCGCTGCGCTCGCGCGCGTCGGCGCTCAAGTACGAATCGATCTGGCTGCGCGAGGCCCATATGACGGGCTCGCCGCTGCTGGTCTACAGCGAGCGCCAGGCGCACGCGCTGCAGCGGCTGCTGCACCAGAACGGCCACGACGTGACGGTGGCGTGCGCGATGCGCTACGGCAATCCGTCGATCGCCTCGGTGATGGAAGCGCTGCGCCGCCAGGGCTGCGAGCAGGTGCTGGTGCTGCCGATGTATCCGCAGTACTCGGGCACCACCACGGCCACCGCCTTCGACGAGGTGTTCCGGGTGCTGGGGCAGTGGCGCAACCAGCCCGAGCTGCGGCTGGTCAGGCATTTCCATGACCACCCCGCGTATATCTCGGCGCTGCGGCAGCAGGTCGGCGCCTACTGGAGCCGGCACGGCATGCCGGATTTCGGCCAGGGCGACAAGCTGATCCTGTCGTTCCACGGCGTGCCGCGGCGCACCCTGGAACTGGGCGATCCCTACCACTGCGAGTGCGTGAAGACCGGCCGCCTGCTGGGCGAGGCGCTGGGCCTGCAGCCCGGGCAGTACCAGGTGACGTTCCAGTCCCGCTTCGGCAAGGCCGAGTGGCTGCAGCCCTATACCGCGCCGACGCTGGCCGAGCTGGGCAAGGTCGGCGCGGGGCGCGTCGACGTGTTCTGCCCGGGCTTTCCGGCGGACTGCATCGAAACGCTGGAAGAAATCGCGATGGAGGGCCAGACTGAGTTCAAGGTCGCGGGCGGCAAGGACTTCCACTTCATTCCATGCATGAACGATGCCGCGCCGTGGGTTGCGGCCATGGCGGAGATCGCGCTGCAGCACCTGCAAGGCTGGCCGCTCGCCACGCCGCATCCGCATGAACTGGAGGCGCGGCGCACGCGGGCGCAGGCGCGGGGAGCGGCGGCATGAACGTGGATTTCGACGCGGATGCGCGCCAGCGCATCGACAAGTGGCTGTGGTGCGCGCGCTTCTTCAAGACGCGCTCGCTGGCGGCCGAAGCGGTGGAGCGCGGCAAGGTCACGGTCAACGGCCAGCTGTGCAAGAACTCGCGCGAGGTCAAGCCTGGCGACAAGGTTGCGTTGGAAGCACACCAGCAGCGCTGGGAGCTTGAGGTGAAGGGCATCGCCGCGGCGCGCGGTCCCGCGCCGGTGGCGCAGACGCTGTATCAGGAAAGTGCCGAAAGCCAGTCGCGCCGGGCCGCCGACGCCGAGCGCCGGCGCCTGCAGCCGGAACCCTCCGCGCAGATCCAGGGGCGTCCGACCAAGCGCGACCGCCGCCGCATCGACGACTTCAAGGGCTGACATGCAGCGCGGCGGCACCGTTTCCGGTGCCGCCGCGCAATGGACAGCCAGGCGAACGGGACAGGCAGCAGGCTTATTCCTGCGAGACGTCCGGGCTGACGAAGGGAACGATGTAGTGCTTGAACACCGCCTTGCCGCTGCCATACTCCGTATCGCGCGGCGTGAAGGCGCCGGACAGGCAGATAAAGACGGTCATGACCGCCAGGGCGGCCACGAGGCACAGCGTGACGACTGGGAGCTTATGCATGGCCAACCTTTCGGAAGCGGAACAAAAATGAACCATCTCCTGGGCCCTCGACATTTTTGTCATTTTTCTTACTAAGAATCTTAGTGAGCGCGCTGACGCAAAGCAATAAGCCGTCGATGGCGGTGGGGCAGGCTTTGTAACCGTGTGTTTCGGCGTCGCGCCGGCGCCACTCTTGAAATGCGGCGAGCAGCCACCACCTGCATCGGACACACGCCGATTTACCACCCGCGGCCACGCCCATGGCGGGCCGCGACACTGCATTGATACGGATCGACATGGAAGAACAGAAGCAGACGCCATCCAACCAGACTGCGACGCCTGCGGGCGATGAGGCGGCCACCGCCGCCAGCGCCAGCCCGGAGACCGGCGCGCCGGAAACCGCGGCCGTGGACGACGTGGCGGCCCAGCTGGCCGCACTGGAAGCCAAGGCGAGCGAGCATTACGACCTGTATATGCGCGCCGTTGCCGAAGGCGAGAACATCCGCCGCCGGGCGCAGGAAGATGTCGCCAAGGCGCACAAGTTCGCCATCGAAAACTTTGCCGACAACCTGCTGCCGGTGATGGACAGCCTGCAGGCCGCGCTGGCCGACGGCTCCGGCGATATCGCCAAGCTGCGCGAAGGCGTGGAACTGACCGCGCGCCAGCTGGCCGCCGCCTTCGAGCGCGGCAAGATCGTCGAACTGAACCCGGTGGGCGAGAAGTTCGACCCGCATCGCCACCAGGCCATCTCCATGGTGCCGGCGGAGCAGGAGCCCAACACCGTGGTGAGCGTGCTCCAGCGCGGCTACACCATTGCCGACCGCGTGCTGCGGCCGGCGCTGGTCACGGTGGCGGCACCGAAGTAAGCTGCTGCCGGTTGCAGGGCCCGGACGCCCGGTGCCTGCCGGCCCGGGCGTTTGCCGTTGGCAGCGCGCCGCATCGGCGGTGGACCGCATCGCCGGGTGAACCGCTTCAGGAGCAAAGCATGAGCACCGAACCGCAAGCCGGCGCGCCGGACCCGTCCGCGGCCCCGCATCTCGACCACCGCGCCTTTGACGCATTTGCCATGCGCGAGGTCGACGACGCCACCATCGATGCCGCCATCGCCGCGGCCGGGGACGCCCTGGTGTGCGTGTTCTTCTGGGGCGTGGACTGCTTCAACTGCGAGATGGCCAAGAAGGCCATGCTGGCCAATCCCGAACCGGTGCGGGCGCTGGAACTGCACTGGCTGCACGCCAACGTCTATGCGCACCCGGAGCTGGGGCGGCGCTTCGGCCTGCACGGCATTCCGGTGTTCATGTTCTTCCAGAACGGCAAGAAACTGGGCCGGGCCACCGGCTGGCACGGCCACGGGCAGTTTGCCGCGGCCGTCGCCAACGCAAGGTTGAAGGCCAGCGGCAAGCCGCTGACAGGCTAATTCACTTCAGCGCGTCAGCGCGTAGCCGATGCGGAACTGCCACGGCAGCTTGTGGTTGTAGTCGAGCAGGCTCTCGCCATAGCCGACGAAATATCCCGCCATCAGGTACCCGGCCGTGCCGGGGATCAGCCGCGCCATCGGGTAGGTCAGCTGCGCGTCGACGCTGCCGTACCACTTGCGCGTGCCCTTGCGCAGCGTCGCCGAGAACTCCCAGGAATCCGGTCGCCCGTAGGCGATGCCCAGGTCCATGTAGCCGCGGTAATGGGCGATGTCCGGGTTGTCGGCCTTTTCCACATAGGCATAGAGCTTGGGCGCGACGCGCCAGTGCCAGTCGTTCTGGTCGCCGAAATAGAAGGTCGGCTTGATGAACGCGGTATTGATGCTGCGCGAGTCCAGGCCGCTGCGGCCGTTGGATTCATGCTCCAGGCCCGCGGCCAGCGACAACCGGCTGATCACGTTGTTGCGCACGCCGGTATCCGACAGGTAGTAGAACAGGCTGGGCCGGTAGTTGGTGTCGCGGAACGGCGCCGAGTCCTCGCTCAGGTCCCACAACGAGAACTGGGTGTAGCTGAAGTAGAGGTTGTCGAACAGGCTTTTCGAGGCAGGATCCTCGCCCTCGAAGATGCGGTACTTGAAGCTGAACTGGAACTTGGCATTGGCGCCGTCGTGCGCGCCGACCATGAAGTACATCGGGTCGTGGAACGACAAGCGGGCGCTGTCGCGAATGTCGGCCGGCGCGAGGGCCGCGGCCTCGGCCGTGGTGACCGGGGTCACCGGCACGGGGGCGCTTTCCGCGCTTTCCGTGCTTTCGGCGGCCGGCGCCTGGCCCGCAAGCGGCGGCGCCGCGGTGGCGGTTTCGCCCGGCTGCGGCAGCCGGTTCAGCGTGACCAGCACCGGCGCGGCGTCGATGCCGGTGGCGTCGAGCCGCACCTGGCCACGCAGCACGGGCGGCAGCGTCACCGTGTAGTGGATGGCGCGATGTTCGCCGCGGCGCAGGTTGACCACGGCGGGGCCCGAGACTTCGCGCCACAGTACCAGCCGCACCGGCGCCTGCAGGTCGCCGGAGGCGGTCACTTCGAGTGTGTCGGGAATACGGTAGCGGCGCGTGGTGTTGTCGGCCGATACCACCAGCGTGAGCGTGAGCGGCTGGTTGGCGTCGATCACGCGCGGCGGCTGCAGCAGCGCCACGCCGGCATGGCCGGCGAGCGGCCACGCCAGCAGCAGCGACAGGCAGAGCGGGGCGACGGCACGTCTGGCTGGCGCCAGGCGCTGCCGCCGAAAAAGGGCAGTAGGGGGCATGAAGATGCGCGACGTTGCCAGGTGATGGCAACGCAACTAGGGGAAAACTCGGAGCCCAAAGCCTACCACGCACGCCCGCAAGGGTTGTGAGGAATTGTACGCTGCACTTTTTGCGCGTACCGGCGGGGCTCAGCGGTTGGCGCGGCGCCTGACGCAGTCGACGTAGTGGTCGCCGTCCGGGGGCTGGCCGCTGCGCTGCGCTTGCCACAGCATTTCGCCCAGGCATTCCATTACCTGGTGCTGGGCTTCGTGCGGGGAATCGAGCCGGCGCGCCAGCGCCTCGTAGGCCTGGCGGATGCCGCGCGGCTGGTCGACCGAGACCTGCTCCGAAATCGACAGGTGCATCGCCAGATGCAGGAAGGGATTGGTCTGGCCCTGCTCGGGGGTGTAGTCCTGCGCCAGCGCGCCTTCGGTGTCGCGCAGCAGGTCGTGGTACTCGGGGTGCTCGCCGATCCAGTCGACGGCGATGGCTTCCAGCGGGGTCAGCACGCCGCCTGCGATCTGCTTCTGCCAGGCATCGCAGAAGAACCGGCGGACTTCTTCTCGTGAGGGATTGAACATGGTGGCGCCATTGTAAACGACGGGCGCTGCCCTTGCCGGCGGCCGCGTCCGCGGCGATGGCGCCAAGTAGAATGCGGGATCGCCGACTCGCCGCCTGCCCGATGACCGCTTCCGCCCCCACCGCCCCGACCGCTGCCCGCGACAAGCTGGCCGGCGTGCTGCTGATCGCGGTCTCGGCCAGCGCCTTCGGCGCCATGGCGATCTTCGCGCGCTTTGCCTACGCCGCCGGCGCGGACGTGTACGGGCTGCTGCTGGTGCGCTTCATGCTGGCCGCCGCGGCGCTGGCGTGGGTGATGCGCACGCGCGGCATCGCGCTGCCGCCGTGGCGCCGCGTGCTGGCGCTCGCGGCGATGGGCGGCATCGGCTATGTCGGCCAGTCGTTCTGCTTCTTCAGCGCGCTCAACCATGCGCAGGCCAGCCTGGTGGCGCTGCTGCTGTACCTGTACCCGCTGTTCGTGACCATCCTCGCGGCCGTCTTCCTGAAGGAGCGGCTGACCACCGCCGCGGTGGTGACGGTGGTGCTGTGCTCGGTCGGCGCCGGGCTGACGGTGGGCGGCGGCGTGGGTTCGCCGCTGGGGATCGCGCTGGGGCTGGCGGCGGCGGTGATCTATTCGGTCTACATCATCGTCGGCGCGCGCCTGACCGCGGGCGTCAACCCGATCGCCACCACCACCGTGATCTGCACCGCGGCGGCGCTGGTCTACGGCGCCGTCGGCCTGCTGCGCGCCGGCGCGGGCACGCCGCCGCAGTTTCCGGCCGATGCCGGCGGCTGGCTGGCGCTGGCGGGGATCGCGCTGTTGTCGACCGTGCTGGCGATCCTGACCTTCTTTGCCGGCTTGCAGCGGCTGGGCGCGGCGCAGGCGTCGATGCTGTCGACGCTGGAGCCGGTGGTCACCGTGGTGCTGGCGGCCTTGCTGCTGGGCGAGCAGATCGGCGCGGCGCAGGCCGTGGGCGGCGGCCTGATCCTGGCCGGGGTGCTGTGGCTGACCCGCCGCGGCAACGCCCCCGCGCCGGCGCGGGCCGACATGCAAGGGAATTGAACGGGTTGCTCAAAGGCGCTGTCGTGGGGCGCGCCGGCCGTTGGGTACAATCGCGCCTTCTTTCACCTTCCGTACAGAAAGGACGCGCATGTCCCAGATCGACCAAGCCGCGCTGGCGCAACTGTTCACCGAAGCCCGCACCCACAACGTGTGGCAGGACCGCCATGTGGACGACGCCGTGCTGCACCAGATCTATGAAGCGATGAAGTTCGGCCCGACCGCTGCCAACAGCAGCCCGGCGCGCATCGTGTTCGTCAAGAGCGCCGCCGGGAAGGCGCGCCTGGTGGACTGCGTCTCGGCCGGCAACGTCGACAAGACGCGTTCGGCGCCGGTGACCGCGATCATCGCCTTCGACACCGCCTTCCACGACCAGCTGCCCAGGCTGTTCCCGCATGCCGACGCGCGCTCCTGGTATGCCGGCAACGACGAAAAGATTGCCCGCGACGCGCTGATGAACAGTTCCTTGCAAGGCGGCTACTTCATCCTGGCGGCGCGCGCGTTCGGGCTGGACTGCGGCCCGATGGGCGGCTTCGACGCCGACAAGGTCAACGCGGCGTTCTTCCCCGACGGCAAGTGGAAGGTCAACTTCCTGTGCAACCTGGGCTATGGCGTCGCCGACAAGCTGTTCCCGCGCTGCCCGCGCCTGTCGTTCGACGAAGCCTGCCGCATCGTCTGAACCTGCTGCGTTGCCAGCCAATAAAAAAGCGACCCGCGTGGTCGCTTTTTTTATCGGGGTTTGCCGGGTGCGGCGCCATCAGGCGGTCCATTGCTGCATCGGCTTGCAGGCCAGGTAGCGGCGCGGCTCGCCGATGCCCAGGCGCGCGCGCGCCGCGTCGATCGGTTCGTGCAGCAGCTTCTCGTAGTCCTCGCCCAGCAGCCAGCCGGCGCGGCGGCCCAGCCGGTAGCCTTCCAGCACGGCGCGCGCAAAGGCCAGGCTGCCGCTGACGCGCAGGCTCTTCAGCGACGCCGCGATGGCGATAAAGGCCCAGCCCTTGCCGCCGGTCTGCGCATAGCTGAACGCCACCAGCGCGGCTTCGCCCAGGCTTTCGTCGGCGCGGTAGCCGGTCAGCACGTGCCATATATCGTGGATGTCGCGCGTGCGCCGGCCGAACCACAGGTAGGCGTCTTCGAGCACCGGTTCCTGGTCCAGGTTCGACACCTTGGCCAGCCCGTCCGCGCTGTACCCGGTCTGTTCGAGGAAGGCGCGATAGGCGGCGCCGACCGTGCCCGGCGCGAAGCGCGCCACGTAGGCGGGGTCGGACAGGCGCTCGGCCAGTTCGATGCGCTGGTAGACCATGCGGCGCCCGTCGTGCGTGGCCAGCAGGCGGCTGAAGTTGCGCGGCATCGACGGGCCGTTGAGCGCGCGCATGATGCGGAATACCTGCTCGGTGTCGTTGCCGTCCGCCATCAGCTTGCGCACCGCGCGGAACGCGGCGAAGACATCCTGCTTGTAGGGGTCGGAACCCGTCGTGGTGGCCATGGGCAGTCTCCGGGAATCAAGCGAACTGGGCCGGCCGCGGCTCGGACACCTGCATCCGCGCGGCGGCGGCGCGCACGAAATCGACGCTGGTGGCGACGTCGGTCACCGGCAGCATATGCCCGCCGCTGACCAGGGTCAGCGTGGCGCCCGGCACCCTGGCGACCAGCGCTTCGCCATGCTCGGCAAAGTCGAGGATGCGGTCGTCGCGGCCGAACAGCACGCTGACGGGCACGCGCAGCGTGCCGTAGTCGCGCAGCAGCGCCGGCAGGCTCTGCGCGGCACCGCGCAGGTCTTCCGACGCCGCCAGGAAGTGGCGCGGGCGCAAGGCCAGCAGGCCGCCGCCACGCGTGGGGAAGTCGTCAGGCACCGGGTCGGGGCCGAACACGATGTCCATGACCTCGGCGCGGTGCCGTATCGACATCGGCACCACCACGGTCCAGGCCATCAGCCGGCGCAGCCAGGCGTGCGGCACCGTCATGGCCCTGAACACCGGCGAGATCGCCGTGGGCGGATGCGTCAGCGGCGCGATCAGCGCCAGGCCGCCGACGCATTCCGGATGGCGCACGGCCAGCGCCAGCGCGATCGCGCCGCCCAGCGAATGGCCCACCACCAGCGGCCGCTCCAGGCCCAGCCGGTCGCACAGCGCGGCGAGCGCGTCGGCCTGCGCGGGCAGGTCGGCGGCGCTGCCGGGCGTGCGCGTGGAATGGCCAGCGCCGGGGCGGTCGACGGCGATGACGCGGAAGTTCTCGGCCAGCGGCGCGATCATGCCGTAGCCGAAGTTCTCGAGTTGTCCCGACAAGCCGTGCACCAGCAGCAGCGCCGGCCCTCGCCCGCGCTCCACCACATGCAGCCGAGCGCCGGGCACGTCGATAAAGCGGCCGGGCGGCGGCATCGCGGCCTCGATGCGCCGGGCGGTGCGCCAGGTGTACAGACATAGCGCGGCGCCGGACAGCAGGACCAGTGCGATCAGCACGGCCAGTACGATGAGGAGGGAAGTCATGGCTGCACCTCGCTGGCGGCGACCGGATTGCCGGCCGTGGCGTCCTGGTGGCGGCGCGCCTCGCGCGGCGCCGGCGGGGCGTCGAACTGCAGCACGCCATCGGCGATGCGGCCATGGCGGATCGTCAGCAGGTCCTTCAGATAGTTCTGGTGCACGCGCCACGGCTTGCGGTCGCCCTGCCGCGGCAGCACGCCGGCGGCACGCTGCACATAGCCCGAGGTGAAATCCAGGAACGGTGTCGGCTGCACCGCGGCGGGCGCGCGCGGCACGGCGATGCGGTGGCCGTGGTGGTCCATGTGGCGCAGCAGGCGGCAGACGTACTCGGCCGTCAGGTCGGCCTTGAGCGTCCATGACGCATTGGTGTAGCCGAACGCCAGCACCAGGTTGGGCACGTCGCTGAGCATCATGCCCTTGTAGGCCAGGCAGTCGGCGGGGCGGCGCGGCTGGCCGTCGACGCTGAGGGCAATGTCGCCCAGCATGTTCAGCTTCAGGCCGGTGGCCGTCACCACGATATCCGCGGCCAGCGTCTTGCCGCTGGCGAGCACGATGCCGTCTTCGGTGAAGCGCTCGATGGTATCGGTGACCACCGCGGCACGGCCCTCGCGCAGGGCACGGAACAGGTCGCCGTCGGGCACCAGGCACAGGCGCTGGTCCCACGGTTTGTAGCGCGGCGTGAAATGCGTCGCCACGTCGAAGCCCGCTGGCAGCTGCGCCGCGGCCATGCCGACCAGGCGCGCCTTGACGCGTTCGGGCCGGCGCCGCGCCAGCTGGAAGAAGGTCATGCCGAGCAGCACGTTCTTCCAGCGCGTGGCGGCGTAGGCCAGCCGTTCCGGCAGCACGCGGCGCAGCGTGCGCGCGATGGCGTCTTCGCCGGGGCGCGTGACGATATAGGTGGGCGAGCGCTGCAGCATGGTCACGTGCGCCGCGCGGCCGGCCATCGCCGGCACCAGCGTGACCGCGGTGGCGCCGCTGCCGATCACCACCACGCGCTTGCCGGCGTAGTCCAGCGTTTCGTCCCAGAACTGCGGATGCACGATGCGGCCGCGAAAACGGTCCTCGCCGTCGAACGCGGGACGGTGGGCCTCGGCATAGCTGTAGTAGCCGGCGCAGACATAGAGCAGCCGCGCGCGCAGCCGCAGCCGGCTGCGGTCGGCGCTGTGTTCGGCTTCGACGGTCCAGCAGGCGTCGGCGCTGTCCCACGCCGCGCTGACCACGCGGTGGCCGAAGCGGATCTGGCGCGTGATGCCGGCTTCTTCGGCGGTTTCACGGATATAGGCGCGGATCGACGGACCGTCGGCGATGGCCCTGGCGCCGCGCCAGGGCTTGAAGCGGTAGCCCAGCGTGTACATGTCCGAATCCGAGCGGATGCCGGGGTAGCGGAACAGGTCCCAGGTGCCGCCGATGGCGTCGCGCGCCTCGAGGATGGCGTAGCGCTTGCCGGGGCAGCGCCGTTGCAGCTGGCGCGCGGCGCCGATGCCGGACAAGCCGGCGCCTACGATCAGGACATCGAGTACGGCGTCATCGGCACTGGCATCGCGCATGGGAGGCATCCGGACGAGTGGGGCTTCTGACAACATAGATTGTCAGAAGCGATCCGGCAAGTTTTCTGACAATAGGGAATGTCATAATGGCGCGCATGACCCCCGAGCTGACTCCCGCGCGCCGCTACCGCGGCGCCGAAGCCGAAGAGCGCCGCGCCCAGCGCCGCGCGCAACTGATTGCCGCGGCCGTGCAGGTCTACGGCGAGCGCGGTTACCAGAATGCCACCGTCAAGGCCGTGTGCGAGGCCGCAGGGCTGACCGAGCGCTATTTCTACGAGTCATTCGCCAACAGCGAGGCCTTGCTGCTGGCATCGTTTCAAACGGTGACCCAGCGCTTGCTGCACACGCTGGTGCAGGCGGGCGAGGCGGCCGGCAACGATGGCGCGCAACGGGCGCTGGCGATGCTGCGCGCGTACTTCGGCGCGCTGCAGCGCGAACCGCGTTCGGCGCGCGTGTTCCTGGTGGAGATCCGCGGCGTCAGCAAGCTGGTCGACGGCGCGCTGGCCGACTCGCTGGATGCATTCGGCGGGCTGCTGGCGCAGGCGCTGCTGCCGCCGGGGCGCGCGCGTGATCCGCTGCTGACCGCGGGCGTAGCGGGCGGCGTGGTGCACCTTGCCGTGCGCTGGATCCGCCAGGGCTACAGCCCCGATGTCGACGTGGTCGCGCACACCGCGCTGCAGCTGGCGCTGGTGCTGGCGCAACAAGACGAAGGGCCCGAACCGGCCGCGGCTACAGCTGCGGTGCCGGGGTTTTCTCCCTGAACTCGCACAGCGGCTCGATCGCGCAATGCCAGCATTCCGGCTTGCGCGCCTTGCATACGTAGCGGCCGTGCAGGATCAGCCAGTGATGGGCGTCGTGCAGGAATTCATGCGGCACGCACTTGAGCAGCTTCTGCTCGACGATATCGACGTTCTTGCCCGGCGCCAGGCCGGTGCGGTTCGAGACCCGGAAGATATGCGTGTCGACCGCGATGGTGGGCTGGCCGAACGCGGTGTTGAGCACCACGTTGGCGGTCTTGCGGCCCACGCCCGGCAGCGCTTCCAGCGCGGCGCGCTCCGCCGGCACCTTGCCGCCATGGCGCTCGACCAGGATGCGGCAGGTCTCGATCACATGCTTGGCCTTGGTCTTGTACAGGCCGATGGTCTTGATGTATTCGCTCAGGCCGGCTTCGCCCAGCTCCAGCATCTGGCGCGGGGTATGCGCAACCGGGAACAGGCGGCGCGTGGCCTTGTTCACGCCGACGTCGGTGGCCTGCGCCGACAGCAGCACGGCGATCAGCAGCTCGAACGGCGAGCTGTATTCGAGTTCCGTGGCCGGGGCCGGGTTGACTTCGCGCAGCGTCTCGAAGATGGCACGGCACTTGGCGGCGTTCATTGCTCTGGTTCCCCGTCGTTGGCCGGATCCCGGGCGGTATCGGGATCGTCCGGCTGCGGCGCCAGCCCGGCGCGCGCACGGCGCGCTTCGGCGGCGTCGATCTGCGCCTGCACCGCGGGCGACACGTTCTCGGTATTGCGCGGCCTGGCGGCCTGCTGTTTCTGCCGGGCGCGTTCGATCGCGGCCTGGATGATGGCGCGCTTGCGTTCCTGCGCGGCGCGCTCGGCATCGTCCTGCGGCGCTTCGGCCTGCACCGCGGCCAGCTTGGCCGCGGCCTTGGCGGCCAGGCGCGCGTCGTTCTCCTCGCGCTCGCGCACCAGCCGCGCATTGCGTGCCAGGTAGCGCGCCTGCGCGGCATCGGCCTGCGCCTGCGACCACGCGTCCCAGCCGGTGCGCGTGCCGGTGACGGGAACCATGTCGATGCAGTCGACCGGGCAGGGCGGCACGCACAGATCGCAGCCGGTGCACAGCCCGGGGATCACGGTATGCATCTGCTTGGCGGCGCCGGCGATGGCGTCGACCGGGCAGGCCTGGATGCACAGCGTGCAGCCGATGCACAGGCTCTCGTCGATGCGGGCGACCGCGCGCGGCTGCTCGATGCCGCGTTCCGGATCGAGCGGCAGGACTTCGGTGCCCAGCAGCGCTGCCAGGCGCGCGATGCCCTGCGCTCCGCCCGGCGGGCAGCGGTTGCAGGCGGCTTCGCCGCTGGCCATGGCTTCGGCGTAGGGGCGGCAGCCGCTGAAGCCGCACTTGGTGCACTGGGTCTGCGGCAGCAGCGCCTCGAGACGGTCGGCGAGGGACTTGACGGCGGGATTCACGACAACGGACAGCAATTCAGGGGACAAGAGCGGGGTCGAAAGGCGCGGCAGCAACGGATAAACACGAGATTTGCGCGGTGCTGTGAGCGGTTGGCGACATAACGGTGGCCGTTGCGGGGCGGACAATGTGCCGGAGGCCCCTGCGGCACCGGGGTCTCTGCGGACCCTGCGGTTTTCGCGCCGCAAGGATTATCCCCGATTTCGCCGGCGGACAGAAACGGCGATGATGCGCGTCGCGCGGCCGGATTGCCGCATTCCGGCCTGTGCCATAATCCGCGCAACGATCGACCACACCTCATGTCAACAGAGCCCAAGACCAAACGCGACCCGGAAGGGACGCGCCGACGCATCCTCGCTGCGGCCACCGAGGAATTCGCCAAGGGTGGTCTGGCCGGCGCCCGCGTCGACCAGATTGCCCGGCGCGCCGAAACCAACGAGCGCATGCTGTATTACTACTACGGCAGCAAGGAGGGCCTGTTCCTGGCGGTGCTCGAGAAGCAATACGCGAACTTCCGCGCCGCCGAAGAGCAATTGCACCTGGTCGACGAAGACCCGGTCGAGGGGGTGCGCACGCTGGCCCGCTTCGTCTGGGACTGGTACTACGAACACCCCGAGTTCATCCGCCTGGTCAACAGCGAGAACCTGCACGAAGCGCGGCACCTGAAAAAATCCGCGCAGCTGCAGCAGCTGATCAACCCGGTGGTCGACGTGCTCGCCGACGTGATCCGGCGCGGCCAGCAGCAGGGACTGTTCCGCGACCATGTCGACGTGCCGCAGTTCTACCTGACGATTTCCGCGCTGGGCTACTACGTGCTGTCGAACCGCTACACCATCAGCGCCGTGATCGGCCGCGACGTGGCCTCGCAGCAGGAGCACGAGCGCTTTGCCGAGCTGCACACGGAAATGCTGCTGAGCTACCTGAAGAAGCCCTGAGCCGCCGCCGGCGCCCCGCAAGCAAAAACAGAAACGCCCGCATGTGCGGGCGTTTGTCTTACTTGGCGGCCGCGGCCACCGGAACCTGGTGGTACTTGCGGATAAAGTCGCGCAGCTGCGGGTAGATGTCTTCGCGCCAGCGCCGGCCCGAGAAGATCCCGTAGTGACCGCAACGCTCCGCGTTCAGGTGCTGCTTGCGGTGTTTCGGGATGCCGGCGCACAGGTCGTGCGCGGCGGCGGTCTGGCCCGCGCCGGAGATATCGTCCAGCTCCCCCTCGATCGTCATCAGCGCGGTGCCCTTGATGTCCTGCGGGCGCACCGGCTTGCCGTCGATGTCCCAGGTGCCGTTGGCCAGGCGGAATTCCTGGAACACCTCGCGGATGGTGTCCAAGTAGTACTCGGCGGCCATGTCGAGCACCGCGTTGTATTCATCGTAGAAGCGCACGTGGGCCTCGGCGTCGTCGGCATCGCCCTCGACCAGGCTCAGGTAGTAGTCATAGTGCGAGGACAGGTGCCGGTCCGGATTCATCGCGACAAAGCCGGCATGCTGCAGGAAGCCCGGGTAGACGCGGCGGCCGTGGCCGGGGTAGTTGGCCGGCACGGTATAGATGACGTTGTTCTCGAACCACTCGTAGGACTTGTTGGTCGCCAGCGAGTTGACCGCGGTCGGGCTTTTGCGGGCGTCGATCGGGCCGCCCATCATGGTCATGGTGCGCGGCGTCTTCTCGCCGGCGGACGCCATCAGCGAAATGGCGGCGAGTACCGGCACCGTCGGCTGGCACACCGAGATCACATGCAGGTTCTCGGCGCCGATATGGCGGATGAATTCCTGGATGTAGTAGATGTAGTCAGACAGGTGGAACGGGCCATCCTCGACCGGCACCATGCGCGCGTCGATCCAGTCGGTGACGTAGACCTTGTGGTCCTGCAGCAGCGTGCGCACCGTGTCGCGCAGCAGCGTGGCATGGTGGCCCGACAGCGGGGCGGCGACCAGCACCACGGGCTCGTCCTTGAGCAGCTTGATGGTCTCGGGGTCGTCGGCATAGCGCTTGAAGCGCAGCAGCTTGCAGAAGGGCTTTTCCAGCACGGTCTGCTCGACGATGGGGATGTCGCGGCCGTTGGAGCGCACCGACTTGATGTCGAACGCCGGTTTTTCGTATTCCTTGCCGAGCCGGTACAGCAGTTCGTAGCCGGCGGCCAGGCGGGGTGCGCCAGGTACCAGCGACATCGGGCTGAGGGGGTTGGTGAAGGTCTTGGCGGTCGCCTGGGCCCACGCGGTCAGCGGGTGCAGGATCGAGCGCTGGAACTCATGCAGTTGATAGAGCATGCCGTTTCTGCCTGGTCTTACTGAGGATGCGTACCACCAAGTAACAATGTACTGACAATACACCATGGATCGTGTGGCGCCGATTATGCCTGAATCGAACGACCGTGCTAACGATCTTGCTTTGCAGCATATACCTTAAAGTACTTCCGTATGCGGGGAACACAATAAGGCATAGGCCTGATTTTCCCGGTGACAACGTCCTACAACAGTGCAAACAAATGCAAAAAGCGGCCGAAGCCGCTTTTTTGCTATTGCGTTGTGATGCGTACGCCAGTTGCCGGCCGTTGCGGCGCGGCAACCGTCGCGCGTTACATCACGGCCGCGATCGCGTCGACCACTGCATCGATGTTGCGGCTGTTCAGCGCGGCCACGCAGATGCGGCCGGTGCCGACGGCGTAGATGCCGTGCTCGTTGCGCAGGCGGTCGACCTGGGCCGAAGTCAGGCCCGAGTACGAGAACATGCCGCGCTGCGCCTTGACGAAGGAGAAGTCGCCCGGCACGCCCTTGGCGGCCAGCTTGTCGACCAGCGCGTGGCGCATCAGCTTGATACGGTCGCGCATTTCAGCCAGTTCTTCTTCCCACATGGCGCGCAGTTCCGGGCTGTTCAGCACGGTCGCGACCACGGTGCCGCCGTGGGTCGGCGGGTTGGAATAGTTGGTGCGGATCACGCGCTTGACCTGCGACATCACGCGCTGCGCTTCTTCCTTGCTGGTGGTGACGATCGACAGCGCGCCGACGCGCTCGCCGTACAGCGAGAAGCTCTTCGAGAACGAGCTCGACACGAAGAACGGCAGGCCCGAGTCGGCGAACAGGCGCACCGCGGCGCCGTCGGCGTCGATGCCGTCGGCAAAGCCCTGGTAGGCCATGTCCAGGAACGGGATCAGGTTGCGTTCCTTGACCAGCTGCACCACTTGCTGCCACTGCTCGGGCGACAGGTCGACGCCGGTCGGGTTGTGGCAGCAGGCGTGCAGCACCACGATGGTGTTGGCCGGGAACGACTTCAGCGACTCCACCATGCCGGCGAAGTTCAGGCCGTGGCTGGGGGCGTCGTAGTAGGCGTAGTTGACCACCGGGAAGCCGGCGGATTCGAACAGGGCGCGGTGGTTTTCCCAGCTCGGGTCGCTGATGGCGACCTTGGCGTCCGGGTACAGGCGCTTGAGGAAGTCGGCGCCGATCTTCAGCGCGCCGGTGCCGCCGAGTGCCTGGGCCGTCACCACGCGGCCTTCCTTGAGCAGCGGAGATTCCTTGCCGAACAGCAGCGTCTGCACCGCCTGGTCATAGGCAGCGATGCCCTCGATCGGCAGGTAGCCGCGCGGGGTGGCGGTGGTCAGACGGGCTTTTTCTGCCTCCTGGACGGCGCGCAGCAGCGGGATTTTCCCTTCGTCGGTGAAGTACACGCCGACGCCCAGGTTGACCTTGGTCGGGCGGGTATCGGCATTGAAGGCTTCGTTGAGGCCCAGGATCGGGTCGCGCGGGGCCATCTCGACGGCAGAAAACAAACTCATTTGGAATCTCGTGGTCGGCTATGTGAAAAACGGAAGGCGTAGAATGCTCCGTACTGCGCTGGAGGCTGGCAGGCCCGGCCGCGCTCTTCTTGGCTTGAAGCGGGGGCTGACAACCCCAAGATTCTAGCGTAATCCGCCCGTTTTCCTCAGGTATTTCCCTAGTCCCGCCCCTATGACGAACCTTGCCGAAGCCGCGCCGGCCCTGGACGAAGACAAATTCGTCACATTTCCCGGCTCCCCGTTCCAGCTGTACCAGCCGTTCCCGCCCGCCGGCGACCAGCCGGAGGCGATCCGGCAGCTGGTGGAGGGGGTGGAAGACGGCCTGTCGTTCCAGACCCTGCTGGGCGTGACCGGATCGGGCAAGACCTTCACCATGGCCAACGTGATCGCCCGCATGGGGCGCCCGGCCATCGTGTTCGCGCCCAACAAGACGCTGGCGGCGCAGCTGTACGCGGAATTCCGCGAGTTCTTCCCGCGCAACGCGGTCGAGTACTTCGTCAGCTACTACGACTACTACCAGCCCGAGGCCTACGTCCCCCAGCGCGACCTGTTTATCGAGAAGGACTCGTCGATCAACGAGCATATCGAGCAGATGCGGCTGTCGGCGACCAAGAGCCTGCTGGAGCGGCGCGACACCATCATCGTCGCGACCGTGTCGGCGATCTACGGTATCGGCAACCCGACCGAATACCACCAGATGATCCTGACGCTGCGGGCCGGCGACAAGATCAGCCAGCGCGACGTGATCGCGCGCCTGATCGCGATGCAGTACACCCGCAACGAGACCGACTTCCAGCGCGGCACCTTCCGCGTGCGCGGCGACACCATCGACATCTTCCCGGCCGAGCATGCCGAGATGGCGGTGCGGCTGGAGATGTTCGACGACGAAGTCGAGTCGCTGCATTTCTTCGATCCGCTGACCGGACGGGTGCGGCAGAAGATCCCGCGCTTCACGGTCTACCCGTCGAGCCACTACGTGACCCCGCGCGAGACCGTGCTGCGCGCGATCGAGGCGATCAAGGACGAGCTGCGCGAGCGGCTCGAGTTCTTCCACAAGGAGAACCGGCTGGTGGAGGCGCAGCGGCTGGAGCAGCGCACCCGCTTCGACCTGGAGATGCTGTCCGAGCTGGGCTTCTGCAAGGGCATCGAGAACTATTCGCGGCACCTGTCCGGCGCGCGCCCCGGCGATCCGCCGCCGACGCTGGTCGACTACCTGCCGCCCGACGCGCTGATGTTCCTGGACGAGTCGCACGTGCTGATCGGCCAGCTCAACGGCATGTACAACGGCGACCGCGCGCGCAAGACCACGCTGGTGGAATACGGCTTCCGGCTGCCGTCGGCGCTGGACAACCGGCCGCTCAAGTTCGACGAGTTCGAGCGCAAGATGCGGCAGGTGATGTTCGTCACGGCCACGCCGGCGCAGTTCGAGCGCGACCATTCGGGCCAGGTGGTGGAGCAGGTGGTGCGCCCCACCGGGCTGGTCGACCCGGTGATCCAGGTGCGCCCCGCGACCACGCAGGTGGATGACCTGCTGTCCGAGATCCACGCCCGCGTCGAGGCCGGCGAGCGCGTGCTGGTGACCACGCTGACCAAGCGCATGGCCGAGCAGCTGACCGAGTTCCTGACCGAGAACGGCGTCAAGGTGCGCTACCTGCACTCGGATATCGATACCGTCGAGCGCGTCGAGATCATCCGCGACCTGCGCCTGGGCACCTTCGACGTGCTGGTGGGGATCAACCTGCTGCGCGAGGGGCTGGATATTCCCGAGGTCTCGCTGGTGGCGATCCTCGACGCCGACAAGGAAGGCTTCCTGCGCGCCGAGCGCTCGCTGATCCAGACCATCGGCCGCGCCGCGCGCAACGTCAACGGCACCGCCATCCTGTACGCGGACCGCATGACCGACTCGATGAAGCGGGCCATCGACGAGACCGAGCGCCGCCGCGCCAAGCAGATCGCCTTCAACGAAGCCAACGGCATCACGCCGCGCGGCGTGGTCAAGCGCATCAAGGACATCATCGACGGCGTCTACAACGTCAACGATGCCAGGGCCGAGCTGCAGGCCGCGCAGGAGCAGGCCCGCTATGAGGAGATGAGCGAGAAGCAGGTCTCGAAGGAGATCAAGCGGCTGGAAAAGCTCATGCTGGATCATGCGCGCAACCTGGAGTTCGAACAGGCCGCGCAGGTGCGCGACCAGCTGGCCAAGCTCAAGGCGCAGGTGTTCGGCGCCAGCGGCGAGGGAGCGCTGCCGCCTGCCTGATACGCCGCAACGGCGCGCGCGCTTCGCCTATAGTGAAATCCTTGGCGGCGACAGGCCAGGGGCGACAGACGAATGCGAAGGAGGCACGATGGAACGCCAGTTTGAATACGGCGGCTACGCGGTGGTGGTGACCGCGGTCCCGAATGCCGCCGGCGGCTTTGCCGCGCAGATGCGCATTGCCGACGCCTTCGGCGAACCGACCGGCCCGAGCTTCGAGGCCATCGCCGGCGACGCGCCCACCCCGGAAGCGGCCATCGCGCTGGCGGAGGCCGGCGCCATGCGCGCGATCGACGCGGGCGAGGTCAGCTAGCGTGCCAGCGGGCGCCCCCATTTACCGTGGAGAACCACAATGACCGACATCGGCGAATGGAAGAAGAAGGTCTATGAAACCCACGAAGTGCAAGTGCAGGTCAGGCAGCGTTCGCAGAACGAATGGTCGTACACCGTGCGCGTCTGCCGTCCCGGCACCAATATCCGGGCCGCCGGCACGCTGACCGATTCCTCGCGCATCACCGACCACTACAAGTCGGCCGAGGCCGCGCAGGTAGCCGGCTTTGCGCACGGCGAGCGGCTCGCCAGGCAGCTCGCCTAGCGCCGCGAGCCACGGCCAGATGGCGCGGCGGGAACGGCCGGCAGGTAGAATCGCGCCTGCCATGCCACCTAGCCAAGCCTTGATCCGATGAAGCCATACGCCATCCTGATGTGTTGCATGGGGAATATCTGCCGTTCCCCCACGGCGGAGGCCGTGCTGCGCGCCAAGCTGGACAGCGCCGGGCTGGCGCCGCTGGTCGAGCTGGATTCGGCGGGCACGCACGAATACCATCTCGGCCGCGCCCCCGATCCCCGCACCCAGCGCCATGCGCTGCAGCGCGGCTATGACCTGTCGGCGCTGCGCGCGCGCAAGGTGGGCGTGCCGGACTTCGACCGCTTCGACCTGATCCTGGCGATGGACCGCGAGAACCTTGCCGGCCTGCTGCGGCTGCGCCCCGATGCCGGCGACAAGGTGCGGCTGCTGATGAGCTTCGCCACCCGCCACGACGCCGACGAGGTGCCCGACCCGTATTACGGCGAAGGCGATGGCTTCGAGCGCGTGCTCGACTACATCGAAGATGCCTGCGACGGCCTGGTCGCCGAACTGCGCCAGCGCCTGCAGCCTCCGGCCGGCTGAGCCGGTCCGCCGCACAGTCTTTCCCGGCCCCGCCGCGGCGTGCTGCGCCCGCGGCCGGCGGCCCGATCCCCGACGAGAATCCATGCTTCGCAAACTGTTCCGCAAATGGCGCGAGTCGCGCAATGCCAGCCTGCAGCTCGACGCCATCCTGGCCGCGGCCGACCCGGACGCGCCGCTGGCCGAGCGCAACGGCTGGCTGATCGAGCTGGCGTTCTGGATCCGGCGCGACGGCGGCCTCGGCGCCGATGCCGACAGCCAGGACGACGGCGCGCCGCGCCGCCATCCGGAACTCGTGCGGCTGCGCTACCTGCTGCAGGTGCTGGAGCGGCATCCGGACTGGGCCGTGCGATTTGCGCAGACGGTGCGCAGCCTGGTGCGCGAGAACGACCCCACCGGCCTGTTCTGCGATACCGGCGTGGCCCAGCATCCGGGCTTTTTCAGCGAGATGGTCAGCCGGCTGCAGGGCCGCTTCCTGCCGCCGCCGCCGAACCGCAGCGACATGGCCGCGCTGTTCGCGCTGCTGTTCGTTGGCGACGACGACGCCGACTGGGTCGAAGCCATCGACGATGCGCTGATGGCGCGGCTGGCGCGCGTGCTGGACAGCGGCAATGCCGAGGGCGCGGGCGCCGGCATGGCGCGCTATCGCGAGGCGCTGGGCCAGACCCTGGCCACCAGCATCGCGGTGCTGGTCAGCCAGGTGCGCGCCACCGGGCTGAGCCAGGCGATCCGCTCGCGGCTGGCGGGGCGGGTCGAGGACACGCCGTTCTTCCGCCTGGACGAGGCCATCCAGGCGCTGCGCGAGGATGGGCTGGGCCGCGATGACAGCAGCTTCGGCCACCGCCTGAACTACTTCCGCGGACTGCTCGACGGCTGCCACGCCGCCGCCCGCCACGTGTACGAAGACCTGGACGAGAACGGCGTGTCGGTCGAGGTGGTATTCCAGATCGAGCGCATGAAGGTGCAGCTCAGCCGCATCGAGCTGCTGCTGGCGGCGTGGGTCGAGCCCGGCCGACCAGGCATGCCGGCGCACCTGGTGGCCGAGCTGATCCGCTCGACCCAGGCCCGGCGCAGCATCGCGCACCTGGCCGGGACCTCGTTCGCGCAGCTGGCGCGCAAGGTGGTCGAACGCTCGGCCGAGACCGGCGAGCACTACATCACGCGCGACCGCCGCGAATACGCCGAGCTGGTGCGCGCCGCGGCGGGCGGGGGCCTGGTCTCGGTGGCCACGGTGTACCTGAAGTTCCTGATCTACGGGCTGCACCTGGACAAGTTCAGCGAAGGCGTGCTGGCCTCGCTCAACTACGCCGGCAGCTTCCTGGCGATCCATTTCGCGCACTTCACGCTGGCGACCAAGCAGCCGGCCATGACCGGGCCCGCGCTGGCGCACCGGCTCGATGGCGCCGGGCGGCCGGAAGGGCGCGAGATCTTCGTCGACGACACCATCGCCATGATCCGCTCCAACGCGGCGGCCATCGTCGGCAACCTGGCGGTGGTGTTCCCGGTGGCGCTGGGCGTGCAGGGGCTGGCGCACCGGCTGCTGGGGACCAACCTGATCACGCCGGCCAAGGCGATCGCCACCATCGAGTCATATTCGATTCTGGGCCCGACGCCGCTGTATGCCGCCTTCACCGGCGTGCTGCTGTGGCTGTCGAGCCTGTTCGCGGGCTGGGCCGACAACTGGTTCGCGCTGCACCGCGTGCACGATGTGATGGCGTATCACCGGCGCCTGCAGTACGTGCTGGGCGCGCACGGCGCCACGCGCGTGGCGGACTTCTGGAAGCGCAACCTGTCGGGCATCGTCGCCAATGTGTCGCTGGGCCTGCTGCTCGGCCTGGGGCCGGAGATCCTGAGCTTTTTCGGCCCGCATATGGAAGTGCGCCATGTGACGCTGTCGACCGGCTCGGTCGGTGCGGCGCTCGGCGTGCTCGGGTGGGATGCGCTGCGCATGCCGGCGCTGTGGCTGGCGGTGGCGGGGATCGCGCTGATGGGCATGCTGAATGTCGCGGTCAGCTTCGCGCTCGCGTTCAATATGGCGCTGCGGTCACGCAATTTGCGGCGCGTCGATCGCGCGGAACTGAGCGCGGCCGTGCGGCGGCGCATCCTGAAACAGCCGCTGTCGCTGCTGGTGCCGCCGCGCGTGGCGCCCGCGCAGGCGGCTGCAGGCGGGCGCCAGGCTTGAATGCGGGGGTGGCGTGGAGGTGCTGTGGGAGTGGTGCGGTGCGGCAGGGGTAGTTGACTGAATTAGTCGGGTACCTTTATACTTGACGGAAACGATCAAGTATTAGCTTCACCCCCACGCTTCACCCCAGAGCCCTGCACCATGAGACTGACCACCAAAGGCCGCTTCGCGGTCACTGCGATGATCGACCTGGCGATGCGCCAGGACCAGGGACCGGTCACGCTCGCCGGCATCAGCCAGCGGCAGAAGATCTCGCTGTCGTACCTGGAGCAGCTGTTCGGCAAGCTGCGCCGGCACGAGATCGTCGAAAGCGTGCGCGGCCCGGGCGGCGGCTACAGTCTGGCGCGCAAGGCCGAGGACGTCACCGTGGCGGACATCATCATCGCCGTGGACGAGCCCCTGGATGCCACCCAGTGCGGCGGCAAGGGCAATTGTAACGGAGATGACGGCTCCGGGCGCTGCATGACCCACGAGCTGTGGGCCACGCTGAACCAGAAGATGGTCGAGTACCTCGACTCCGTTTCCCTCAAGAACCTGGTGGACCAGCAGCGCGAGCGCCAGCCCGCCGTGCTGCACGACATGCGCGAAGACGCCGCGCAGCCGGTCGCCGCCGCCGCGCGCGGCAAGGCCGACAAGCAGGAAAAACCGGTCCGGGCCAGAATGGTGAATTCAGTTTTCAGCCTGGCGCAATCCTGAGCGCGCGGGCAAGACAGCAACACAGCGATCAGCGGTCCCTTACAAGGCAGTCATAACGATGAGCACCCCACATTTCCCCATCTACATGGATTACTCGGCCACCACGCCGGTGGACCCGCGCGTGGCGGACAAGATGATTCCGTACCTGCGCGAGCAGTTCGGCAATCCCGCGTCGCGCAGCCATGCGTACGGCTGGGAAGCGGAGCGCGCGGTGGAAGAGGCGCGCGAGCAGGTGGCCGCACTGGTCGGCGCCGACCCGCGCGAGATCGTGTGGACCTCGGGGGCAACCGAATCGGACAACCTGGCGATCAAGGGCGCCGCGAACTTCTATTCGGGCAAGGGCAAGCACATCATCACCGTGAAGACCGAGCACAAGGCCGTGCTCGACACCACGCGCGAGCTGGAGCGCCAGGGCTTTGAAGTGACCTACCTGGACGTGAAGGACAACGGCCTGCTCGACATGGAAGTGTTCCGGCAGGCGCTGCGCCCGGACACCATCCTGGTGTCGGTGATGCTGGTCAACAACGAGATCGGCGTGATCCAGGACGTCGAGCAGATCGGCGAGATCTGCCGCGAGAAGGGCATCATCTTCCATTGCGACGCCGCGCAGGCGACCGGCAAGGTGGCGATCGACCTGGGCAAGCTGAAGTGCGACCTGATGTCGTTCTCGGCCCACAAGACCTACGGCCCCAAGGGCGTCGGCGCGCTGTACGTGCGCCGCAAGCCGCGCGTGCGCATCGAGGCGCAGATGCACGGCGGCGGCCATGAGCGCGGCATGCGCTCGGGCACGCTGGCCACGCACCAGATCGTCGGCATGGGCGAAGCCTTCCGCATCGCCCGCGAAGAAATGGCGACGGAGAACGAACGCATCCGCATGCTGCGCGACCGCCTGTGGAACGGCCTGTCGGACATGGAAGAGGTCTACCTGAACGGTGACCTGGACCACCGCGTGCCGCACAACCTGAACGTCAGCTTCAACTTCGTCGAAGGCGAGTCGCTGATCATGGCGATCAAGGACGTGGCGGTGTCGTCGGGCTCGGCCTGCACCTCGGCCTCGCTGGAGCCGTCGTATGTGCTGCGCGCGCTGGGCCGCAACGACGAACTGGCGCACAGCTCGATCCGCTTCACGGTGGGCCGCTTCACCACCGTGCAGGAGATCGACTACACCGTCGAGCTGCTCAAGAGCAAGATCGGCAAGCTGCGCGACCTGTCGCCGCTGTGGGAAATGTTCAAGGACGGCGTCGATTTGAATTCGATCCAGTGGGCCGCGCACTGAGCGCCCGCCGCAGATCATCAGAACAAGAAGCAATACCCCCGCAAAGATAAGCAAGAGGTAAGCAAAATGTCATACAGCACGAAGGTTCTCGACCACTATGAAAATCCCCGCAATGTCGGTTCGTTCGACAAGAACGACGACGCGGTCGGCACCGGCATGGTCGGCGCCCCGGCTTGCGGCGACGTGATGAAGCTGCAGATCAAGGTCAACGAGGCTGGCGTGATCGAAGACGCCAAGTTCAAGACCTATGGCTGCGGCTCGGCCATCGCTTCGTCGTCGCTGGTGACCGAGTGGGTCAAGGGCAAGACCGTGGACCAGGCGCTGGAGATCAAGAACACCCAGATCGCCGAAGAACTGGCGCTGCCGCCGGTGAAGATCCACTGCTCGATCCTGGCCGAAGACGCGATCAAGGCCGCCGTCGAAGACTACAAGAAGAAGCACGGCGCCGAGCAGCAGGCCGCCTGATCCTGCGCACTGACCACGGCATCGACGAAGGAACGCAACGATGATCACCATGACCGAGAAGGCGGCCAAGCATGTGGCCCGCTACCTGGAACGCCGCGGCAAGGGCGTGGGCCTGCGCCTGGGCGTGAAGACCACCGGCTGCTCGGGCCTGGCCTACAAGCTGGAATACGTCGACGAACTGCTGCCGGAAGACGCGGTGTTCGAGTCGCACGGCATCAAGGTCATCGTTGACGCGAAAAGCCTGCCGTATATCGACGGCACCGAGCTCGACTATGCGCGCGAAGGGTTGAATGAAGGGTTCCGCTTCAACAACCCCAACGTCAAGGACGAGTGCGGCTGCGGCGAGTCGTTCACGGTCTGACGCGCGCTGAAGCAGGCTGAAGCGGGCAGGCCCGGTGGAGCGCCGCATCACCGGCTTCCGCCGGGACGACGAAGGCCACTGGGTGGCCGAGCTCGACTGCGGCCATGGCCAGCACGTGCGGCACGACCCGCCCTGGCAGTCGCGGCCGTGGACGCAGAGCGAGGCGGGACGCGCCGCCATGATCGGCACGCGGGTGAATTGCCTGAAGTGCGACCGCAACGAGCCGCCGGCCGAGTGGGCCAGCCAGCCCGCGCGGTAGCGGCGGCAGCACGGACGAAGGGCGGCGCGGCCGCTCTTTTTTCTTGGGGAAGCAGTTGAAAGACGATTTTTTTGCGCTGTTCGGCCTGCCGGTGCAGTTCGGCGTCGACGAGGCCGCGCTGGACGCGGCCTACCGCACCGTACAGTCGCAGGCGCACCCGGACCGCTTTGCCAAGGCCGGCGATGCCGAGCGCCGCGTGGCGATGCAGTGGGCCGCGCATGCCAACGAAGCCTACCGCACGCTGCGCCAGCCGCTGCGGCGCGCGACCTACCTGCTCAAGCTGCGCGGCATCGACGTGCAGGCGGAGAACAACACCGCCATGTCGCCCGCGTTCCTGATGCAGCAGATGGAATGGCGCGAGGCGCTGCAGGACGCGGTGCAGGCGCGCGCGGTCGACCAGCTCGACGCGCTGCTGCGCCAGCTGCGCCAGGAAAAGCGCGAGCGCCACGCCGCGCTGGGCGCGCTGCTGGATGCCGGCGACAACGAAGCGGCCGGCGGCGCGGTGCGGCAACTGATGTTTATCGAGAAGATCGAGCACGATACCAGCGAGGCCATCGACCGGCTGGAAGACTGACCGGCAAGATCGCCGGGGCCATGACACAATGGCGCCCGGCTTGAAAACCGCCCCCCATGCCGCCCCGCATGGCGGTTTCCCTGCCGTACAAGACAGCGAAGAATTACCATGGCACTGCTCCAGATTTCCGAACCCGGCATGTCGCCGGCGCCCCATCAACGCCGCCTGGCGGTCGGCATCGACCTCGGCACCACCAACTCGCTGGTGGCCGCGGTGCGCAGCAGCATTCCCGAGGTGCTGGCCGACGAGCGCGGCCGCGCGCTGCTGCCGTCGGTCGTGCGCTACCTGCCGGACCGCACCGCACAGATCGGCTACCGGGCCCAGGAAGAAGCGGTGCGCGACCCCAAGAACACCATCGTCTCGGTCAAGCGCTTCATGGGCCGCGGCCTGCGCGACGTCGCCAATATCGAGCACAGCCCGTACGACTTCGTCGATGCGCCGGGCATGGTGCAGATCAAGACCGCGGCCGGCGTGAAGAGCCCGGTGGAGATCTCGGCCGAGATCCTCGCCACGCTGCGCCAGCGCGCCGAAGACAGCCTCGGCGACGACCTGGTCGGCGCCGTCATCACGGTGCCGGCTTACTTTGACGAGGCCCAGCGCCAGGCGACCAAGGACGCCGCGCGGCTGGCCGGCCTGGAAGTGCTGCGCCTGCTCAACGAACCCACCGCCGCGGCCATTGCCTATGGCCTCGACAACGCCGCCGAAGGCACCTACGCCGTCTATGACCTGGGCGGCGGCACCTTCGACATCTCGGTGCTCAAGCTCACCCAGGGCGTGTTCGAAGTGCTGGCCACCGGCGGCGATTCGGCGCTCGGCGGCGATGACTTCGACCAGCGCCTGCTGTGCTGGATCGTCGAGCAGGCCGGCCTGCAGCCGCTGTCGGCGCAGGACATGCGCCTGCTGATGGTGCGCGCGCGCGCCGCCAAGGAAGCGCTGTCGGAAGCGGACAGCACGGTGATCGACGCGGTGCTGGAATCCGGCGAGATCGTGCACCTGACGCTGACCGACGCGACCTTCGACAAGATTACCGCGCACCTGGTGCAGAAGACGCTGGCGCCGGTGCGCAAGGCGCTGCGCGATGCCGGCGTGACGCCCGCGGAAGTCAAGGGCGTGGTGCTGGTCGGCGGCGCCACGCGCATGCCGTCGATCCGCAAGGCGGTCGGCGATTTCTTCGGCCAGACCCCGCTGACCAACCTCGACCCTGACCGGGTGGTGGCGCTGGGCGCGGCGATGCAGGCCAACCTGCTGGCCGGCAACCATGCGCCGGGCGAAGACTGGCTGCTGCTCGACGTGATCCCGCTGTCGCTGGGCGTCGAGACCATGGGCGGCCTGGTCGAGAAGATCATCCCGCGCAACAGCACCATCCCGGTGGCGCGCGCGCAGGAGTTCACCACCTTCAAGGATGGCCAGACCGCGATGGCGATCCACGTGCTGCAGGGCGAGCGCGAGCTGGCCAGCGACTGCCGCTCGCTGGCGCGCTTCGAGCTGCGCGGCATCCCGCCGATGGTGGCCGGCGCCGCGCGCATCCGCGTGACCTACCAGGTCGATGCCGACGGGCTGCTGTCGGTGACCGCGCGCGAAACGCATTCGGGCGTGGAAGCGTCGGTCACGGTCAAGCCGTCGTACGGGCTGGCCGACGACGATATCGCGCGCATGCTGCAGGACAGCTTCCGCGAAGCCGAACAAGACATGAAGAGCCGCGCGCTGGCCGAGGAACGCGTCGAAGCGGAGCGCCTGGTCGAGGCCACGCAGCGCGCGCTGGAAACCGACGGCGACCTGCTGTCCGCCGACGAGCGCGCGGCGGTGGAAGCGCTGATGGCCACGGTGCGCGAAATCGCCACCGGCGAAGACCATCTCGCCATCCGCGCCGCGGTCGAGACGCTGTCGCACGGCACCGATGAATTTGCGGCGCGCCGCATGGACCGCTCGATCAAAAGCGCACTGGCGGGGCGCAAGGTGCAGGAACTGGGCTGAACGCCGACCGCACCGTAGAACAGACTTCAGGACACCCACATGCCACAGATCATTGTTTTGCCCCACGTCGAATACTGCCCGGAAGGGAAGGTGATCGAGGCCGACAAGGGCGTCAGCGTGCTCGACACGCTGCTCGCCAACGGCATCGAGCTCGAGCACGCGTGCGAGAAGTCCTGTGCCTGCACCACCTGCCATGTGATCGTGCGCGAGGGCTTCGACTCGCTCAACGAGGCCGAGGAGAAGGAAGAAGACCTGCTCGACAAGGCCTGGGGCCTCGAGCCCAATTCGCGGCTGTCGTGCCAGGCCATCGTCGACGAGGAAGACCTGACCGTCGAGATTCCCAAATACACCATCAACCACGCCAAGGAAGGCCACTGAGCGGCCGGCACTGAACTCAGCGGAGAACGAACCCCATGAAGTGGACCGATACCTACGCCATCGCCGAAGCACTGTACGACAAGTTCCCGGACGTCGATCCGGCCGGCGTGCGCTTTACCGACCTGCGCCGCTGGGTGCTGGAACTCGACGGCTTTGCCGACGATCCGGCGCGCTCGGGCGAGAAGATCCTGGAGGCGATCCAGCAGGCGTGGATCGAGGAAGCGGAATGAATTCGTGATATCAGGGATAAGCAAAAGGCCGGCTTGATGCCGGCCTTTTGCTTTGGTGCTGGGCGACGCGATCTGATCGATCGATCGGTTTGCTCCCTCTCCCGCTTGCGGGAGAGGGAGCAAACCAAGGGGTTTGGAGTGCCTCAGTCTTCCTTGCGCAGATGCGGGAACAGGATGACGTCCCGGATATTCGGACTATCCGTCAGCAACATCACCAGCCGGTCGATACCGATCCCGCAACCACCCGTCGGCGGCATGCCGTACTCCAGCGCGCGGATATAGTCGGCGTCGAAGTACATCGCTTCCTCGTCGCCGGCGTCCTTCTGCTCGACCTGCTTGCGGAAGCGGTCGGCCTGGTCCTCGGCGTCGTTCAGCTCCGAGAAGCCGTTGGCGATCTCGCGGCCGGTGATGAACAGCTCGAAGCGCTCGGTGATGCCCGGCACCGTGTCCGAGGCGCGCGCCAGCGGCGAGACCTCGACCGGGTAATCGACGATAAAGGTCGGCTCCCACAGCTGGCTTTCCGCGGTTTCCTCGAACAGCACCAGCTGCAGCGTGCCCAGCCCGGCATTGAGGAACTGCGGCGCATTGGTGTTGACGCCGAACTTCTTCAGCTCGGTGCGCAGGAATTCGGCATCGGCCAGCTGCGCGTCGGTGTACTGCGGCGCGAACTTCTGGATCGCCTGGCAGATGGTCAGGCGGTGGAACGGCTTGGACAGGTCCAGCTCGCGCTCCTGGTACGTCAGCACGGCGCTGCCGCGCGCGTCGATCGCGGCCTTGCGGATCAGGTCCTCGGTGAAGTCCATCAGCCAGCGGTAGTCCGTGTAGGCCGCGTAGAACTCCATCATGGTGAACTCGGGGTTGTGGCGCGGGCTCACCCCTTCGTTGCGGAAGTTGCGGTTGATCTCGAACACGCGCTCGAAGCCGCCGACGATCAGGCGCTTCAGGTACAGCTCGGGCGCGATGCGCAGGAACATCTGCATGTCCAGCGCATTGTGGTGCGTGATGAACGGCTTGGCCGCGGCGCCGCCCGGGATCGGGTGCAGCATCGGCGTTTCGACTTCCATGAAGCCGGCGTCGGCCATATGGCGGCGCAGCGACGAGATCGCGTTGGTGCGCGCGCGGAAGGTGTCGCGCGTTTCCGGCGACACGATCAGGTCGACATAGCGCTGGCGGTACTTCATTTCCTGGTCGGCCAGGCCGTGGAACTTGTCCGGCAGCGGGCGCAGCGACTTGGACAGCAGGCGCAGCTCGCGCACCTGCACCGACAGCTCGCCCTTGTTGGTGCG
Source organism: Cupriavidus taiwanensis (assembly GCF_900249755.1). Classification (NCBI taxonomy): domain Bacteria; kingdom Pseudomonadati; phylum Pseudomonadota; class Betaproteobacteria; order Burkholderiales; family Burkholderiaceae; genus Cupriavidus; species Cupriavidus taiwanensis. Next base: position 1,463,621 of record NZ_LT976853.1, read on the forward strand.
GAACAGCTCGCCGCGGGCGCTGATGATGTCGCCCAGGTCCCAGTGCTTGAAGGCGGCGTAGACCTCTTCGCCGACCTTGTCGCGCGTGATGTAGAACTGGATCTGGCCGCTGCCGTCCTGCACGGTGGCGAAGCTGGCCTTGCCCATCACGCGCTTGAGCATCATGCGCCCGGCGATGGCGACCTCGACCGGGGCGGACTCGAGCGTGGCCTGCTCGGTGTCGGCGTACTGCGCCTGCAGCGCGGCGGCCTGGTGGGTCGGGCGGAAATCGTTGGGGAAGGCCACGCCTTGCTGGCGCAGCGCGGCCAGTTTCTCGCGCCGTTCCGCGATGATCTTGTTGTCGTCGGCGGCGGGGGTGTCGGCGGCGGGCTTGGTCTGCGCTTGGGCCTGGGCGCGGTTCGGTTCGGTCATGATGTCTTGTCGGTCGCGCGCGGGTGCCGCGCGCGGGTTCAGTATGGCTTCAGTAGTTGCGGAGATCGTCGAGCTCGGTGCTGCCGAAATCCGGGCGGTGCAGGTAGGCGACGATGCGGCCGGCGGTTTCCTCGGCGGAGGCGAGCTGCTGGTTGGCCTTGAGTTCGCGGAAGCGCTGCACCTGGGCAAAATCGGCATTGCGGATGGTGGCCTGCATGCCGGTATCGATCACGCCAGGGGCCAGCGCCACCGCGCGCACGGTGCCCGGGGCCTCGGCCTGGGCGTACTCGGCATTGACCGAGCGCATGAACATGTCGAGCCCGGCCTTGCCCGCGCAATAGGCGCTCCAGCCTTCGATCGGCCGGCGCGCGGCGCCGGACGAGATTGCCAGCACCTTGCGCGGGCAGCCGAACTTCTCGGTGCGCTCCAGGAACGCCGCGGTCATGGTCATCGGCGCCGCCAGGTTGGTCAGCAGGTGCGGCACCAGCGTCTTTTCCTGCAGCGCCGCGACCGGACCGATCGGCTCGACCACGCCCGCGTTCAGGATCAGCGTGGCGCTGGTCGGCGGCAGATCCAGCGTGTCGAGCACGCTGGCGAGCCAGGTGGCGGCGGGACCGGCCTGCGACAGGTCCTGCAGGTGCCACGCCACCGGCACGCCGCTGAGCGTGGCGATGCGTTCCAGTTCGGTGTTGCGGCTGCGCGCGACGCAGATCAGGCGGTTGCCCGGCACCAGCAGGGCGTTGGTCAGTGCCGCGCCCAGCCCGCGCGAGGCGCCGGTGATGATGTACAGGTGATTGGCTTCGCTCATGGTGCCCCGGTCGGAAAGGCCGTCGTGCCGGCAAGGCGCGGGCGGCGGTACAGCGATGGATGGGTTGCTGTGCCGCCGCCGGCCCGGCGGCGGGTGTTGCCTTGCAGTCGTCCTACAGTCCCTGCTTGAGGCTGGCCTCGATGAACGGGTCCAGGTCGCCGTCCAGCACCTTCTGGGTGTTGGACATTTCCACGTTGGTGCGCAGGTCCTTGATGCGGCTCTGGTCCAGCACGTAGGAGCGGATCTGGTGGCCCCAGCCCACGTCGGTCTTGCCGGCCTCGAGCTTGTCGGCCTCGGCCTGGCGCTTGCGCATCTCGTGCTCGTACAGGCGCGACTTCAGCATCGACATGGCCTCGGCACGGTTGCGGTGCTGCGAGCGGTCGTTCTGGCACTGCACCACGATCCCCGTCGGGATATGCGTGATACGCACGGCCGAATCGGTCTTGTTGATGTGCTGGCCGCCCGCGCCCGAGGCGCGGTAGGTATCCACGCGCAGGTCCGCCGGGTTGATTTCGACCTCGAAGGAATCGTCGACCTCGGGGTAGACGAACACCGACGAGAACGAGGTATGGCGCCCGCCTGACGAATCGAACGGCGACTTGCGCACCAGCCGGTGCACGCCGGTTTCCGTGCGCAGGTAGCCGAAGGCGTACTCGCCCTCGATCTTGATGGTCGCGCTCTTGATGCCGGCGACGTCGCCCTCGGACTCTTCCAGCACCTCGGCCTTGAAGCCCTTGCGCTCGCAGTACTTCAGGTACTGGCGCAGCAGCATCGAGGCCCAGTCGCACGCTTCGGTGCCGCCGGCGCCGGCCTGGATGTCGATAAAGGCGTTGGCCTGGTCCATCTCGCCGGCGAACATGCGGCGGAATTCCATGTCCGCCACCACGGCCTCGAAGCCCTTGACGTCGGCCTCGATCGACTCGAGGGTCTCGTCGTCGCCTTCTTCCCTGGCGAGCTCGAACAGCTCTTCCGCACCGACGAGGTCATCGGTGAGCTTGCCCAGGACGCCGACCACGCCCTCGAGCATCTTCTTTTCCTTGCCGAGGTCCTGGGCCCGCTTGGGGTTGTTCCAGACGTCGGGGTCTTCCAGCAGGCCGTTGACTTCGTCCAGCCTTCCTACTTTGACATCGTAGTCAAAGATACCCCCGTAGATCTTCCGTCCGGGAACGGAGATCGGAGATGGCACCGGAGATGGCGTTGAGGCGTTCTGCTTCCATGATGTTCCTGCGCTTCGAAAACCTCGAATTATAGCGGATCGGCGCGGCAGATCGGGGCTTGCGGGCCGCTTTCGGCGTGCCCGGAACCGAACGCAACGGCCCCCGCGCGGTCTATCCGCCGGTGCCGGCCGGCGCACGCGGCGATAATACGGGTCGCAAGCCGCCCCCGGCACAGACCACGAACAGGGACGCATGACGAAAACCAGACATGACATCGAGCCAGGCCGGCGCCGCGCGCTGGGCCTGCTGCTGGCGGCCGCCACCGCAGCCATCACCGCCGGCTGCGGCACCACGGGCGGGCCCGTGCCGGACGGCTACTACCGCGTCGAGCGCGGCGACACGCTGTATTCGATCGCGCGCAAGCACCGCCGCAGCGTGCGCGACCTGACCCGCTGGAACAGCGATATCACCAGCCCGAGCCAGATCGAGGTGGGGCAGCTGATCCGGGTGCGGCCGCCCGGCGCCGCCGCCGGCAGCGCGGCGGCGTCGACGGGCAGTGGGCAGGCCGTGACCGATACGCCGCGCGTCGACAGCACGGCATCGCGGCCGCCCGCCAGCAGCATCCGCCTGCAATGGCCGGCCGACGGCCGCGTCACGGCCGGCTTCGCGCCGCCGGCCAGCAAGGGCCTGAGCATCGCCGTGCCGGCCAACGGCACGGTGCGCGCCGCCGCCGCCGGACGCGCCATCCATGTCGGCAACCTGCGCGGCTACGGCATGCTGGTGATCGTCAAGCACAACGACGACTGGCTCACCGTGTACGGCAACCTCGACCAGCCGCTGGTCAGCGAGGGCGCGCAGGTGTCGGCGGGGCAGGACGTCGGCCGCATGGGCGCGAGCCCGAGCGAGCTGCACTTCGAGGTGCGCGGCAACGGCAAGCCGGTGAACCCGGCCAGCTACCTGCCGTCGCGCGGCTGAGCGGGGCGCGCTACTGCGCGTGCTCGATCACCAGCTGCACGCGCGTGACGCCGTTGAAGGTGTTGTTGTCGAGCCGGTAGGCCACCTGCGCGCTGGCGCCGAGCGAGTCGGCATGGTTGAACCAGATCGCATCGAAGCGCTGGCTGCCGCGCCCGAGCTGCAGCTTCAGGTGCTTGCCCTTGAGCACGCTCTGGCGCAGCACGTCGAACTCGCCGCAGAAGGTCGGCGCCGGGAAACCCTGGCCCCACACCTGCTGCTCCAGCAGGGTGACGAACTCCGGGCTGAAGCACTGGTCCTCGATATCCCCATCGGTCTCGATCACGCGCGCGAGCTGGTCGTCGGTCAGCCATTCGCGCCCGACCGCCTCGAACGCTTCCTGGAATTCGGCAAAGCGCTCGGCGCGCACGGTCAGCCCCGCCGCCATGGCGTGGCCGCCGAACTTGAGCAGCATGCCGGGGTGGCGCTTGGACACCAGGTCCAGCGCGTCGCGCAGGTGGAAGCCGGGGATCGAGCGGCCCGAGCCCTTGACGGTGGTGTCGTCGCCCGGCGCGAAGGTGATGGTGGGGCGGTGGAACTTGTCCTTCAGCCGCGACGCGACGATGCCGATCACGCCCTGGTGCCAGGTGTCGTTGAACACGCTGACGGTGAAGCGCGACGACGGGTCCGGGCCAGCTAGCCCGGCCATAGGCTGCTCCAGGATCTGCAGCGCCTCCTGCTGCATGCCGGCCTCGATGTCGCGGCGCTCGCGGTTCATGCTGTCCAGCTCCTGGGCGATTTCCCAGGCGCGGTTGGCATCGTCGGTCAGCAGGCATTCGATGCCCAGCGACATGTCGGCGAGCCGGCCGGCGGCATTCAGGCGCGGGCCCAGCCCGAAGCCCAGGTCGAAGGTATTGGCGCGCGCCGCCTCGCGCCCGGCGGCGCGGAACAGCGCGGCCACGCCGGGCTGCATGCGCCCGGCGCGCATGCGGCGCAGTCCCTGCGCCACCAGGATGCGGTTGTTGGTATCGAGCTTGACCACGTCGGCGACGGTGCCCAGCGCCACCAGGTCCAGCAGCGTCTGCAGCGGCGGCTGGGTCTGCTGGGTGTACACGCCGCGCCGGCGCAGCTCGGCGCGCAGCGCCAGCAGCACGTAGAACATCACGCCCACGCCGGCCAGGTTCTTGCTGGGGAATTCGCAGCCCGGCTGGTTCGGGTTGACGATCACCGCGGCCTGCGGCAGCTCCGATCCCGGCAGGTGGTGGTCGGTCACCACCACGTCGATGCCCAGCGCATTGGCCGCGGCGACGCCGTCGACGCTGGCGATGCCGTTGTCGACCGTGACGATCACGTCCGGCTGCTGCCTGGCCGCCAGCGCGACGATCTCCGGCGTCAGGCCGTAGCCGTACTCGAAGCGGTTGGGCACGATGTATTCCACCCGCGCGCCCAGCATGCGCAGCCCGCGCACGCCTACCGCGCACGCGGTGGCGCCGTCGCAGTCGTAGTCGGCGACGATCAGCAGGCGCTTGCCGGCGGCGATGGCGTCGGCCAGGTAAGCCGCGGCGTGGCCGATGCCCTTCATGGCCGCGGGCGGCACCAGTTCAGGCAGGTCGGTGGCCAGCTCGGCGGCGCGGGCCACGCCGCGCGCGGCCAGGATGCGCGCCAGGGTCGGGTGCAGGCCGGCGGCCGCCAGCGAGCTGGCGTGTTCGGGAGAATATTGGCGGATGGCGATCCGGGTCATGGGCGGGGCGGCAGTGGGGCGGCAGTGGGGTGGCGGGGGCGATGGCGTCAGGCGGCAAAGGCGAGGTCGGACAGCAGCGCGCGCCAGTCGCCGCGCTGGCCCATGCCGCGCCAGAACTTGCGCAGGTCGGCGCGGCGCACGGTGAACTCGGCAAAGTGGTTCTCGCCGGCCAGCACCAGCGTGATGGCACCGATGCCGCCGGCCGCCAGCGCGTCAAGCGCCGGCCCGAACCAGTCGGCATCGAGCGCATGCATGCGGTCCAGCCACAGCCCCCAGTCTTCGGCGATATGCGCTTCGGTGGCGCTGTCGAGCAGGGCCAGCACCGCGCCCTCGGCCCCGGCCGCGCCGGCCAGTCCCGCCGGCACCGGCAGCGCCTGGCTGCCGCCGGCGAGCGCCAGGCCGCTCAGGAAGGGGTCGCCGCTCAGCACCGTGTCGGCCAGCCGCGGCACCGGCTGCAGCGCGCCGCCGCCGTACAGCCAGACCGAGTTCACCGGCACCTCGCCGGCGGCCTCGCGCGCCTGGTTGACGCGGTGGTCGAACCACGTCATCTGGATTTCGTTCTGCAGCCGGCGCCAGTCGCGCGCGCGCTCGCCGGCCTGCATCCAGATGTCGATATTGCGGCCCGCCGCGCGCAGCGGCGTGGTGGCCTCGAGCGGGCCGAACACCGCCTCGGGCAGGTACCAGCGCTGCGGGCAGGGCGTCTCCAGCGCGATGCCGGATTCCTGCAGCAGCGGGTCGATCGCGGCGCGCAGCGCCGTGGCTTCCTCTGGCCTCAGGCCGAGCTGGCCCGGCGGCATCAGCACCAGGTGGTCGCGCGCGGCATGGATGTGCACCGGCTGCAGGCAGGCCCACGACTGGCCGTCGGCGGCGGCCGCGGTGCCGGGCGCCGCGCCGCTGTCGGCCAGCCGCATATAGGGCGCCAGCGGCACCCGCACCGTATCCAGTCCGGCCTTGCCGGCCAGCCAGCGCTCTTGCGGCAGGCTGCGCAGGAAGGGATCGTCGTGCCGCTCGCGCGGGCCGGGCGCGGCCCGGGTCAGCAACTTTCCGAGCCCCGGCAGCTCCAACTGCCGCAGCAGCGCGCCGGGGACGACGTCGTCGCGGCCGTCGTCGCCGGCGCCGGGCGGGACGGAAAAGGGCACAATCAGGGTCAGGTGCGTCATCATGGTGGCGAGATTGTAAACTCCCGGCTGGCCCGCGCCAGTGCCGGCGTGACTGCGGCGATACTGGGGCGTGAGTGCAGCGCCGCCCGCCACGACCCGCAAGCGTGGCGCCAGCGGCGCCCCGACGGGCACCGGCGCTTTCCCGAAACAACAGGAATCCTCTTGAAATTTCCCTACGAGTGGCAGATCGGCTGGCGATACACCCGCGCAAGCAAGCGCGCCAGCCGCAATACCTTCATTTCGTTTATCTCGATGATCTCGATGCTGGGGATCGCGCTCGGCGTCGCCGCGCTGATCGTGGTGCTGTCGGTGATGAACGGGTTCCAGAAGGAAGTGCGCGACCGCATGCTGTCGGTGCTGGCGCATATCGAGGTGGTCGGCCCGTCGGCGCTGCCCGACTGGCAGCAGACCGCGGCCGAGGCCCTGCAGAACAAGGAAGTGGTCGGCGCCGCGCCCTACGTGGCGGCGCAGGCCATGCTGACCCGCGACGATGCCGTGCGCGGCGTGCTGCTGCGCGGCGTGGAGCCGTCGCAGGAGCCCAAGGTGTCGGAGATCGCCAGCCAGTTCCGCGCCGGCAGCATGGCGGCGCTGGCGCCGGGCAGCTTCGGCATCGCGCTGGGCAACGAGCTGGCCAATGCCATGGGGGTTCAGGTGGGCGACAAGATCACGCTGCTGGCGCCGCAGGGCACCATCACGCCGGCGGGCGTGCTGCCGCGGCTCAAGCAGTTCACCGTGGTGGGCGTGTTTTCGTCCGGGCACTTCGAGTTCGACAGCGCGCTGGCGCTGGTCAACCTGAAGGACGCCGAGACCCTGTTCCGCCTGAGCGGCCCCACCGGCGTGCGGCTGAAGCTGCAGGACATGCAGCGCGCGCCGCAGGTGGCGCAGGAACTGGCCGGCACCCTGTCGGGCGAGCTTTACCTGCGCGACTGGTCCAAGCAGAACCGCAACTGGTTTGCCGCGGTGCAGACCGAGAAGCGGATGATGTTCATCATCCTGACGCTGATCATCGCGGTGGCCGCATTCAACCTGGTCTCGACGCTGGTGATGACCGTCACCGACAAGCAGGCCGATATCGCCATCCTGCGCACCATGGGCGCGCAGCCGGGCTCGATCATGAAGATCTTCATCGTGCAGGGCGTGGCCATCGGCTTTATCGGCACGCTGCTGGGCGTGGCCGGCGGCACGCTGATCGCCACCAATATCGACGTGATCGTGCCCTTCATCGAGCGCCTGCTGCACGTGCAGTTCCTGCCGCGCGACATCTATTTCATCAGCCAATTGCCTTCCGACCCCCGCGTGAACGACATCGCCACCATCGGCATCATCTCTTTCGTGCTGGCCACGCTGGCCACGCTCTATCCCAGCTGGCGCGCCGCCCGCGTCAACCCGGCGGAGGCGCTGCGCTATGAGTGAAGCCGTGCTGCAAGCCGATACTTCCACGCCCGCGCCGGGCCTGCCGCGCACCGGCGCGCCGGTGCTGGTGGCCGAGGGCCTGACCAAGCGTTTTCGCCAGGGTGAGCTCGACGTCGACGTGCTGCGCGGGGTCGACGTACGCGTCAATGCCGGCGAGAAGGTCGCCATCGTCGGCGCATCGGGCTCGGGCAAGAGCACGCTGCTGCATGTGCTGGGCGGGCTCGACGAGCCCGATTCCGGCCGCGTCGCGCTGCTCGGCAAGCCGTTCACGGCGCTGCGCGAGCGCGAGCGCAACGTGGTGCGCAACCGCTCGCTGGGCTTTGTCTACCAGTTCCACCACCTGCTGCCGGAATTCACCGCGCTCGACAACGTGGCGATGCCGCTGCGCATCCGCGGCCTGACCCAGCCGGCTGCGCGCGAGGTCGCGCAGGCGATGCTGGAACGCGTCGGGCTGGGCGGGCGCTCGCGGCACCGGCCGGGCGAGTTGTCCGGCGGCGAGCGCCAGCGCGTCGCCATTGCGCGCGCGCTGGTGGGCCAGCCGGCCTGCGTGCTGGCCGACGAGCCCACCGGCAACCTCGACGACCACACCGCCGGCGGCGTCTATGACCTGATGCTGGAGCTGTCGCGCACGCTCGGCACCAGCTTTGTCATCGTCACGCACGACCTGGACCTCGCCGGCCGCTGCGACCGCGTGCTGCGGCTGCGCGACGGCCACCTGCACCAGGAACGCTGAAGCGGCGGCATCCATGTGGATCGACACCCATTGCCACCTCGACGCCGCCGAGTTCGACGCTGACCGCGGGCAGGTCGCCGACGCGGCCGAGGCCGCCGGCGTGCGCGGCATCGTGGTGCCGGCGGTGGCCGCGTCGAACTTCGACACCGTGCGCGCGCTGGCGCATGGCGATGCGCGCTGTGTCTACGCACTGGGCATCCATCCGCTGTGCTCGCCCGGCGCCGGCCAGGCCGATCTGGACACGCTGCGGCGCCAGGTGGCCGCCAGCATGGATGACCCGCGCTTTGTCGGCATCGGAGAGATCGGGCTCGACTTCTTCGTCGCGGGGCTGGAGGCGGACCACCAGACCTGGCTCTACACAGAACAACTGAAGCTCGCGCGCGAGTTCGACCTGCCGGTGCTGCTGCATGTGCGCAAGTCGCAGGACCAGGTCGGCGCGCAGCTGCGCAAGCTCGGCGTCAAGCGCGGCATTGCCCATGCCTTCAACGGCAGCCACGAGCAGGCGCGGCGCTTCGTCGACCAGGGCCTGAAGCTCGGCTTCGGCGGCAATGTCACCTTCAGCCGCGCGCGCCAGATCCGCCGGCTGGCGACCGAGCTGCCGCTGGATGCGCTGGTGCTGGAAACCGATGCGCCGGACATCGCGCCGGCCTGGCTGTCCGACGACCAGTTCGGCGAACAGCACAAGGCGCGCAACACGCCCGCCGAGGTGGCCGGCGTGGCGCGCGTGATCGCGGAACTGCGCGGCATCGACGCATGGACGCTGGCGCAGGCGACCTGGCGCAATGCGGTGGATGCGCTGCCGCGGCTGGCGGCGTTTGCCGACAGCATGGCGCCGCGAACGGGCTGAAGCAGTCAGGCTAAGCCAGGCAGCTGCGCCCCGAAGAACTCCGCCCCTTCCTGTGCCGACTGGGTACGCCCTCTCCCGCTTGCGGGAGAGGGCCGGGGTGAGGGCGGGCGCTTGCAGTACCGCATGCCGCCAGATCACCGATGCGCCCTGCCACCCGTCACACATCTCCACATCCCCCTGACAGACTGACAAGCTTCCCTCCCCACGCCGGCAGTACAACTCTCACTGTGCGAAAACAAGCAGGAGCGTTGCGGTGCGCTGGTTCGTGGTGGCCTTCGTTGCGGGATGCTGGACGCTGCAGCAGCAGTCAACGCTGCCGCCGCCGGGCGGCCTCCGCCTGACCCTTGCGGCGCTGGCGTTGCTCGCTGTTGCCGTGGCCGCCTGGGGCAGGCGCCTGCACGCCGCGCTGCATGGCGTGGCACTGGCCACGGTCGCCTTCGGTGCCGCGTTCTGCTGGGCGGGCTGGCGGGCTGAACTGCGCCTGCGCGACTGGCTGCCGGCCGCGCTCGAGGCACGCGACCTCGACGTGCGCGGTGTGGTGTCGGGGCTGCCGTCGGAGTCTGCCGCCGGGACGCGCTTTGCGTTCACGGTGGAGCATGCCGTCGAACCGGGCCTGCAACTGCCGCATCGGCTGAGCCTCAACTGGCGTGGCGCGCCGCCCGACCTGCGTCCCGGCCAGCGCTTCACGCTGACGGTTCGCCTGCGGCGCCCGCGCGGGCTCGCCAATCCGTCCGGCTTCGATTACGCCTACTGGCTGCTGGCGCAAGGCTATGGCGCCACCGGCTATGTGCGCCGCGCGCAGGGGCCGCCGCAGGACGCAGCTTCCGAGCGGCTGGCCTGGCGCATCGAAGCCTGGCGTGCCGCCGTGCGCGATCACCTGCGCGCCGCGCTGCCACCCGAGGCGCGCTTCGGCGCGGTGCTGGTCGCGCTGGTGATCGGCGACCAGCGCGGCATCGAGGCGCAAGACTGGCAACTGTTCCGGCGCACCGGCGTCAGCCACCTGGTGGCCATCTCCGGGCTGCATATCACCATGGTGGCCGGCATGACGGCGTCGCTGGCCGGGCTGCTGTGGCGCCATTCGCTTGGCCTCGGCCGCTGGCTGCGCCGGCCGCTGCCGCTCTGGCTGCCGGCCCGGCAAGCCGCGCTGGCGGTGGCAGTGGCCACCGCGCTGGGCTACGGCATGCTGGCCGGCATGCAGGTGCCGGCGCTGCGCACCGTTGCCATGCTCTGCGTCGCCGCGGCCGCCGTATGGGGCGCGCGCGCGCCGCCGGCATCGGTGGTGCTGGCGTGGGCGGCGCTGGTGGCGCTGCTGCTGGACCCGTGGGCGGCGATGCTGCCCGGGTTCTGGCTGTCGTTCGGTGCCGTGGCGGTGATCTTCTTCGCTGCCCGGCCGGGGCGCGACGCCGCGATCGCAGGGCGCTGGCAGCGGCTGCGCGCCGCGCTTGCCGCGGGCGCGCGCACGCAGTGGGCGGTGACCATCGGGCTGGTGCCGCTGACGCTGCTGCTGTTCGGCCAGGTCTCGGTGGTGTCGCCGTTGGCCAATGCGGTGGCGATTCCGGTGGTCAGCCTGCTGGTGACGCCGCTGGCGCTGCTGGGCGCCGCGCTGCCGGCGTTGCTCGCGGCGCCGGTCATCGCGGCCGCGCACTTTGCGATGGCGCGGCTGGCTGCCGTGCTGGAATGGTTCTCCACGCTGCCATGGGCGATGTGGGAGGCCGCCAGCGCGGGGCCGGTGGCGCTGCTGCTGGCCGCGCTTGGCGTTGCGCTGCTGGTGGCGCCCGTGGCTTCGGCGCGCCTGCGCCGGCATGGCGGGCTGCTGATGCTGCCGATGCTGATGGCGCGCGGCCCGCCGGTTGCCCACGGCCAGTTCCGCGCGGTCATGTTCGACGTGGGGCAGGGCACGGCGGTGCTGGTGCGCACGCGCTCGCACGCGCTGCTGTACGACACCGGGCCGGGCTATGTGTCAGGATCCAGCGCGGGCGAGCAGGTGGTGGTGCCGGTATTGCGCGCCGAGGGCGTGGCCCGGCTCGATCACCTGATGGTCAGCCATGAAGACATCGATCATGCCGGCGGCGTGCCGGACATTGCCGCGGCGGTGGCCGTGGCCGCGCGCAGCACCGGCGCGCCTGCCGGCCATGCCTTGCTTGGATCGCGGCCGGAGCAGTGGCCGCCATGCCTGGCGGGCCAGCAATGGCAGTGGGACGGGGTCCGGTTTTCGGTGCTGCACCCGCCGGCCGAGCAGTCGCAACAGGCCGCGGTCGCCAGCAATGCGCGCAGTTGCGTGCTGCGCGTCGAGACCGCCGTGCACAGCCTGCTGCTTACCGGCGATATCGGCGTGGCGCAGGAGCGTGCCTTGATCGACCGCCAGCCGGCGCAAGCGTTGCGGGCCGACGTGCTGGTGGTGGCGCATCACGGCAGCGGCACGTCGTCCGGCGCGGATTGGATCGAGGCGGTGGCGCCGGCGGCGGCCGTGTTCCAGCTGGGCTATGCCAACCGCTATCGCCATCCGAACGCCGACGTGTGGGAGCGTTTTGGCCGCGCGGGCATCTTGCGCTATCGCACCGACGAAACGGGCGCGGTGACGATGGACACGGCGCGCGCGGGTTACGAACTGTCGCTGTTCCGGCAGGCCGAGCCGCGCTACTGGCGGGACCGGCCGCCGGCGCCGCGCTAGGGCGCCGGTGCCGCGCCGGTCAACCGGCCTTGCGGCGGCTGGTGCGCGGCGCGGACGGGGCGGGGGTGGCGGGCTTCGCCGCGGTGCGGGCCCGGCTTCTGGCCGGCGCCGGCTCCGCGCCGGCGATGCGCCGCTCGCGCAGATGCGCCTTGGCGCGCTGCAGGCGCGGCGCAACGGTGTCGGCGCGCGCCAGCGCCACGCCGGCGGCGAGCACGTCGCCCAGAACCAGGTGGCTGATGCGCGAGGTCATCGGCGTGTAGACCTCGCTGTCTTCCTCGACGTCCGAGAACACGCAGACGTCGGCCAGCCGGGCCAGCGGCGAGCCGCTGTGGGTCAGCGCCAGCACGCTGGCGCCGCTGCTGCGCGCCAGCGTGGCGGCGGTCAGCATGTCCCAGGTGCGGCCGCTGTTGGAGACCAGCACGGCGACGTCGCCGGGGGCCAGCAGCGCCGCCGACATGCTGAATACGTGCGGGTCGGCATAGGCGACGGTCGGCACGCCCAGGCGGAAGAACTTGTGCTGGATGTCCAGCGCGACGATGCCGGAGTTGCCGCAGCCATAGAACTCGATGCGGCGCGCCCCGGCGAGCAGCCGGATGCCATGCTCGATCTGGTCGGCCGACAAGGCGTTGCGCACGCTCATCAGCGTGGCAATGGTGCGGTCGAAGACCTTGCCGGCGATGTCCGCCGGGCGGTCGTCGGCCGCGACATCCTGGTGCACGAACGGGGTGCCGCCGCCGACGTTCTGCGCGAACTGCAGCTTGAATTCGCGGAAGCCGTCGTAGCCCAGCGCCGCGCAGAAACGCGCGATGGTGGGCTGCGACACGCCGGCGCGCTCGGCCAGCTCCGGCATCGACAGCCGGATCACGGTGGCGCCGTGGCGGGCGACATAGTCGGCCAGGCGGCGTTCTGAGGGACGAAGGGTGTCGTAGACGGCAAGGATGCGGTCGCGCATGGCGGCAGGTGGCGGTTTCGGTGTTAGAGGGAGATGTAGAGATTCTACATCGGCTGGCGCCGCATCTTGCCTCAAAGGGCGCACGCCTTGCTCTCCGGGTTTGCCCTGAGTTCGGAATTTTCTGCGGGAAATGGCTGCCTAGACGGGTCGACGCGCAACGCGTGCTGGGTATAATGGCGTCCCGATCTGTAGAAAATCTACAGAGATTGGCGCCGGATCGGCGTCAGTCTCCTCCGCCCACAAGGACCGTCACCGCCATGCCTTCCGCCGTCCATGCCGAGCTTCAGGCCGTTACCGACCGCATCGTTGCGCGCAGCCGCGCCAGCCGTGCCGCCTACCTTGCCCGCTGCGAGCGCGCGCAGGCGGAACTGGGGCCGCTGCGCGGCATGTCCTGCGCCAACCTGGCGCACGGCTTCGCCGCGCTGCCGGCCGGCGACAAGCTCAGGCTGCGCGTCGACCATGCGCCCAACCTGGGCATCGTCACCGCGTACAACGACATGCTGTCGGCGCACCAGCCCTACGAGCGCTATCCCGCCGTGATCCGCGAGGCCGCGCGCGCGGTCGGCGCGGTGGCGCAGGTGGCGGGCGGCGTGCCGGCCATGTGCGACGGCATCACGCAGGGCAACGCCGGCATGGAGCTGTCGCTGTTCTCGCGCGATGCGATTGCCATGGGTACCGCGGTGGCGCTGTCGCACAACACCTTCGATGCGGCGCTGATGCTGGGGGTGTGCGACAAGATCGTGCCCGGGCTGCTGATGGGCGCGCTGCAGTTCGGCCACCTGCCGGTGGTGTTCGTGCCCGCGGGGCCGATGGCCAGCGGGCTGCCCAACAAGGAAAAGGCGCGCGTGCGCCAGCTCTATGCCACCGGGCAGGTGGGGCGCGATGCGCTGCTGGAAGCCGAATGCCAGGCCTATCACGGCGCCGGCACCTGCACGTTCTACGGTACCGCCAACAGCAACCAGTTCCTGATGGAAATCATGGGCCTGCACCTGCCGGGCGCCGCCTTCGTCCATCCCGACAGCGGCCTGCGCGATGCGCTGACCGCCGCTGCGGCGCAGCGCGCGATCGCACTGCGCGCGCGCGGCGATGGCTACCTGCCGCTGGCGCGCATCGTCGACGAACGCGCCATCGCCAACGCCATGGTCGGCCTGCTGGCCACCGGCGGCTCGACCAACCACACCATCCACCTGGTGGCGATGGCGCGCGCCGCCGGCATCGTCATCGACTGGAATGATTTCGACCTGCTGTCGCGCATCACGCCGCTGCTGGCGCGCGTCTATCCCAACGGCTCGGCCGATGTGAACCACTTCCATGCCGCCGGCGGCGCCGGCTTCGTGATCCGCGAGCTGCTGCAGGCCGGGCTGCTGCACGAGGACGTGCAGACGGTGGCCGGCCCGGGCCTGGCCCGTTACACGCAGGAGCCGGTGATGGCCGACGGCGTGCTGCACTGGCGCGATGGCGCGGCGCACAGCGGCGACCCGCAGGTGCTGGCGACGGCCGCCGCGCCGTTCTCGGCCGAGGGCGGCCTGCGGCTGATGCAGGGCAACCTGGGCCGCGGCGTGATCAAGGTCTCGGCCGTGGCGCCCGAACACCGCGTGGTGGAAGCGCCGGTGCGGGTATTCGATTCGCAGGAGGCGCTGCAGGCGGCGTTCGATGCCGGCGAACTCGGTGGCGACCTGGTCGCGGTGGTGCGTTTCCAGGGGCCGAATGCCAACGGCATGCCGGAGCTGCACCGGCTGACGCCGGTGCTGGGCGCGCTGCAGGACGCCGGCCACAAGGTGGCGCTGGTGACCGACGGGCGCATGTCCGGCGCCTCGGGCAAGGTGCCGGCGGTGATCCACGTCGGCCCCGAGGCGCTGGCGGGCGGCGCGCTGGCGCGCGTGCGCGACGGCGACCGTATCCGCGTCGACGCCGTCGCCGGCACGCTGCAATGGCTGGGCGACGAAAGCGAGTTCGCGGCGCGCGCGCCGGCCCGCGCGCCGGCCGACCCGTTCGCGCAGTTCAGCCTGGGGCGCGGCCTGTTCGGCCTGTTCCGGCGCCACGCGCGCATCGCGGAAGAGGGTGGCAGCGCACTTGACCTGTCCGAGGCGGATGCCGCTGGCGCTGGCGCATTTGTCACTGCCTCCGCGGCGCAAACCGTCGCACAATAGTTTCTATTGCCTCCGTCATTCCCGCGCAGGCGGGAACGACGTCCAGGACAAGCAAGGATAGACAAGGATGGCAACACCATCCGATACCAAGACCGACGGAGCAGACATGATCTATATCCTGATGGGCGTTTCCGGCAGCGGCAAGACCACGGTCGGCCAGTTGCTGGCGCAGCGGCTGGGCTGCGGCTTCCATGACGCCGATGATTTCCACAGCGATGCCAACAAGGCCAAGATGCACGCCGGCATTCCGCTGACCGACGCAGACCGCTGGCCCTGGCTGGCCGCGATGCGCGCGGCCATCGACTCGGCCCGGGCCGAAGGCCGCACCCATGTGTTCACCTGCTCGGCGCTGCGCCAGGCTTACCGGGACCGGCTGACCCCGCCCGACGGCGGCGTGACCTTCGTCTTCATGAAGGGGGATGCCGCGCTGATCGGCCAGCGCCTGTCCGCGCGCAGCGAGCACTTCTTCAACCCCGAACTGCTGCAAAGCCAGTTCGATACGCTGGAAGAACCCGGCGATGCGCTGGCGCTCGATATCCGCCAGCCGCCCGAGGTGCTGGTCGACACCATCCTGCGGGCTACCGCGCGGCAAGGCGCCGGCGCGGCGCGCTGAACTGCCGCCGCCATGCCCCACGGGGCATGGTTCCACGGCACGGCTTCCATTTCCCTGCAACGCAATCACGGCCGCCGGCCTCGCTGGCGGCTTTTTTGCGTGCGCTGGCAGGCATCTTGCTAGCCTGGCTTCGGTGCTGGTGCGCCTGCACAGGCGGCGCGCCATGCCACCTTGCGGCTTTCGCCGGCACGGGTATGCTGGAAGGGCCAGTGACTCGACGGCATCACCGCGGCTTGCATCAACCAGTGCGGCCGTGCGGCAGGGCACGACAGCCAGGGCAACCAGGACGGCCGGCGGCGGCGCGAATGCGCAAGGCACGGCGGCAGTCCGCGACATGGAGGAGCGGCCATCATGGCGGCGCGGTACTTCGACGAGATGCTGGACTGGCGCGACGACGGTGCGCCGGCGCTGATCCACGCGGGACAGGCCCTGCCTGACGGGGCGATACGCCCGCACTACCGGCATTTCGCCGAATGGCTGGCGCGCCAGACCGAAAGCACGATGGGCAACAAGCGCGCCGAGGCCGACCTGGTGTTCCGGCGCGTGGGCATTACCTTTGCCGTCTACGGCGACAAGGACGAGGCCAACAGCGGCACCGAGCGCACCATTCCGTTCGACGTGATCCCGCGCATTTTCCCGGCGAGCGAATGGGCGCTGCTGGAAAAAGGCCTGCGCCAGCGCGTGGCGGCGCTGAACCGCTTCATCCACGACATCTACCACGGCCAGGACATCATCCGCGCCGGCGTGATCCCGCCCGACCAGATCTACAACAACGCCCAGTACCGGCCCGAGATGCTCGGCGTCAGCGTGCCGCACGACGTCTATGCGCATGTCGCCGGCATCGACGTGGTGCGTGCAGGCGAGGGCGAGTTCTACGTGCTGGAAGACAACCTGCGCGTGCCGTCGGGCGTGTCGTACATGCTGGAAAACCGCAAGATGATGATGCGCTTGTTCCCGGACCTGTTCGCGCGCAACCGCGTGGCGCCGGTGGCGCACTATCCCGACCTGCTGCTCGACATGCTGCGCGGGGTCTCGCCGCAGGCGATCGCCGATCCCACCGTGGTGGTGCTGACGCCCGGCATGTACAACTCGGCCTACTTCGAGCATGCCTTCCTGGCGCAGCAGATGGGGGTGGAACTGGTCGAAGGCAGCGACCTCTTCGTCGACGGCAACCACCTGTTCATGCGCACCACGCAGGGCCCGCAACGCATCGACGTGATCTACCGGCGCGTCGACGATGATTTCCTCGACCCGCTCGCGTTCCGCCCCGATTCCGCGCTGGGCGCCGCCGGGCTGCTGTCGGTCTACCGCGCCGGCAACGTGACCATCTGCAATGCGATCGGCACCGGCGTGGCCGACGACAAGTCGATCTACCCCTATGTGCCGGACATGATCCGCTTCTACCTGGGCGAAGAGGCCATCCTCAGCAACGTGCCGACCTATATGTGCCGGCGCGCCGATGACCTGCAGTACGTGCTCGACCACATGGACGAGCTGGTGGTCAAGGAAACCCACGGCGCCGGCGGCTACGGCATGCTGGTCGGGCCGGCCGCGACCCGCGCCGAGATCGATGCCTTCCGCGAGGTGGTCAGGTCCAGGCCGGAGCAGTACATTGCGCAGCCGACGCTGGCGCTGTCGACCTGCCCGACCTATGTCGAGGCCGGCATTGCCCCGCGCCATATCGACCTGCGCCCGTTCGTGCTGTCGGGCAAGGAGGTGCGGATGGTGCCGGGCGGACTGACCCGCGTGGCGCTGCGGGAAGGATCGCTGGTGGTGAATTCCTCGCAAGGGGGCGGCACCAAGGACACCTGGGTGCTGGAACGATGAACGCGATGCCAGCCATGACCACCGCCGCCCACCCCGGAGAGCCCACATGCTGAGCCGCACCGCCGACCACCTGTTCTGGATGGCCCGCTACACCGAGCGCGCGGAGAACACCGCGCGCATGCTCGATGTCAACTACCAGACCTCGCTGCTGCCGCAATCGGCCGAAGTGGCCGAGCAGGGCTGGTGGGCCATGCTCGATATCTCGGAACTGACCGAGGTCTTCGACCACAAGTACGGCCTGCTGTCGCGCGACGACGTGATCGACTTCATGGTGCGCGACATGACCAATGCCTCGTCCATCATGAGCTGCCTGCGCGCGGCGCGCGAGAACGCGCGCGCGGTGCGCGGCTCGCTGACCACCGAGGTCTGGGAAACCGTCAACACCACCTGGCTGGAGGTGCAGCGCCTGATTGCCGACGGCGTGCTGAAGGAAGACCCGGCGCGCTTCTTCGAATGGGTCAAGTTCCGCTCGCACCTGGCGCGCGGGGTCCAGTTCGGTACCATGCTGAAGGACGATGCGTTCCACTTCATGCGGCTGGGCACCTTCCTGGAACGCGCCGACAATACCGCGCGCATCCTCGACGTCAAGTTCCAGGCGTCATCGAGTGGGGAGGGCGGCGGGGGCGGCAACGGTGGTGCAGGCGAGACCAATCCCGGCCAGGGCGGCCACAACGACTTCTACCACTGGGCGGCGATCCTGCGTTCGGTGTCGGGCTTCGAGGTCTACCGCAAGGTCTATCGCGCGGTGATCACGCCGCAGCGCGTGGCCGAGCTGCTGATCCTGCGTCCGGACATGCCGCGTTCGCTGGTGTCGAGCATGGACGAGGTGGTGGCCATCCTGCATACGGTGCGCAACCAGCAATCAGCGGAGACCGAGCGGCAGGCTGGTAAACTCCACGCCGACCTGAAGTACGCGCGCATCGACGATATCTTCGCCGTCGGCCTGCACGCGTACCTGACCAGCTTCCTGGAGCGCATCGGCGACCTCGGCAATGGCATCAGCCGGGACTTCCTGGTGCCGCTGCAGGTGGCCTGACCCGGGCCGCCGGCAGCCCCCCGTGCCGCCGCCGCGCCCTGATACCGTGAAATACAAGATCCACCACCATACTGTCTACCGCTACGCCGAACCGGTGCGGCGCAGCGTGCACGAAGTGCGGCTCGAGCCGCGCTCGGGCCCGCTGCAGACCGTGCACGACTGGCAGCTGTCGGCGCCGGGCAACCCGTCGGCCGCGCGCGACGGGTTCGGCAACATCGTGCACAACTTCACCGTGACCGGGCCGGCCAGCACCATCGCTATCGAAGCCAGCGGCGAAGTCGAAGTGCTGCCGCCGCATGGCGAGCTCGACCGCGACGGTCACCATGCGTTCTGCGACGCGCCGCCGGACGGCGAAGCGCGGGTGTCGCCGCTGTACTTCCTCGGCAGCACGCCGCTGACCACGGCACCGGCGGCGATGCAGGCGTTTGCCGCGCCGTTCCTGGCGGCCGGGCACGATATCGACGCGCTGCTGGCGCTGGCCCGTGGCATCGGCGAGCGCGTGCGCTACAAGCCCAACACCACCGATGTCGGCACCTCGGCCGCCGAGGCCTTCGCGCTGGGCAGCGGCGTGTGCCAGGACCAGGCGCAGGTGATGGTGGCGGCGTGCCGCGCACTGGGCATCCCCGCGCGCTATGTCAGCGGATATTTCTACGACCCGGCCGCCACCGAACTGGCCAGCCACGCCTGGGCCGACGTGTGCCTGGACCCGGCCCGGGAAATCTGGTGCAGCATCGACATCACCCATGGCTGCCTGACCGACGAGCGCCATATCCGGCTGGCGGTGGGGCGCGATTACGCGTCGGCAGCACCAGTGCGAGGCATCCGGGACGGCGGCGACGGCGAGACGCTGGAAGTCAATGTAACAATCACGCCACTTTTTACCTGATTAGGTGCTTGCTTCCAGACGCGGCGCGGTGCTGGTGCACGGGCGCTAGAATCCGGAGTGATGCAGGCCACTGCCGGCACGGGCCGGCCGCCACCGAGAACACCAAGACAAACCATGACGTATTGTGTAGCCATGCGGCTGGATGCCGGCCTGGTATTCCTGTCCGACTCCCGCACCAATGCCGGGGTAGACGCCATTTCCACCGCGCGCAAGATGACGGTGTTCGAGGAACCCGGCGACCGGGTGATGGTGCTGATGACCGCGGGCAACCTGGCGATCAGCCAGTCGGTGCGCCAGATCCTGATCGAGGACCACGACGAGAAACGCTCGCTGTGGACCGCGCGCGACATGTTCGAGGCCGCCTCGATCGTCGGCGAGGCGGTGCGCCAGGTGCACCGGCGCGATGCCCACGCGCTGCGCGACGCCGGCATCGAGTTCAATGTCAGCCTGGTCTTCGGCGGCCAGGTGCGCGGCGAGCGGGTGCGGCTGTTCAATATCTACGCGGCCGGCAATTTCGTCGAGGCCACGCCCGAGAACTGCTACTTCCAGATCGGCGAGGCCAAGTACGGCAAGCCCATCGTCGACCGCGTCGTGCACCCGTCGCTGCCGCTGGCGGAAGGGGCCAAATGCGCGCTGATCTCGATGGATTCGACGCTGAAGTCGAATATCTCGGTCGGCCTGCCGCTGGACCTGCTGGTCTATGAAGCGGATTCGCTGCAGGTGACGCGCTTTGTCAATATCGACGAGCGCAACGCCTATTTCCGCATGATCCGCGACACCTGGGGGCAGCGCCTGCGCCAGGTCTTCGGCGAGATCCACAACCCCGAGTGGGATCCGGGCGCGCCCGCGGAATTCTCGCTGGCGCGCTCCGGCGAGGCCGACCGCTGGGCCCAGCCGGTGCGGGCCAAGCGCATGCATCCGCGCAAGCCGGATTGAGGCGGCAGGCATGCGCGAGATCATTCATTTTTCCCACGCCAACGGCTTCCCGGTGACGACCTACCGCAAGCTGTTCGGCGAGCTCGACGGCGAGTTCGAATTCCGCGCGGTGGACCGCTACGGACACAAGCCGGAATTCCCGGTGACACGCGGCTGGCCGCACCTGGTGGAAGAACTGCTGGGCGAGATCGACCGCCAGTATCGCGAGCCGGTGTGGCTGGTGGGCCATTCGCTGGGCGGCTTCCTGTCGCTGATGGCGGCGCTGCGCCGGCCGGAACGGGTGCGCGGCGTGGTCATGCTCGATTCGCCCATCATCGCCGGCTGGCGCGCATCGTTGCTCAAGACCGCGCAGATGCTGGGCATCGATGAAAAGCCCGGCCCGGCGGCGGTGACCAGGAACCGGCGCACGCACTGGCCGGATGCCGAGGCGGTGTGGCAGCATTTCCGCGCCAAGCCCAACTTCGCCGTGTGGGACCACGAGGTGCTGCGCGACTACGCCATCCACGGCACCGAGCCCACCGGCAACGACAACGAACGCCGGCTGCGCTTCGACCGCGAGGTCGAATACTGGATCTACCGCACGCTGCCGACCAGCCTCGGGCGCAAGGTCGCGCGCGGCGCGCCGGTGCCGGTCGGCTTTGTCGCCGGCACGCGCTCGCGCGAGGTGCGCCAGTGCGGCCTGGGGGCGACGCGCCGGCTGGTCGGGCCCAACCTGCGCTTTATCGAAGGCGGCCACCTGTACCCGATGGAGCGGCCGCAGCAGACCGCGCAACTGGTGCGCGAACTGATCGGCGCGATGCGCCAGCAGGGGCGCTGAGCCGGCGTGCGGCGGATGCGCCGCAACGCGGCCGGCAAGGCCCGCTGTGGCGTGCCGCAGCGGGCCTGCTGTCACAATTTCCGGGTCGGCGGGGAACGGGCTCTCATGTATAATCCCGATTTCCCCGGCAAGCTCGGTTTATGACCAAATTCGTCTTCGTCACCGGTGGCGTCGTCTCTTCTCTCGGCAAGGGCATCGCTGCTGCCTCGCTCGCGGCCATTCTTGAGTCGCGCGGCCTCAAAGTCACCCTCCTCAAGCTCGATCCCTACATCAACGTCGATCCCGGCACGATGAGCCCTTTCCAGCATGGCGAGGTGTTTGTCACGGAAGACGGTGCGGAAACCGACCTGGATCTCGGCCACTACGAGCGTTTCGTCTCGGCCAAGATGCGCAAGTCGAACAACTTCACCACCGGCCAGATCTACGAATCGGTGATCCGCAAGGAGCGCCGCGGCGAATACCTGGGCAAGACCGTGCAGGTGATCCCGCATATCACCAACGAGATCCAGGCGTTTGTCGAAAAGGGCGCGGCCGCGTCGCACGACGGCAAGGCCGACGTGGCGCTGGTGGAAATCGGCGGCACCGTGGGTGACATCGAATCGCTGCCGTTCCTGGAAGCCGCGCGCCAGATGAGCCTGCGCATGGGCCGCAACCACTGCGCCTTCGTGCACCTGACACTGGTGCCGTTCATTGCCAGCGCCGGCGAGCTCAAGACCAAGCCGACCCAGCACTCGGTGCAGAAGCTGCGTGAAATCGGCATCTCTCCCACCGCGCTGCTGTGCCGCGCCGACCGCCCGATCCCGGACGACGAGCGCGCCAAGATCTCGCTGTTCGCCAATATCCCGCAAGACGCCGTGATCTCGGTGTGGGACGCCGACAGCATCTACAAGATCCCGCAGATGCTCAACGAGCAGGGCCTGGACCGCCTGATCTGCGAGGAACTGCGCCTGGACCCGAAGCCGGCCGACCTGTCGATGTGGCAGAAGCTGGTCAACGCCCAGGAAAATCCCGAGCACGAAATCACCATCGGCATGGTCGGCAAGTACGTCGACCTGACCGAGTCGTACAAGTCGCTGATCGAGGCGCTGCGCCACGCCGGCATGCACACCGCCACGCGCGTCAACATCGAGTACATCGATTCCGAGGAACTGGAATCGGGTCACCTCGAAGTGCTGGCGCCGCTGGACGCCATCCTGGTGCCGGGCGGCTTCGGCAAGCGCGGCACCGAAGGCAAGATCCGCGCGATCCAGTACGCCCGCGAGAACAAGATCCCGTACCTCGGCATCTGCCTGGGCATGCAGCTGGCGGTGATCGAGTTTGCCCGCCACCTGGCCGGCATGGCCGACGCCAACTCGACCGAGTTCAACCTGGAAACCGAGCACCCGGTGGTCGCGCTGATCACCGAGTGGGTCGACCGCGAAGGCAAGGTCGAGCAGCGCTCGGCCGATTCCGACCTGGGCGGCACCATGCGCCTGGGCGCGCAGCGCGTGCCGGTCAAGGAAGGCACCAAGGCAGCGGCCATCTATGGCGCCGAGGTCAACGAACGCCACCGTCACCGCTACGAGGTCAACAACCACTACGTGCCGACGCTGGAAAAGGCCGGCATGGTGATCTCGGCCCGCACCCCGACCGAGAACCTTCCGGAAATGATGGAACTGCCGGAGTCGATGCACCCGTGGTTCGTCGGCGTGCAGTTCCACCCGGAATTCACCTCGACACCGCGCGACGGCCACCCGCTGTTCAAGGCCTATGTCGAAGCCGCGCTCGCCAGCCAGCAGCGCAAGGGCGCCTGAGCCCGGGCGCAAGCAGGAGAGACAGTCATGAAACTCTGTGGATTCGAGGTTGGCCTCGACCAGCCGTTCTTCCTGATCGCCGGTCCGTGCGTGATCGAGTCCGAGCAGATGGCGCTGGATACCGCCGGCGAGCTCAAGGCTATCACCGCTGAACTGGGCATCCCGTTCATCTACAAGTCGTCGTTCGACAAGGCCAACCGCTCCTCGGGCAAGTCGTTCCGCGGCCTGGGGATGGAGAAGGGCCTGGAGATCCTGGCGACCGTCAAGCGCGAGATCGGCGTGCCGGTGCTGACCGACATCCACGAGATCGACGAAATCAAGCCCGTCGCCGCCGTGGTCGACGTGCTGCAGACGCCGGCGTTCCTGTGCCGCCAGACCGATTTCATCCGTGCCTGCGCGCAAAGCGGCAAGCCGGTGAATATCAAGAAGGGCCAGTTCCTGGCGCCGCACGACATGAAGAACGTGATCGACAAGGCCCGCGACGCCGCGCGCGAAGCCGGCCTGCCCGATGACGTGTTCATGGCCTGCGAGCGCGGCGTTTCGTTCGGCTACAACAACCTGGTGTCCGACATGCGCTCGCTGGCGATCATGCGCGAGACCGGCGCCCCGGTGGTGTTCGACGCGACGCATTCGGTGCAGCTCCCCGGCGGCCAGGGCACCAGCTCGGGCGGCCAGCGCGAGTTCGTGCCGGTGCTGTCACGCGCCGCGGTTGCCACCGGCGTCGCGGGCCTGTTCATGGAGACGCATCCGGACCCGAGCAAGGCCATGTCCGACGGCCCCAACGCGGTGCCGCTGTCGCGCATGAAGGAACTGCTGTCCGTGCTCAAGGAACTGGACACGCTGGTCAAGCGCGCCGGCTTCCTCGAAGACAACTTCGGCTGGCCGGCCTGCGCCTGAGCCCGCCGCGTTTGTCGCCGCCGCGCCGTGCGCGGATGCCGGCGGCGACAAACCATATCGAAAGACAATACAAAAAATCGGGAGATTCTCCATGGCCGCGGGCTTTATCATCGCCTACGTCGACGTGACCGACCCCCAGCAGTACGAGGAATACAAGGTGCTTTCGAGCAAGGCCATGCAGATCCATGGCGCCGAGGTGCTGGTGCGCGGCGGCAAGACCGAGCCGCTCGAGGGCGACTGGGCGCCGACGCGCGTGGTGGTGCTGAAATTCCCCAGCTATGACGCCGCCAAGGCCTTTCACGACGGCGAGGCCTACCGCGCCGCGCGCAAGTCGCGCGAGCATGCGGCGAAGATGAATATGATCGTGGTCGAAGGCGCCACCTGAGCCGGCAGGCGCCGGGCAGCGGTCATGCGCGCAGGACCTGCGCACATGACACGCGCCTGACACGCGCGCAGGTTGAAGTGATCAGCAGCAAGAATCAACAGTCAGAGAGGAATTCATGAGTGCAATCGTAGATATCATCGGTCGCGAGGTTCTCGACTCCCGCGGCAATCCCACCGTCGAGTGCGACGTGCTGCTGGAATCCGGCGTGATGGGCCGTGCCGCGGTGCCGTCGGGCGCGTCGACCGGTTCGCGCGAGGCCATCGAGCTGCGCGACGGCGACAAGGCCCGCTACCTGGGCAAGGGCGTGCTGAAGGCGGTCGAGCATATCAACACCGAGATCTCCGAAGCCATCATGGGCCTGGACGCCTCCGAGCAGGCCTTCCTGGACCGCACGCTGATCGATCTCGACGGCACCGAGAACAAGGGCCGCCTGGGCGCCAACGCCATGCTGGCGGTGTCGATGGCGGTGGCCAAGGCCGCTGCTGAAGAAGCCGGCCTGCCGCTGTACCGCTACTTCGGCGGTTCGGGCGCGATGCAGCTGCCGGTGCCGATGATGAACATCGTCAACGGCGGCGCGCACGCCAACAACAGCCTGGACATCCAGGAATTCATGATCATGCCGGTGTCGCAGACCAGCTTCCGCGAAGCCCTGCGCTGCGGCGCCGAGATCTTCCACGCGCTGAAGAAGATCCTGGCCGACAAGGGCATGTCCACCGCGGTGGGCGACGAAGGCGGCTTCGCTCCGAACTTCTCGTCCAAC
Source organism: Cupriavidus taiwanensis (assembly GCF_900249755.1). Lineage (NCBI taxonomy): Bacteria > Pseudomonadati > Pseudomonadota > Betaproteobacteria > Burkholderiales > Burkholderiaceae > Cupriavidus > Cupriavidus taiwanensis. The sequence continues at coordinate 1,488,565 of NZ_LT976853.1, forward strand.
GAAGAGTGCCTGAACACCATCGTGCAGGCCATCGAGAAGGCCGGCTACCGCGCCGGCGAGGACGTGCTGCTGGCGCTGGACTGCGCCGCCAGCGAGTTCTACCACGAGGCCGAAGGCGTGTACCAGCTGGAAGGCGAAGGCCTGAAGCTGAGCTCGACGCAGTTCGCCGACTACCTGGCCAACCTGTGCGACAAGTTCCCGATCGTGTCGATCGAGGACGGCATGGCCGAGGGCGACTGGGACGGCTGGAAGACCCTGACCGACAAGCTCGGCACCCGCGTGCAGCTGGTGGGCGACGACCTGTTCGTCACCAACACCAAGATCCTGAAGGAAGGCATCGAGAAGGGCATCGGCAACTCGATCCTGATCAAGATCAACCAGATCGGCACGCTGACCGAGACCTTTGCCGCCATCGAAATGGCCAAGCGCGCCGGCTACACCGCCGTGATCTCGCACCGCTCGGGCGAAACCGAAGACAGCACCATCGCCGATATCGCCGTGGGCACCAACGCCGGCCAGATCAAGACCGGCTCGCTGTCGCGCTCGGACCGCATCGCCAAGTACAACCAGCTGCTGCGCATCGAGGAAGACCTGGGCGATATCGCCAGCTACCCGGGCAAGAGCGCGTTCTACAACCTGCGCTGAGGCCTAGGGTTGTTATTCCCGCCTCCGCGGGAATGACGACGTGGTTCTGAAAATGGCGGTGGCACGGATTTACCTCCGTGCCACCGCCGTTTTTGTATCGAAATCTGCCTGGCAATTGCCTTCCCGGCTGAGTTCGCAGATCATTGTGCGGAAATTCCTGTCCGCCACCCTTTCATGCGCCTGATTTCGCTGCTGTTGTTCGTGCTGCTGCTCGCCATCCAGTACCCGCTCTGGCTGGGCAAGGGCGGCTGGCTGCGCGTGTGGGATCTGAACCGCCAGCTGACCGAGCAGGGCACCCGCAACCAGACGCTCAAGCTGCGCAACGCCAAGCTGGAAGGGGAGGTGGCCGACCTGCAGGACGGCACCGGCGCGATCGAGGAGCGCGCCCGCTATGAGCTGGGCATGGTGCGCGAAGGCGAGGTCTTCGTGCAGTTCGTCGCGCCCGCGCCCAAGGTCAGCGCCACGCCGCCGCTGCCGCCGCCGGCGAATTCCGCCGCCGGGATGGCGCGCCACTGAGTCATAAGGTCCCCGCCGGTTTGCTCCCCGCTCGCGGGAGAGGGGACCGTATGCGCGGGTTCGTGGCCTGAATCCAGTTCGTCAGCAGTCCGTCACCACCACCCGTACGGATAACCGCCCCAGCCCCAGCCCGGCATGCCGACGCTGACGCCGCCGCCCCACCGTCCGCCACCCCATCCCCCGTAATACAGGTTCCAGCTGGTGTTGGGATAGGCATAGGCCGCGCGCGCGGCCGCGGCCTGCTGGTCCAGCGCGATCGCGGCGGCCTGGTCGCGCAATACCTGCTGGTTCAGCGCGTCGAGCTTCTGCTTGTCGTCGGCGCTCAGCGGTGCCGGCGGTATCGCGTTGGGTGCCAGCCGCGCGGTGGGCGGCGAGCCATTGGCGTCGCGCGGGATCTGCGCGCAACCGGCAGCGAGCAGCAGCGCGCCAAGCGCGGCGCAGGCTGCGGCGCCCCGCCGCGGATGACACGCGCGGGAGGCGAAGTCAGTCAGGGGAGGGTTGGCTCGGGCGGACATGGCGGTTCTCGGGCTCGCGTTGCTGCAGCGGGATCGGCAGCCGGATGCTGCCATCGTACAGTCGTTGGACCCGATGGCAAGGCCGATGTTTCCGCGGCGCCCCCGCCGCGCGCCCCGCCTTGCCCGCGCCGGTGCGGCAGCGCACGCAGGCGCTGCCGCAGCCGGATCAGTGGTGCTGGCTTGCGCCGGCGCCGGCGCCGGTGGCGACCGGCGTCGCCGAGAACAGCTGCGCGCAGTCGACCGGGTCGAACTCATAGCGCTGGCCGCAGAAGTCGCAGTGGATCTCGACATGGCCGCGCTCGGCGATGATGCTGTCGATCTCCGCCTGGCCCAGCGACTGCAGCATGCCGGCCACCTTCGGGCGCGAGCAGCTGCAGTGGAAATGCGGCGTCAGCGGCTCAAACACCCGCAGGCCGGCGTCCTGCAGGTCTTCCCAGAACAGGCGGCGCAGCAGGGTGTCGGGCGTTTCGGCCAGCAGTTCCTCGGCCTTCAGCGTGGTGCCGAGCTGCACCGCGCGGTCCCAGGTGTCGAGGTCCTGTGCCCTGGCGTGGCTGGCCAGCGGCGCGCCGGTCTCGCCGACTTCGGCGGTGCCGCCGTAGGCCGGCAGCTTCTGCAGCAGCATGCCGGCGGCGACATGGTCGTCGGCGGCCAGCCACAGGCGCGTGTCGAGCTGCTCGGAGGCCTGCATGTAGTGCTCCAGCACGGCGCTGATCGATGCCAGCGGGCCGTGCGCGTCGGCCAGCGGCACGATGCCCTGGTACGGCTGCTGGCCCGGCAGCTTGTCCTTCGGGTCCAGCGTGATGGCGAAGCGGCCGTGGCCGTGGGCGTTGACCATCTGCGCCAGCGTGGCATCGTCGGCGATGTGCGCGCCCTCGGCCAGCTTGGCGGTGGCGCGCATCGACAGGTCGGACAGGCATTCCACCACCAGCATGCGCACCGGGCCGTCGCCGTGCAGCTGCATCACCAGCGCCCCGTTGAACTTCAGGTTGGCCGACAGCAGCGCCGCGGCGGCCATCATCTCGCCCAGCAGGCGGCGCACCGGGGCGGGGTAGCTGTGGCGGCCGAGCACTTCTTGCCAGGTGGCCTCCATGCGCACCAGCTCGCCGCGCACGGGGGCCGCGTCGAACAGGAACTTCTGCAGGGTGTCGGGGGTGGTGGTATCGGTCACAATAATCTGTCGAGTTTCGATGGATGCCGCGGCGGTGGTCAGCCGATCCGCTTGAGCTGTTGCTTGTACAGGGCCTGCCGCGTGGCGTAGGTCTCGGCGTTGCGGTACAGGTTGGCGACGTCGGCATCGGTCAGCTGGCGCACCACCTTGGCCGGCGCGCCCAGGATCAGCGAGCGGTCCGGAAAGACCTTGCCCTCGGTCACCACGGCGCCGGCGCCGACCAGGCATTCCTTGCCGATCACGGCGCGGTTCAGCACCACCGCCTGGATCCCGATCAGCGAGCCTTCGCCCACGGTGCAGCCGTGCAGCATGGCCTGGTGGCCGATCGAAACCTTGTCGCCCAGGGTCAGCGGGCAGCCCGGGTCGGTATGCAGTACCGAGCCCTCCTGGATATTGGTGTCCGCGCCGACCACGATCGGCTCGTTGTCGCCGCGGATCACGACACCGGGCCAGGCGCTGGCGCGGGACTTGAGGGTCACGTTGCCGATGATGGTGGCTTCGGGGGCCACGTAGGCATCGCTGTCGATACTGGGCTTGACGTCGCCGAGCTGGTAAAGCGCCATGAGGTCTCCTGCACGAATGGCTTTTGTTGAAGTGGGGGTTGCCGCCGGACTTTAAAGGGCCAGCGCCGGGGAACGGGGCGGCGCCCCGGTTGCGCGGCTGGCGCGGCGGGCGGACGCCGGGCAGGCCCTACAATGGCGGCAGACCCGGATTTTACGCCCATGCCAGAAAAAACACCCGACGCCGCGCAGCCTGACCCGTCACCTTCGCCGCGCCACCAGGCGCTGGCAGTGCTGTGCCTGGCGGATCCGCGCGACAAGGCCGTGGCGGCACGCGCACTTTACCGGCACGTGATGACGTTGCCCGATGCGGCCCTGCAAGCCGGCGAGGCCATCCATGCCGAAGCCCCCCACGCCATCCCCGGCCGGCCGGAGCGGCCGCCGCTGGTGGCGCCGCAGCAGGTCGAGCGGCGCCGCTCGCTGCAGACCGCGGCCGGGCGCGCGGCGATGATCCACGCGCTGTGCCATATCGAGTTCAATGCCATCAACCTGGCGCTCGACGCGGCCTGGCGTTTCGCCGGCATGCCGCCCGCGTACTACCGCGACTGGCTGCGCGTGGCCGATGAAGAGGCGTACCACTTCACGCTGCTGGCCGACCACCTCGGCACCCTCGGCGCGGCCTACGGCGACTTCCCCGCCCACAACAGCCTGTGGGAGATGACCGACAAGACCGCCGGCGACGTGCTCGCGCGCATGGCGCTGGTGCCGCGCACGCTGGAGGCGCGCGGGCTCGACGCCTCGCCGCCGGTGCGCGCCCGGCTGGCCGGCGCCGGCGACCACGCCGCCGCCGCCATCATCGACATCATCCTGCGCGACGAGGTCGGCCACGTCGCCATCGGCAACCACTGGTACCGCTGGCTGTGCGCGCAGCGCGGGCTCGATCCCGTGGCCACCTATGCGCGCCTGGCCGAACAGTACCGCGCGCCGAAGCTGCGCGGCCCGTTCAACCTCGAGGCGCGGCGCGCGGCCGGTTTCGACGAGGACGAGCTGGCATGGCTGGAGGCATCGGCCGGTTAGGCTGAGCGGCGTTCGGCGGCGCGCTCCTCCTCCAGCAGCCGTAACACCCGCCGCTGGATCTTGCCCGTGGTGGTCATCGGAAGCTGGTCGATGAACTCGATCGCCTTCGGGTATTCGTACGGCGCCAGCTGGCCGCGCACATGGGCCTGCAGTTCCGCGACCAGCGCCGCGTCGCCGTCGAACGAGCGCGCCACCGATGGCGTCAGCACCACGAAGGCCTTGACCACCGCGCCGCGCTCCGGGTCGGGCGACGGCACCACGGCGCAGTTGGATACCGCCGGATGCTTGAGCAGGCAGTTCTCGATCTCGCTCGGCCCGATGCGGTAGCCCGAGGACTTGAACACATCGTCGGCGCGTCCCTGGTACCACAGGTAGCCGTCGGCATCGACGCGCGCCAGGTCGCCGGTGCGGCACCAGCGCAGGCCGTCGAGTTCGGTGTACTTGGCTGCGGTGGCGGCCTCGTTCTTCCAGTAGCCGAGAAAGAACACCGGGTCCGGATGCCCGGCGCTGTCGGTGGCGCACACCGCCACCTCGCCGTCCTCGCCGGGCGGGCAGGGGCGGCCTTCGTCGTCGATCACCTGCACCCGGTGGCCCGGGTAGGGGCGTCCCATCGAACCCGGCCGTGCCGGCCAGCCCAGTTGCTCGTCGTCGTTCTGCGCGGTGCAGTTGCCGACGATGTAGTTGATCTCGGTCTGGCCGAACATCTCGTTGACGATCACGCCGAGCGCGTCGCGGCACCAGCCGAACACGGTCTCGCCGACGGCCTCGCCGGCGCTCATCAGCGCGCGCAGCCGGATGTCGTAGCGCCGGCGCGGCTCGGGGCAGGACTTCATCATCTGCTTGAGCGCGGTCGGGAACAGGAAGGTGTTGGTGACGGCGTAGCGCTCCAGCAGCTCGAAGGCGCGCTCGGCGGAGAAGCGCCCCTGGTAGCCGACGATGGGCTTGCCAAAGTACAGCGCCGGCATCAGCGCGTCCCACAGGCCGCCGGTCCAGGCCCAGTCGGCCGGGCTCCAGAATACGTCGTCGTCCCGCGGGTACCAGTTCTGCGAGCAGACAAAGCCGGTCAGGTTGCCGATCAGCGCGCGGTGCGGAATCAGCGCGCCCTTGGGCGGCCCGGTGGTGCCGCTGGTGTAGATCAGCACCGCGGCTTCGTCGGCCTTGGTCTGCTCGGCGGTAAAGGCGGGCAGTTGCGCCGCGAGCAGCATGTCCCAGTCGTGGTCGCCGCGGCCATGCGCGTTGCCGGCGGCAATCACGTTCGCCAGCGTCGGACATTCGGGGCGCGCCGCCAGCAGGTTGTCGATCGAGGTTTCGTCGGCGATCGCCACCACGGCTTCGCTGTGCGCGATGCGGTAGGCCAGCGCCTCGGGCCCGAACAGCATCGACAGCGGCATGGCGATGGCGCCGAGCTGGTAGATCGCCATATGCGCGATCACGGTCTCGATGCGTTGCGGCATCACGATCGCAACGCGCTCGCCGCGCGCCACGCCCAGCGCGCGCAGCGCCGCCGACAGCCGGTTGGCCTCGGCCTGGATATAGGCGAACGTATGCGCGTTGCGGCGGCCGTCCTCATGCTCGGTATAGACCGCGATGCGGTCCATCGTGGCCGGGTCGCGGGCCCAGCGGCCGCAGCAGGCTTCGGCGATGTTGAAATGCGGCGGAATCTTCCAGCGGAAGGATTCGTACAGGGCGCGATAGTCGTCGCGCCGGCTTGCCGGCAAGGCAGCTGCGGCCATCCAAGGTCTCCTGTAGGTCCGCCCGGGCGCTATAATGCGCTCAAGCGAACGATCGTTCTATTTTGTTCGGGCTTCCCGTGCCACCCCCGCGGCGCCGCGCTCAGCGGCAGGAAGACCCCGGCGCAAGGGTGGAGACAATGACAATCAAGGAAACCTCGCGGTCTGAATTTATCACGGTGCGCGGGCTGCGCTACCACGTGCGCCACTGGGGCACGCCCGGCGCGCGCAAGCTGTTCATGCTGCATGGGTGGATGGACGTGGCCGCGTCGTTCCAGTTCCTGGTCGACCGCCTGCGCGGCGACTGGCACGTGATCGCGCCCGACTGGCGCGGCTTTGGCGAGACCGACTGGCCCACGCGCTACCCCGGCACGCAGTCGTACTGGTTCGGCGACTACGTCGCCGACCTCGAGGCGCTGCTCGACCATTACCAGCCCGAAGGGCAGGTGGACCTGGTCGGCCACAGCATGGGCGCCAACGTGATCTGCCTGTATGCCGGCATCCGCCCCGAGCGCGTGCGCCGCGTGGTGGACCTGGAGGGCTTCGGCATGACCGCGACGCGGGCGCAGCACGCGCCGAAGCGCTACGCCCGCTGGCTCGATGAACTGCGCGCGGGGGGCGCACTGAAGACGTACGACAGCGTCGAGGGTGTCGCCGCGCGCTTGCAGAAGACCAACCCGCGCCTGCCGGACGACCGCGCCGCTTTCCTCGCCGCGCACTGGTCGCGCCAGAACGCCGACGGCCGCTGGGAGATCCTGGGCGATCCCGCGCACAAGCTGATCAACCCGACGCTGTACCGTCTCGATGAAGTGATGGCGATCTGGGAGCAGGTCACCGCCCCGGTGCTGCACGTGGAGGCGCGCGATTCCGACACGCTGCGCCATATCGCCCACAAGCAGACCATCGCCGAATTCAAGGAGCGCTTCCGCGTCTTCCGCGATTTCCGCGAAGAGGTGGTCGACGATGCCGGCCACATGCTGCACCACGACCAGCCGGCCGCGGTGGCGGCGCTGGTCGAGGCGTTCTGCGGCTGACGCCGGCGCTCACGCGTGCGTGAGCTTTTCCTTCAGCGCGGCGTTGTTGCTGGTGTGCACGTGCACCAGCGCCTTTTCCGGGAAGGCGTAGTGGTAGGCGCGGCGCAACGCCAGCGCGGCTTCATGGAAGCCTGACAGGATCAGCTTCTGCTTGTTGGTGTAGTAGGCGATATCGCCCGCGGCAAAGATGCCGCGGCGCGAGCTTTCATACGTGGTGGTGTCGACCAGGATGCGGCCGGCGCGCATGTCCATGTCCCACTGCGCGATCGGGCCGGGTTCGGACACCAGGCCGTACAGCGCCACCAGTTCGTCGGCGGGCAGCACGGTGCTGCCGTCGCGGGTGCGGACCTCGACTTCGCTGAGCCCGCCGTCCGCACCCCCGGTGCGCAGCGCGCCCAGCATGCCGACCACGAAGTCCATCTCGCCCGCGGCCACCGCGCGGCGCATCTCGGCGACGGTGCCGTCCGCGGCGCGAAAGCCTTCGCGACGGTGCAGCAGCGTCACGCGCGCGGCGACCTTGCGCAGCGCCAGCGCCCAGTCCAGCGCCGAGTCGCCGCCGCCGGCGACGACCACGCGCTTGCCGGCGAAGTGCGACACGTCGCGCACCGCGTAGTGCACGTGGCGGCCTTCCAGCGCCGGCGCCTCCGGCAGCGACACGCGCTGCGGCGCGAACGCGCCCGCGCCGGCGCAGACCAGCACCGCGGCGACATCGAAACGCTTGCCGCCGTCGGTCGTCACCAGCAGGCGTTCGTGCCCGGCATGGCCATCCGGCGTATCGGGCGCCGGGATTTCCGCCACGCTTTCGGCGCGCTCACCAAAGTGCATCGGGAAGTCGAACGGGGCGCATTGCTCCAGCAGCCGTTCCACCAGGTCCTGCGCCAGGCATCCGGGCACGGCGGGAATGTCGTAGATCGGCTTCTCGGGATACAGCTCGGTGCACTGCCCGCCGGCGCGGTCGAGCACATCGATCAGTTCACATTTCAGGCCGAGCACGCCGGCCTGGAACGCGGCGAACAGGCCGACCGGGCCGGCACCCACGATCAGGACGTCGGTGCTGGTGACGGGGGCGGTGGCAGGGGTAGCGGTGGGCATTGGGCAGGGCAGGCACGGCAGGTGCCCGCAAATCGACGATGCAAAGCCCGACTATACCCCGCACCCGCCGGGTTTCCGCCGACGCCAGCGTTGCCGGCATGGCTTTGCGCGGCCGTCCGGGCACGGCGGCGTCACGCATGCCAGGGGCGACCGGAGTAGAATGCCACCATGCAAAACGCCCACGCCATCAATGCCGACCTGCATTGCCATTCCACCGTTTCCGACGGCACGCTCGCACCGCGCGCCGTGGCGCGGATCGCCCGCGACGCGGGGGTTGCGTACTGGTCGCTGACCGACCACGACGAGCTGGGCGGGCAGGCCGAGGCACGCGCCGCCGCCGAGGAATTCGGCATGCGCTATGTGCCGGGCGTCGAGATCTCGGTAACATGGGCGGGACAGACCGTGCATATCGTCGGCCTGCAGATCGACCCGTTCTGCCCCGAGCTGATCGATGGCCTGACCGAGACCCGCTCGGGCCGCGCGCGGCGCGCGCGCGATATCGCCGACGCGCTGGCCAGCGTGGGCATCCCCGGCGCCTATGAAGGGGCGCTGCGGTACGTCGGCAATCCCGACCTGATCTCGCGCACGCACTTTGCGCGCTGGCTGGTCGACCAGGGCCGCTGCGCCACCATCGGCGATGTCTTCAGCGAGTACCTGTCCGAAGGCCGCCCGGGCTATGTCGGCCACCGCTGGGCCAGCCTGGCCGAAGCGGTGGGCTGGATCCGCGCGGCCGGCGGCATCGCGGTGATGGCGCACCCGGGCCGCTACCACTACACCGACACCCAGCACGACGCGCTGTTCGACGAATTCACGGCGCTGGGCGGCGGCGCGGTCGAGGTGGTGACCGGCAGCCATACGCCCGACCAGTACCGGCGCTATGCCGAGGTGGCGCGCCGCTACGGCTTGCTGGCTTCGCGCGGCACCGACTTCCACGGCCCCGGCGAGGGCCGGGTGGAACTCGGCACGCTGCCGCCGCTGCCGCCCACGGTCACGCCGGTCTGGCACGACTGGTAGGCGCGCTCCGCCTGGCCGGGGCCAGCCCCCGGATGCCGCTCCGTTCCATCCGACTCCGCTCCCTGGCCCATGTCCCAGTACTTCGAGATCCATCCGCTCAACCCGCAGTCGCGCCTGCTCAAGCAGGCGGCCCAGATCCTGCAGAAGGGCGGGCTGGTCGCGCTGCCGACCGACTCCAGCTATGCGCTGGCCTGCCGGCTCGACGACAAGGCCGCGGTCGAGCGCCTGCGCCGGCTGCGCGGCATCGACGACCGCCACCACCTGACGCTGATGTGCCGCGACCTGTCCGAGCTCGGCAACTTTGCCCGCGTCGACAACCGGCAATACCGCTGGCTCAAGGGCGCCACGCCGGGCCCGTACGTGTTCATCCTGGAAGCGACCAAGGAAGTGCCGCGGCGGCTGTCGCACCCGGCGCGCAAGACTATCGGCGTGCGCGTGCCCGACCACGCGATCCCGCTGGCGCTGCTGGGCGAAACCGGCGAGCCGCTGATCTCCGCCACGCTGCAGCTGCCGGGCGACGAGGAACCGCTCAACGACCCGGCGCAGATCCGCGCGCGGCTGGAAAAACAGCTCGACCTCGTGGTCGACGGCGGACCGGCGCCGGCGCAGCCGACCACGGTGATCGACCTGACCGGCGGCGAGCCCGAGCTGGTCCGCGCGGGCCGCGGCGACACCGCCCGCTTCGGCCTCTGACACGCGGCGCCGCCGCCCCTGCCTTCGGGTGCATCAGCGTGCGCCCGGGCGCCGGCGGGCCGCTACAATAGCGCTCATGGATTCCTCCCTTATCCAGACCTTCGCGGTCTATGCCCTGCCGGTGCTGTTCGCCATCACGCTGCACGAGGCCTCGCACGGCTACGTGGCCAAGCTGTTCGGCGACAACACCGCCTATGCCCTCGGGCGCGTCAGCCTGAACCCGATCCGCCATATCGACCCGATCGGCACCATCGCCGTGCCGCTGCTGCTGTACATCATGACCAGCGGCCAGTTCGTGTTCGGCTACGCCAAGCCGGTGCCGGTGGTGTTCGAGCGCCTGCGCAACCCGCGCTGGCATGGCATGTGGGTGGCGCTGGCCGGCCCCGCCAGCAACGTGGTGCAGGCCTTCGTCTGGGTGCTGCTGGCGATCGGCCTGACCTGGGGAGGCGTGCGCGAGCCGTTCTTCGGTGAAATGGCGCTGGCCGGCGTGCGCGTCAACCTGGTGGTGGCCGCCTTCAACCTGTTCCCGGTGCCGCCGCTGGACGGCGGCCGCGTGCTGACCGCGCTGCTGCCGCAGGGCATTGCGCGCGCGGTGTCGCGCATCGAGCCGTATGGCATCTTCGTGGTGCTGGCGCTGGTGGCCGCGGGCGTGATCACCACGATCTGGATGACGCCGGTGGTCAATGTGCTGATGTCGCTGATCGAGCTGCTGCTGCGCCCGATCGTGCTGTTGCTCAATTGACGGGGGCTGCCATGACGCTGTCGCACGCCGGCATCGCCGCGCCGTCTGCCTGGGTCACGCGCTGGGCGCATCTGCTGCGCCCCGGGGCGCGGGTGCTGGACCTGGCCTGCGGCAGCGGCCGCCATGCCGGCTGGCTGGCCGCGCGCGGCCACCAGGTGCTGGCGGTCGACCGCGATGCCGACGCCATTGCCGGCCTGCCGTCGGGCGTCGCCGGCCGGGTGGCGGACCTGGAGCAGGGCGGCTGGCCGCTGTCCGGCGAGGCGCCGTTCGACGCCATCGTCGTCACCAACTACCTGCACCGGCCGCTGTGGCCGCACCTGGCGGCGGCGCTGGCGCCGGGCGGGTGCTGGATCTACGAAACCTTCGCCGCCGGCAACGAGACCGTGGGCAAGCCGTCGCGGCCGGACTTCCTGCTGCGCCCGGGCGAGCTGCTCGAGGTGGCGCGCGCCCATGGGCTGCGCGTGGTGGCGTATGAGGACGGCGTGGTCGAAGTGCCGAAAACAGCCTTCGTGCAGCGCCTATGTGCGGTGCGCGAGGCGGCGGCGGCCGGCGGTGCGGCCGCGCCGCCACGCTACCGGCTCGATCCCTGAGCGGCGCGCCGGGGTGTCGGCGCAAACGGCGCCGCACGCGTTGAAACAGTTGGTATCAACCCCTGTCCGGGCAGCGGTCGAAGCGGCCTGCGGTTCCGGTACAATCCCGTTATTCGCATCCCGAATTCCCTAACGTTATGACACAGATTACCGGCAGCATCGTTGCCATCGTCACCCCGATGCATGAGGACGGCAGCCTGGACTTCCCGGCCCTGCGCGCACTGGTCGACTGGCACGTTGCCGAAGGCACCGACGCCATCGTGATCGTGGGCACCACCGGTGAGTCCCCGACGGTGACCGTCGAGGAGCACTGCGAACTGGTCCGCGTCGCCGTCGAACAGGCCGGCAAGCGCATTCCGATCATCGCGGGGACCGGTGGCAATTCCACCAAGGAAGCGATCGAGCTGACCGCCTTCGCCAAGAAGGTGGGTGCCGATGCGTCGCTGCAGGTGGTGCCGTACTACAACAAGCCGACCCAGGAAGGCATGTACCGGCATTTCCGCACCATCGCCGAGGCGGTGGACCTGCCGGTGCTGCTGTACAACGTCCCCGGCCGCACGGTCGCGGACATGAGCAACGAGACCATCCTGCGGCTGGCGCAGGTGCCGGGCATCGTCGGCGTCAAGGAAGCGACCGGCAACATCGACCGTGCCGCGCAGCTGATCAAGGGCGCGCCGGAAGGCTTCGCCATCTACAGCGGCGACGATCCCACCGCGGTGGCGCTGATCCTGCTGGGCGGCCACGGCAATATCTCGGTGACCGCGAACGTGGCGCCGCGCAAGATGCACGAGATGTGCGCGGCGGCACTGAAGGGCGACGTCGTGACCGCGCGCCGCCTGCATATGGAACTGATCGGGCTGAACCAGGCCATGTTCATCGAAGCCAATCCGATCCCGGTCAAGTGGGCGCTCCAGCAGATGGGCAAGATGGCAGGCGGTATCCGCCTGCCGCTGACCCCGCTGTCCGAGGGCAACCACGACTACGTACGCAAGGCACTGGCCGCCGCCGGCCTGCTGGCCTGATCTTTCGCGGCGTCCTGCTGTCCGCCTTATCTACTAGGATTGCGTGTCAATGAAACTGAAGCTTAACCGCCGCGGCGCGACGCAAGTCCGCCGCGCCGCCCTGGTTGTGCCCGTGCTCGCCGCCGGTGTGCTGACCGGCTGCAGCAGCCTCAACGAGGCCATGCAGCCCGACAAGATCGACTACAAGTCGTCCGCCTCGAAGCGCACGCCCACGCTGGACGTGCCGCCCGACCTGACCAAGCTGGAAGGCGACCGCCGCTATTCGGTGCCCGATGCGAACGGCACCTCGACGCTGTCGACGTACAGCCAGGCCACCAAGGTGCGCGAGCAATCGCCGACCGAAAACGTGCTGCCGTCGGCGCAGGGCATCCGCATGGAGCGCGACGGCAACCAGCGCTGGCTGGTGATCAGCAACGGCATGCGCGGCGACCAGCTGTGGCAGCAACTGCGCGGCTTCTGGCAGGAAAGCGGTTTCCTGCTGGTGCAGGACTCGCCCGAGACCGGCATCATGGAAACCGACTGGGCCGAGAACCGCGCCAAGATTCCGCAGGACATCATCCGCAACACCATCGGCAAGGTGTTCGACGGCCTGTACTCGACCTCGGAGCGCGACAAGTTCCGCACCCGTGTCGAGCGCGCGCAGAACGGCACGCTGGAAGTCTTCATCAGCCACCGCGGCGCGCAGGAGCAGCTGACCGGCATCGACAAGTCGAGCACGGTCTGGACCCCGCGCCCGGCCGATCCTGAACTGGAAGCCGAATTCCTGTCGCGCCTGGCCCAGCGCCTCGGCGTGCAGAAGGAGCAGGCCGACCGCATGGCCAAGAACCCGGCGCCGGCCGGCAATGCCGCCGCCGCTACGGGCACTGCCCCCGGCAGCGCGGCTGCGGCCGGTGCGGCCGCCGGTGCCACTGCCGGTGCCGCTGCCGGCGCCGAAGGCGCCGCGCCGAACAAGTCGTACCTGGCCCAGGTCAACGGCGCCCCGGCGCTGCAGCTGCCCGAGCCGTTCGACCGCGCCTGGCGCTCGGTGGGCCTGTCGCTGGACCGCGTCAACTTCACCGTCGAAGACCGCGATCGCGCGCAAGGGCTGTACTACGTGCGCTATGTCGACCCGCGCAACACGGTCGACAACCGCGGCTTCTTCTCCAAGCTGTTCACCAAGCCGGACGATCCCAAGACCGCCAAGAAGTACCGCGTCTCGCTCAAGGGCACGGGCAGCGGCACGCTGGTGACGGTGCTCAACGACGCCGGCCAGCCCGAGAACGGCGAAGTCGGCAAGCGCATCCTGTCGCTGCTCGACGAGCAACTGCACTGAGCCGGCGCATGATTGCTGGCTTGCCAGCCGGCCGTCCTGGCCGGTGCCTGGCGGGGAGGGCGCGGCCATGATGCGCTTCGCCTTCCTCGGCAGCGGCAGCGAGGGCAACTCGCTGCTGATCGAATCCCGCGAAGACACCACCACCACCCGCGTGCTGCTGGACTGCGGCTTCGGCATCCGCGAGACCGCCCGGCGCCTGGAGCGCCTGGGCGTCACGCCGGATCAGCTCGACGCCGTGCTGGTCACGCACGAGCATGGCGACCATGTCGGTTCGGCCTATGCGTTTGCCGCGCGCCATCGCCTGACGGTCTACACCAGCCACGGCACCTGGCTGGCCACCTCGCACCTGCGCGGCGCCGACGTGGCCGACGTGCGGGTTTGCTGCGCCGACCATGGCTTTGCCGTCGGCGGCTTGCAGGTGCTGCCCTACACCGTGCCGCACGACGCGCGCGAGCCGCTGCAGTTCGTGCTGTCGGACGGGCAGGCGCGGCTGGGCGTGCTGACCGATGCGGGCATGGAAACGCCTTACGTGACCGCGCGCCTGGCGGGCGTGGATGCGCTGGTGCTGGAATGCAACCATGACCGCGAGATGCTGCGCAATTCCGTCTATCCGGCCTCGCTCAAGCGGCGCATCGGCGGCGACTTCGGCCACCTGGCCAATGAAGTGGCGGCCAGCATCCTGGCGCAGGTGGCCCACGACGGGCTGAACCGCGTGGTGGCGGCCCATCTGAGCAAGCAGAACAATACGCGCGAGCTGGCCACCGGGGCGCTGGCAGCTGCTTTGGGCGCCAGGCCGAGCGAGGTGCTGGTGGCAGAGCAGGACGAAGGCCTGGCGTGGCAGGCGGTGCGGGCCTGAAGGCCGGCGGAACGGGGGCAGGAGCGCGCGGTGGCGCGTCCCCAAAACAAAAAACCGGCCCGAAGGCCGGTTTTTTTATCGG